>DKBB01000121.1 GCA_002451015.1 Acidobacteria bacterium UBA6911
TATATCGGCCTTGATCTGGAGGTGATTTAATGGAAGATTTTGTCTTCCCCAATGAGATGCATGTCCTCTGGACAGTGATGATCGTTATGTATCCTTACATTACAGGCTGTGTAGCCGGTGCTTTTATTGTTTCATCCCTTTATCATGTATTTGGTTTGAAACAATTGGAACCCATCGCGCGATTCTCACTGGTCTCGTCTTTTGCTTTTCTGCTTTTTGCGGCGTTACCTTTACTCGTCCACCTGGGAAAACCGGAACGTGCTTTTAATATTATGATTACGCCTAATTTTACCTCTGCCATGAGTGGCTTTGGATTTGTTTATTTGACGTACACCATTATTGTCATTCTGGAGATCTGGTTCCATTACAGGGCAGATTCTGTCGATCGATATAATTCTTCGAACGTTACCTTGAAAACCGCATATTATGTTTGTCTTCTCGGTTGTACAATGCGTAATGAAGAGACGGACCGTATTGATCATAAAATCGTCAAAACACTTGCCGGCATCGGGATCCCTGTTGCCTGTATCCTTCACGGTTATGTAGGATTTCTTTTTGGTTCGATCAAAGCCAATCCCATGTGGTCCACCCCACTTATGTTCATAATATTCATATTTTCCGCCATTGTATCCGGTATTGCCGTGTTGACCTTTCTCTACCTTTTTGTAAATTTTCTTAAAAGACAGAAAATAGACCAGACTGCTCTCAATACGATGGTTCGTTTTCTCTGGGGTTTTATGATTATCGCTGTCGTGCTGGAGCTTATGGACCTCCTTTCATTGGCTTATGAGCAGACGGAAAAATGGGCGGTTCTTAAAGACCTCATCACCGGGCCCTTATGGTATACCTATGTTGTAGGACAGATTCTGATCTGTTCACTGGGATCATTTCTTCTTCTGGCAATTACGGTTCTGTTTAAATTGCCGCGGAAACTTTCAAATTTTCTTGTTTTCCTGACTTCCGGCCTTCTTTTAATACAAGTACTATTGATGCGATGGAATGTCGTTATCGGCGGACAGCTGATATCAAAGAGTTATCGTGGACATACCAGTTTTATGCCGGGATTTTTAGAAAAAGAAGGGATCCTGGTAGCAGCGATAATTTTTATCCTGCCTTTTCTCATATTACGCCAATTTGACAGGATTTTTCCTTTTTTCCCGGCCTCAAAGCAAAATATTTCCTGATACTGAAGAAACTAAACCATGTTTAAGCACACTCACATATCTGCCTTTCTTGTAGCGGTTTTACTGTCATTTCCCTGCCTGTGGGCAGTTGAAAAGCCCACGGAACGTACAGAAAACTGTACGGAAGGGGAATGTCATAATTCTTACCGTCAAAAACAACATGTTCATCAGCCCATAGAGCTCGGTGTGTGCAAGTACTGCCACAAATGGGTTGATCCGAAAGAACACACGTTTAAACTATTTCGCACCGGGAAGGAACTCTGCGGCAGCTGTCATGAGGAACAGACTGATGATTTGCAAATAATTCCATCGGTAGAGCAATTGAGGGCGAAGGCTCATCAGATAGGCAAAGGCAAATATATTCATAAACCGTTGGAAGAAGGGCAGTGCATTGACTGTCACAATCCGCACAGCAGTGATTACGAATACCTTGTTTCAGCTCCAAAAATTGGAGAAGTATGCCGTGAGTGCCATGAAACAAGTGAATTCGTAAAAAATCCTCATGAGCCCGTAGCTGAAGGCGAATGCAACCAGTGCCATGACAGTCATAGCTCAAATTATAGATTTATGCTGATTGATGATCAAAGACAGTTATGTTTCTCTTGTCATGAAGATACAAAAGCAGAGTTGGACAGGTTTGAATATCTTCATAAACCGGTAGCGGACAGGGAATGCAGCGATTGTCATGAACCTCACGGAAGTGATTATTTCAGGATGTTAATAAAGAAATATCCAGCTGAATTTTATGCTCCGTTTGATGTTTCAAACTATGACCTGTGTTTTTCCTGCCATCAGGAAGATAAAGTTTTAATCGAGGAAACCGAAAATTTAACCGATTTCAGAAACGGGAAAACGAACCTTCATTACCTGCATGTCAATATGCCGATAAAGGGACGCACCTGTCGTACTTGTCATGCCACCCATGCAAGCAATGAACCCAAACATTTACGTAAAAACGTCCCTTACGGCGGCTGGGGGATTCCGATACAATTTGAAAAAACAGAGAACGGCGGTGGCTGCTCTCCAGGTTGTCATGATCCCAGGCTCTATGACAGGATCAAGCCGGTTATTTACATATCCGATAAAAACTTATAAGCATTTCTATCCTGTCGCTCATGGCAGCTGTTTTCTATCTTTCTTATTCAAGTTCGCTTAGTTTCAGAATGCCTTTGAGTTCCGGTTAAATCCGATATCCTAAAGGATCAGAGCCTTCCGCGGGCGGGGATTCCCGGGGCCTGTTGTTTTGATTCAGGGTAAAATCCTATCGGTCTTACTGACCCACCACGACGCATTTCAGGTTCTTCTGATCCCGTATAAGCAGCTTGCCGTCAACAAGCGCTATAGGAGCCCAGTTTTCCCCCGGTTCTAATAGTTCGACGCTGGCCAATGGCTTGAAACCGGAAGGATCGGGTTCGATAAGATACAACATTGTATTGCCGTCAACGCTCAGCAGCAAACCGTCGGCGAGCACGGACCCGCCCTTATTGAAGAGCGGATCCTCGCCCGTACGCCACTGGACCTGTCCGTCCATATTCATACACACCAGCCCGTCGCTCCGCTCGTTGATCGTGTACTGGGCATAAAAATGGTCCTTGTAAAGAATCGGCGGCTTTGTGTGTGCGCCGAAATCAATGTTTTTATACAGCTCCGTGACTCCGTAGCCACCGTCCTCTTTCTTTTGTACCTTTATCATAGCGGCTCCCGCGCTGTATCCGCCGGTGATGAGTATGCGTCCTTCACCGGCATCCACAGCATCCGGAATGGGTATGCCGCACTGCCAGTTGCCGTATGTCCACAAGACTTTTCCGGTCATCGGGTCCATACCATAGACGGTGCCGCTGCTGGCGTTGCGGCCCCTTCCCGCGGAGGCCGTTATCATAATCAGGTGATCCTCTCCACCGATTTTAATTATGTGCGGGCTGACATATCCGGCATTGCCGGACAGTGCCTCTGATTTCCATTTGAGTTCGCCCGTCAGTTTGTCGTATGCGACTACCCCCGCCTGGGATGTTTGCGGCGCCACAATCAGCAGATTGCCGGAAATTAAGGGATTCTGAGTGATCGCCCACCTGGGCAGCTGATCGCCGCCGAAATCCTTCCAGATATTTTTGTTCCACACGGGTTTGCGTGTTCCGGTATTGACGCAATACAGGTCGCCCAGAGGGCCGCAGGTATAGACATGATTGCCGTCCACAGTGGGAGTGGTTCGGGAGCCAGGATGGTGAAAGCTGCCCGGGGCGTCATAAGCGAAGTTCCAAAGCTCTTTGCCGCTGGAAAGGTCGAAACATCTCAGGTTGTCCCCGACTTTTTCGTCCCTGTCGAGCAGATAAACTTTTCCGTCGCTGACGGCCGGACCGCCGTAGCCGATGCCGACGGGGACTGTCCACAAAATTTTGGGACCTTCTTTGGGCCAGGTCCGCAGTATCCCCTTCTCCGCGGATGTGCCGTTTCTTTTGGGTCCAAGGTATCCCGGCCAATCCGCCGCACCGGCACAGGTTGAGATTAATAATATAACTACTGCTGTGAGCTTAAACTTCACTTTCATTCGCAGACTCCTCTTTTATTGAAGCGGTATGATGTCGGCGCCCGCAGACCATTCACTTTCGATTGCGGCTTCACACGCACCGGAGTGCATCAATTTTCTGGTTCACTGACATCTCGGGCAATTGCATAAAGATACTGGCTAGTCATGACGTAAAGCACTCCATTTGCCGGCACGGGCGTGCCATAAATTGAGTATCCCATCTGGATTTCGGAGATCTGCTTCATCTCCTTGCCGGCAATGAGGACGGCAACATCCCCGTCCTCGTCGCCCAGGTAGACCTTGCCGTCGGCAACCAGGGGAGAGCCCCAGACCGGTGCCATCGCATCAAAGATCCAATATGGTTTCCCGTTTCCGGCATCCAGGCAATGAAGAAATCCCTTGAAATCGGGAATGTACACCAGCCCGTCGACGACTGCTGCCGTTGAAATGGAGCGGTTGATTTTGTCGTAATGCCAGATACGACCTGATTCCGTAATATCGCCCCGCCGGGAGGGATCTACACGATAAGCGTGTCCGATCCCGTAGCCGTTGTCGGGATCCTGCCCAACGCTCATGAACACGTTGCCTTTATGTAATACGGGAGTGGCGACTCCGTAGTTACGAGTTTTGGGCCATTCGGCATCCTTGGGATTCATATCGAATTTCCAGAGTTTTTCTCCGGTCCTGCCGTTGAAGCCGTACAGCCAGCCGTCGCCTCCCGCGAAAAACGCCTGCAGCACTCCATCTACCATGCCGAGAGCCGGAGAGGACCACTGGCCGTGTAGGATATTTTCACCGGGAGAATTATCCTGCCACTCCACCTTTCCTGTGTTTTTATTGACGGCGATGAAACTGGGAGCCTTCGGAGCGGGAATTGTCTCGCCATTGCCGTCCCGCCCGTTAGAGGTCCCTATTAAAACAAGATTCTCCCAGATTGCCGGCGAAGAATTGGACATGAAAAGCTGAAAAACGCCCAATTCCTTCATCATATCGAGCTTCCAGATAATGTCGGCGTGCTCTTGTCCTTTATGGACCTCATCCTGAAAAGAACCGTCATTTTTGCCGTCCATGAAACCTTCCGTGTCCAGACAAACCAGCTCCCCGCGATTATTCACGTAATAAAGCCGGTTCCCTTCCACCGCAGGGGATGCGCAGACACCCTGGTCCTGAAAGTCGTTTTCCCACCCGGATTCCAGCTTGTCCGAAATAGCCTGCCACAGAAATTTCCCGTCGGATTCCCGGAAACACATGAGCACACCCTTGTCGCCCGTGATCTCAGGATCTCTGGGATTTGCATTGTTGGTGCCGAGGAAAATCTTCCCGCCGGAAACCACAGGATTCCCGTAGGAGGTCAAGCCGATCGGCACCTTCCATTTTATGTTTTCACCAGTGCTGACATCCCAGGATTCCGGCAGGTTTTTCATGACGGAAGTCATATTTCGCTGCGCCGTGCCACCCCACATCGGCCAGTCCTGAGAGAACAGTGACAATGAGGCTATAGTGCAGAACATTATTAATAAAAGACTGCTTATGATGCGCATAAATATGTTCCGTATCATCGGGCTATCGAGAATAACCCGCTGGAATACCTAATGGAAGTTTATGTTGTCCTACGTCCATATAGCATAAAGAATTCCCACCCAAAATCAATATCGTCATCCACTGCTTTGTAGAATTGAATCAACCAGTGCCGGTACCGTAACCAGCTCTCCCTATGCATTTCCCTTCCATTTTGCTTTCAGTTGGCCCAAGTTGGATACAGGGAGTCTCTAAGTATAGAAGCCTAAAAGTCCGACTGGTGCCGTCGACATTCAACACTTTGTGCCTGTGGCATTGTTCCTTTGACCATAAAAACCGTGGTAAGATGTTTCGTGATTTACGCTAAATATGTGACTTCATCAGCGGTCATTGTTTGTATCAACAGGTGGTGAAAGACACCGTTATGGTCGCAAAGTTGGCTCAACTACAATTTCATCCCATTACGGCGAATCGCTGGAAGGACTTTGAGAAATTGTTCGGTCCAAATGGGGCATGCGCCGGCTGCTGGTGCATGTGGTGGAGACTGACCCGCAAGGAGTTTTCCCAGAAACAATATGCCGGAAACAAACGTTCGATTAAGAAGATCATAATGGCTGGGAGAAAGCCCGGAATCCTGGCTTACTCCAAGGGCTCGCCGATCGGGTGGTGCGCCATCGAGCCTCGGGAATCTTATCCATCGCTGGAACGCTCGAATATCTTAAAGCGCGTGGATGATTTGCCCGCGTGGTCGGTGACGTGCTTCTATATCCCGCGCAGCCATCGACATCAAGGTTTGGCCGGGCAACTGCTCAAGGCTGCAATCCGATTCGCTCGACAACGCGGTGCGAAGATTGTCGAAGGGTATCCGATAGATTCGGGAGGCGAAAAGAAAAACACCGTGTCGATCTTCACCGGCCTGGCTTCCACGTTTATAGAAGCTGGCTTTGTGGAGGTGGAACGCCGGGCCCCTACGCGCCCTATCATGCGCTACTTTCTCAAATGATAGGATGAATTCATAATGATCCTTCCGGCTTCCGAGAGGCTCTAGATGAATGCTCCCTCGTAACGGCGTCCTGGAAAGGGATGCACTATGACATTTACATTTCACCTCCCGTTGGTTCCTGGGCACTGTCCAGACTGTTGTGATATCAGTATACTGATGAGATGGAAAGGTATAATGAAGACTTTTGCGTCCCTTGTCATTCATTGTAGGGGCAATTTTCATATTCATGGATTCTTGTTGAAATAGGAAGGAGTATGGGTGAATTTATGAAATCCTGGAATAGAGCATGGGGACTGTTTCCCATATTTGCATGTGCTTTTGCAATATTTACGGCAGAAGCTGGGGATGCGGTAAAGGGGAAGGACCTGTTCGAACGTCGCTGCATAGCCTGTCATGGGGCTTCCGGTGATGGAAATAAAGCGATCGCCGAAATGTTTCAAGTAAATATGAGACCTTTGAGTTCCAAAGAGGTTCAAGAGCAGGAAGATGCTGTTTTGAAAAAAATCGTTTTGGAAGGCAGAGGTAAAATGAAACCTGTCGGAGTATCCGAAGCCGAAGCGGATGATGTTGTTGCTTTTCTGCGCAGTCTGAAAAAGTAACAATTGTTTAAATAAGTCACTTATGGATTTATAAGGTGGATCTTACCGGATTCGTGTCCCTGGTAAGCCCTTCCGGAAAAAGTATTCGTAAAGTTTATATCTGGATCAAACCTAGTTGTAATGAGCTGGTCAGCAATACGCGGATCCTTCCTCTATGGTCTAACTGATTTAATCTTGACCTTCCCGTAAAATCTGCTCGATCACAGGAGTAGGCATCATTGTTTTCGCGTTGATCTTATCTTTATCAAGCCCCTCTGCAGCAAGGCGCTTGACAGCAAGCGGCATCGGTTCCCCAATTTCCACAATATGCCCGTCAGGATCAGTGATCCGCATCGTACGCTGGCTCCATGGCTGCTCATACAGCGGCTGGATTACATCTACTCCAGTATCTTGCAGTTCCTGCCACGCAGCTTCTATATCGTCACTCTCGAAGTATACTTCAAAGTTCTTTCGACCCAGCGGCACGGGATCGGAATATTCCCGGGCAAAGATGATTTCGTGTGCGACGCCGATTTCCCAAAGCGCTAATCCGCTGGTATAGCCCACGTTCTTACCAAAGTCCGTGTCAACCCGTTGCTTGAAAATGTCTTCATAAAACCGGCGTGATATCGCCATATCCTTAACGAACAACACCGCACTGATATACCGGATATCCATAGTTATTGCCTCCTCAACCATGCTGATATTCGTGCCTGCGAATGGAACATTTGATACATTTACTGTCAACAAAATGGCTAATGGGTACGGTCTGTAATTCCCCCTCCCCTAACAAAAGCAGGTCCCTCTTATTTTATTTTCTGTATGAATCCCATTTCCGCGGACTTCAAACAAATACAGTGAGGTTCTCGCGGGCAAAGTCACCGAATGCCATTATCATACATCCAATCGTGAATTCATCATTCACCCGCTCGATGCCGGCGCCGGAGTTTTGACAAAGGCTTGGGATCGGTTAAGGTTTAATATTATGTTCTTTGATACTCTCATAAAAAGAAGTAATTTAAACACGGCGTAAGGTGCCATGCACAGGGAGGTATTATATGGCGGATATGTCTCCACCCACCAGGGTTTTGGGCGTGACTCTCCTGCACAAATGTAATTTCAAGTGCGCCCATTGCGGATATTTATATGTTGACGATTCTGAAGATCACGCCATTAAGCCCGGATACAGGATGACCTGGGAACAGATACGGAGATTGATAGCTGACTGCAACAGCATCCGGAATGAAAGATTTGGTTTTGTACTTAATGGCGGGGAACCTACCCTCTGGGAGGAGGGGGATCTGAAGTTTATGGATGTTTTACTGGCAGTGGCTGCGGGTGGTATCAATCCCTCTTATAATACCAATGGAAGTTACTTTGTTGATTATGATCAGTGTTATGACTTTTTCCACAGATATTCGGAGGAGGCAAAAATCCAGCTTAAGACTTTCGTCAGCATGGATAAATTTCATGACAACTATGACCGGGAAAAGGGAAGGGCGGATAGCCTGGACAACATAGTGAAGGTCCTTGCTGAGATGCCTGAAGATAGGAGGGGTATGCACCGTATCCATGTGGTTACGATAATAACAACGGATCCTGACTCATACCTGCCGGTTGGAATGAAGGAATACTATGGTGCCAGAGGTGTAACATTCGGTGATTTCCCTATGCAGCCCATAGGAAGGGCTAAAAACCTGATGGATGAAATGCCCGATTCGGAGGAATTTTTTAAAAACATGCCGCCACCTCCAAAGGATTCCGGCGGGTATCCGATAGGGTCACTTATTGGCGAGGATTATATAAGACATGGGAAGAAAGTTGCTAAATTAGGAAACCTTAAAGAGCTGATTGCCAGGGCAGCCGCTGGTGTATGACAGAATGATTTGATAAGGGCTGTTTTTGCCATCTCGAATTTCATTTCTTCACTCCGCCCCAACCGTATATAGTGGCCCCACTTTCATATAGATTAAACAAACAGGAATTAGAGCGTCCTTTGTCTTACTAATGAGTTCATAAGTATGACGAATTAGTAACCACATTAAAAGTTGAACCGCGAAGACCGCGAAGAAAANNTGATGCGCATGACCTTCCAGTTAAGGAGGAAGCCGATGGAACGTCCGCTCAGCTTTTATCCTTTATTTATAAGTACTTCCGGAATCGGTGCCCGAATTTTCTCCCGAACCGGTCAAGTCGGGTTCTATTGAAGTAAGTACCGTCCGGCGTCACGTTCCCGAGCGCTTCGTGATAACGTCGGCTGTTGTAGCATTCGATAAACTTTGAAATTTCCTGCTTCAGTTCTTCCATGGATCCCCAAACAACCAGTTTGATATGTTCTTTAAAGAACGATGGTACCGTTCAATTTTCCCGTTTATCTGCGGATGATACGGTGAAGCCGGGTGAGGATGTATGACCTAAAAGAAACTTAACTATATATGACATATCTGTCGATAATTATATTTGAAAACCACCGTTCATCAATTTCTTGCAGAGGGTGAAATAAAGATGGCCAAAATTTCCGTATCTTTTCCAAATAGGGAATACTTTCAATCGCTAAGGAATCATAATGATTGCCTAGAGGAAACGATTAACAACCTGATTCTGCTTATAAAATCGGTGCCGGAACAGAAGGATCAATACCAGCTGTTCGATGAAATTAGTAAGTTAGATGGAATTGCTTCAGGGATAGAGCAAATGTTAGAGGATATGGAAGGCGAATTTTAATTTTCATCAGACCTGACTTATTACCTGTATACTGGCTGCAATCCGAATAAATGTCCCTCCAAAGTTGAACTCGCGGGTTTCCAAAATTATACCTCTGCTCCGAGGATCCTAAACATTTACCTGTATACACTAGTGTCCTGTCACAGTGAT
>DKBB01000398.1 GCA_002451015.1 Acidobacteria bacterium UBA6911
TTCATCCATGACGATCATGCCGCCTGAGCCCATAATGGCGCCGACTTTCGCCAGTTCGTCGAAGTCGACGCCCATATCCAGATACTCCTCGGGAATGCATCCTCCCGACGGGCCTCCGGTTTGCACTGCCTTGAACTTCTTTTCTCCGGGAATGCCGCCGCCCACCTTATATATAATGTCCCTGAGCGTGATTCCCATGGGTACTTCCACTAGGCCGGTATTTTTCACCTTGCCGACCAGTGAAAAGATCTTCGTCCCCTTGCTTTTTTCAGTGCCGATCGTGTTAAAAAATTCTGCTCCCTTGTTTATGATCAAGGGAATGTTGGCCCATGTTTCCACATTATTTATGTTGGTCGGTTTGTCCCACAGGCCCTTCACTGCCGGATACGGCGGTCTTGCCTTCGGCTCTCCGGGCTTCCCTTCCAGGGATCTCAAAAGCGCCGTTTCCTCGCCGCACACGAAAGCGCCGGCTCCTCGGTGCACCTTAACCGAAAAATCAAAGCCCGATCCGAGAATATTTTTTCCCAGAAGACCGATCTCTTCGGCTTTCTGAATCGCGATGGTTACATTCTCCACCGCCATAGGGTATTCCTGGCGGACATAGAGAAATCCTTCATGAGCCCCGATTGCATAGGCTCCGATCAGCAATCCTTCCAGAACCGCGTGCGGGTTGCCCTCGAGGAGCGCCCTGTCCATAAACGCGCCCGGATCCCCTTCATCGGCATTGACAACCACGTACTTGGTATCCCCCGGACTGTTGCGGGCAAACTCCCATTTCTTCCCTGCCGGGAAACCGGCGCCGCCCCTTCCTCTAATATTGGAATCCTTCACGACATCCAATACCTGTTCCGGTTTCATCCCGGTAAGGGCTTTCGCCAGAGCCGTATAGCCGCCTACGGCCAGATAATCCTCAATGCTCTTCGGATCCAGATTAATATTGTTACCGATTAAAAGCCGCATCTGATTCTTGTAAAACGGCACATCGGATTCGCGGACGGATTTTTCTTCGGAAACGGGATCGAGATACAGCAGACGATCGATGACCTTCTTGGCGAGAATGGTTTCTGAAATGATCTCTTTGGCGTCTTCCGGCTTTACCTGAAGATAGCAGATCTCCTCGGGATAGACCACAATAACGGGGCCTCGCTCGCAGAAACCGGGGCACCCCGTCTCCCGGATATCCACTTTGACATCCACCTTGGTTTCCAGTCCCTGCTTTATTATCTCTTTTCTCAAGGCGGCGACCACTTCCGCCGCACCGAGAGCGATACAACCGGTTCCGGTGCAAACGGCTATGCATGGCTTCTGTGGATCCCTATTCGACAGGATGCCTTTCCTGAACTCCTCCAATTCGGCGGGCGATTTTATCCTCGGCATAATTAATCCTTACTCGTAGTTTCTCAACACATCTTCCGATTTGGCCGGCGCCATTTTGCCATGGTATTCGCCGTCGATAACCATTACCGGACCTAACGCGCAGCAGCCGACGCAACCGACGGTCTCAAGGCTGAACTTCAAATCCATGTCCGTTTCTCCGGGCTTGATTCCGGTCAGGTCCTGTACGGAATCGAGCAGGCGCGGGGCGCCGCGCACATGACAGGCGGTACCCGTACATATGTGAATTTCATGGCGCCCCTTAGGAAGCAGACTGAAGGCTTTGTAGAATGTAACGATGTGCTGTATCTGGCTCAACGGTACACCCAGTTTTTCCCCAACCCTCGAGACCGCTTCCTTGGGCAGCCAGCGATTCTCGCGCTGAATTTCCAGCAATATCTGAATAAGCGAGCTGGCGTCGCTCTGATGTTTTTCTATAATCTTATCGATTCGATCTTTATCCATAACCGTTTCCCGCTCTATAATTCCCAACGCTTCAATTGTTTGCCGGCGGCAAACCGATTTCCGTCATTAACGGGTGAATCCTGGATTCGCCTTCGGGCGAACACAAGGTTCGTCCTGCTAGGCGGCGACAAAGCGTTTCAGATCTTCATCAAACCTCGAATATCCCTGACTGACTGACGTATTCAGGTGCTTCGATACTTCGGAAGAGTCCATGCCTAAAATCTCCGATATCTCTGCGGTAGTCCTCGGGGTTTCACGAAGAAGCGCCAGAATCTGTCCGATCGCCAGTTTATCGAAAATCAGCTCCTGAAGAAGACGGTTTACCTCGTAGCTTTTGAAATATTGGGAATATTCCTCAGCCGTGTCGAAATGCACCCGCAGCCTTTCCCTTTCCGCCAGTCGAATATAGGGAACCAGTTTTGTAACCGTCTCGAGTTTGAACTTCAATCCGGCCGCATCGATGCCTTCACCCTCTCCAAGGGGTCCCAGTTCATGAAGCTTCTTGGAAAAATCGTTCATCACTTCGGCGTAACGGATCCCTTCACCCGCAGACATCTCTTCAATCCTCAACCTTTCGGGATTGAGGCCTGTGTGCTCCATCAATTTTTTACAAAGTTGTACCATACTGTAGGCATGGTGGTTCCCATCCGTAATATAATGGCACTCGTTCAGATGGCATCCGCCGATAAACACCCCGTCCATTCCGTTTGAGAAAGCCCGGAGTACGAAGGCCAGGTCGACTCTGCCGCTGCACATTACACGGATCAGCTTAATATCGGTCGCGTACTGTTGTCTGGAAACTCCAGCTAGATCGGCAGCGCCGTACGCTCACCANNTTGCATACAAAACCCAGGATCTTTGGCTTGAATGTGCGTCCTGTACTCATTCCTTCCTACCTCCTTCCTCAGTATTCATTGCTGTATTTGTCAGGGCACTTCCACAAGGTCAGGTTTCTTCGTCTTTACAGGCGCCGCCGCATCGATTTGATCCAGGATCGCTTCATCCGTATAGTGCTTTAATTCGATAGCCGCTGTTGCGCACACGGTGTTACAGAGACCATCCCCTTTACAAAGAACGGGATTGACAAAGGCTTTTTTGCCTTGCGGTGTATCATGGAAGCTTATTGCATCATACGTACAAACCGATATACAGGCGCCGCACGATACACAGTCACTCTCATTAACGATACATACGGATCCTGAGGCTGTAACCGTATCATGTGAAAGAAGCGTCAGCGCCCTGCCGGCGGCTCCATATGCCTGGCTGACGGCTTCCGTTATATGCTTGGGGTAATGTGCCGTCCCGCAAAGGTACACGCCCTCCGCACCGAAATCGACCGGTCTCAATTTCACATGAGCTTCCTGGAAGAAACCGTCCGGATTCATAGTCACCTTAAACAATCCGGCAATATCCTTCTGTTCCTTGTTGGGAATTATGGCGGCAGCCAGTGCCAGATAATCGGCGTCGATTTCAAGCTCCGTTCCCAGAACAGGATCGGGTGCGGTCACTCTCAGGACCGGTCGGCCTTCAACCTCGGCAGCCTCCACCTTGGGCTTATTCTCGGGCTCAAAGCGTATGAACTTCACTTCCTTATCCGCCGCTTCCCGGTAGTAATCTTCCCTGAATCCATAGGGCCGCATATCCCGGAAAAGGATGTGGATGTCCATCTCAGGATTGATCTCTTTCAGCTTCAGGGCGTTCTTTATGGAGTGACTGCAGCAAATCCGAGCGCAGTAATTGCGGTCTTCCTGACGGCAACCTACGCACTGGATCATTACAAGGCTCTGGGCGCTCGTCACTTTTTCTTCCGCTTCGGCGATTCGCTCTTCCAGCTCCAGTTGGGTCAGGACTCTGTCGTTTTCCCCGTAAAGGTATTCCGTCGGCTTGTATTCATCCGCGCCTGTGGCAATGACGGTCACTCCGTGTTTTATCTCAACAGACCGTCCGGCAGAATTCACCCTGGTTACAAAATTTCCCACGTAACCGGTGGCATCCGTAATCTCGGCATCCGTATGGACATGGATCAAAGGGTGTTGATACACCCTGCTTTTGAGATCGTTCAAATACGCCTGAACATCCAATCCTTCCAGGGTGTAATGAATCCTTCGAGCCATTCCCCCCAGTTCCGATTCCTTTTCCACCAGATGGACCTCGTGCCCCTGTTCGACGATGCTCAGGGCGCTCGTCATTCCGGACAGCCCGCCGCCGACGACTAACGCCTTTTTGTCAACAGGAAGTTCGAATTCCTGCAAGGGTTCCAGATGGGTTGCACGGGCAACGGCCATGCGGATAATTCCCTTTGCCTTATCGGTGGCGTCTTCCTTTTCCTTGGAGTGTACCCAGGAACAATGTTCCCGGATATTGGCCATATCGTAGAAGTATTGATTGATGCCCGCTTCCCGAAGCGTATCCCGGAACAACGGCTCGTGCGTTCTGGGAGTACAGGCTGCGACAATGACCCGGTTCAGTCCTTTTTCCCGGATTGAGGTTGCCAGACGTTGGGCGGCATCCGTAGAGCATATAAAGAGGCTTTCTTCGGCGTGACACACGTTGGGCAGAGACAGAGCGTAGTCCACAGTGGATGGTACATCGACAACCCTCCCAATATTCGCACCGCAATGGCAGACATAGACGCCCACTTTAGGATCCTCTTTAGACACATCTCTTTCCGGAGGATAGACCCTTTCCTTTGCCAGCTTCCCCCGCCTGTAGTTGAGGAGTTCGCCGCATTGGGAGCCGGCACCGCTGGCCGTCACAACCGATTCGGGGATATCGACCGGGCCCTGAAACGCTCCACTGATATAAATGCCGCGACGGGAGGTTTCCATGGGATTCACCGGATTGGTTTGACAAAATCCGTGTGCATTGAGTTCGATACCGAACTTTTCAGCCAGTTCTTTGTTGCCGACCGGAGGATTTAATCCAACGGACAGCACCACCATGTCGAATTCTTCCTCTTTGACGCCGTCGTCAGGAGTTGAGTAACGAATGGTTACATTTTTCGTCTCGGGGATTTCCCTGCCGATGGAAACATAACTGCGGATAAATCGGACCCCTGGAAGATTCTCCGCTCTCTGGTAAAAACGCTCGAAATCCTTGCCGTAGGAACGAATATCGTTATGNNGCGGAACAATAGCTTTTTCCGCCCGGGATAACCTGCCGGGAACCGACACAGTGAATCCAGGCTACCTTGTGAGGATGCTTCTTGTCGGTTGCTCTCAGGATTTCGCCTTCGTACGGCCCCGTAGCACACAAAAGCCGTTCGTAGTCAAAGCTTGTAACTACGTTCTCGAACTTGCCGTAACCATAGTCGTTACGCAGTTTGGGATCGAACGGCTCAAAGCCCGGAGACAGAAGGACGGCGCCAACATTTATTTCCACCTTCTCCGCCTTCTGGTTGAAATTGATGGCGTCGGCTTTGCAGACCCCCTGGCAGATCCTGCACTTGCCTTCTTTGAGGTAAAGGCAGCTTTCGTCAATATACGTGACCAGCGGAATCGCCTGGGAAAAGTAAATGTGAATGGCCTTGTTCGACGAAATGTCCTGGTTGAAGCGGTCCGGATAATGAACCGGGCAGTACTCTACACAGACGGTGCATCCCGTGCACTTGCTTTCCTCGACATACCTTGGTTTCTTGATAAGGGTCACCGTGAAATTGCCCGCCTCTCCTTCCACGGCGTTCACTTCCGTATAGGTCCTAATTTCTATGTTGGGATGTCTGCTGCATTCTACGAACTTGGGAGATTCGATGCACATGGAACAGTCGTTCGTGGGG
Source organism: Acidobacteria bacterium UBA6911 (assembly GCA_002451015.1). Lineage (GTDB taxonomy): Bacteria > Acidobacteriota > UBA6911 > UBA6911 > UBA6911 > UBA6911. The sequence goes on from DKBB01000398.1 coordinate 5,615, forward strand.
AAAGTCTTGTCGAGTTGGGCCATGTGGCCGCCGATGGTCGGTGATTTTTCAACCAGGCAAACTTTGTACCCTGCCGTGGCAAGATCGAGAGCGGCCTGGATGCCGCTGATCCCTCCGCCGACAATCATCACGTCTGCGTAATTGCCTTCAGCGGAACTATGCAACAACTGCCCATCTATTGTTTCTTTTTCCACTTCTCTTTGTCCTTATCCGGTTTATCCGTTTGCAAATCGGTTGCGCAATGCGGGTTAAATGACCTCCTGGATCAATTCCGTGATGTCCTTAACCTCCATATCTTCGCTGTCCTCCCGGTTCATCCGGCTGTCTTCGAAATTGGTAATGCAGTAAGGACAGGAGGTAACCAGCACCTCGGCCCCGATGTTGCTCACCTGTTCCAACCTTAAATCGCAGAAACGTTCCTCTTTCGGCGTCTCCATCCAGATCCTTCCGCCGCCGCCGCCGCAACAAAGACTGTCGACCCGGGCATCGGGCAGCTCGGAGAGTTGCAGTCCCGGCACTTTCTTCAGGGTGTCCCTGGGCTCGTCGTAGATGGAATTGTGCCGGCCCAGGTAACAGGGATCGTGGTATGTCACTTTTCTTTCGTATTCCTTGCTCAGCTCCAGCCTCCCCTCTTTCACGAGCTCGTTCAGATACTGCGTGATGTGCACGACTTCGAAATTCACTTTAAATTCGGCATAATCGTTTTTAAAGGCATGGTAGCAGTGCGGCGATGAAACGAGAATTTTCTTCACGCCGTTATCGATAAAGGTTTTGATATTATCCCTGGCAAGTCGCTTGAATACCTCCTCGTTGCCCGCCTTTCGAATGCTCTCACCGCAGCACTTCTCCTGGACACCCAGTATCCCGAAATCCACTCCGGCTTTTTTGAGAATGTTGACGGTCGCTTTAGCCACCTTATTCAATCTCGGGTCGTAACTGAGATAACAACAGGGGAAATAGAGTATTTCCATTCCCTCCTCAAACGTCTTTACGGAGAGTCCTTCCGTCCAATTAGCCCTGTCTTTTTGATCCTCGTTCAGAGGATTTCCATCGCTGGTGAGGCTCTGGGTGACACCCCGGATCGGCTTGACGGGGGCCGGAAAAACATCGAATTCGGTCGCCAGCCTGCGGCTGGCTATCCCCACCTCCAGGATGCCTACTCCTCTGGGGCACCGCTGGGGACATCTTCCGCAGGTGGTGCATCGCCATATCTCTTCGTTTTCCACTTCCGTCAGCCCAAAGGTAGCCTGCCGGATCAGCTTGCGCATGCTGAAGTTCCGGACCCGGTTCCAGGGGCAAACCGTGTCGCACAACCCGCACTGATAGCAGTATTTAAAGGCATCTCCGCCCTGTTCCTTGATAACATCGACGATCTCTTTGAAGTCGGCTATATTCTCCACAGTCTTTTCTAGACCTCTTCTTTTCAGTCTTTCTTTGATAACCGGGCAACGGCATCCATTATATTCTGCAGGCCGTATTTATTTGCCAATGCTTCCAACCCTACTTCCACCTCTTCCTGCTGAGCTACGGCATCTTCTTCTACTTCCTCTTCCCGTTCCTCGTAGATCAGGGCATCATTCAAACACCACTGCACGCACATCGGTTCTTCTAGTTCCGGATCGCTTTCACACATATCGCATTTTACGGGCAGACCGGAATCAGGTTCCTTGAAGGCGTCCCTGGATGGACAGGAAGCCCTGCAGAAAGCACACTCTTCATATTCTTTACCGTCAATTGTGTACTGGTCCCGCCCCATGCATTCGGCAGGCGCATAATCGCCCGCATATACCGGAACGTAAATATCTCTCAGTGGATGACGGACCACCCGAACGCGGGATCTCGCCGGGTTATTGCTGCTGTATTTCGGCTCTGCGTGAAAGGCGGAGCAGATTAATTCGCACGCCCGGCAACCATTGCACTTATCAACATCCACCTTGATTGTTTTGACTATTTTCTTTTTTTTCTCACCCATGACGGTTAAAACCTCACTTTATTCCTTCTCTGCTTCAGCCGCAGGAGTATCTCCGTTGCCTGCCAGGATGCCCCTCTTCAGGAAATCTTCGCTGACGTAATCCAAAGACAGCTCTTCCAAAGACTCCTTTGTGGGAATACCCTCCTCGTTCCATCCCTTGAACTTGTAATAGGTATCCAGGAGATCCTTCTCAAGTTCGGGGAATCTCTTCTTCCAGTGATTTTCGGGAGGCTTTTCATCTTCCCGGCGCATCCCCCGCCTGATATTGATGGCTCGGACCAGGGTTCTGTATCTCTTTGCAGCCTGTGTCATTTTGTCTTCATCCATCTCGATTCCGGCGCCGGACGAGATAAACTTCGGGTAGTTATGAATGTGGTAGGGAGGCTTCAGCGGAAACGACGACAAGCCCGCACACATCCCGAGGGCATCGTCGATGTAATGCATCTTCTCCTGCCAGTCGACGATGTCGCAGCACATTTGAACATTCGGGTAAAAGGGCATCGAGTTATCGCCTCGAAGTTCCCAGTCCAGAAAGTACTGCTTGAATTTTTCATCCGGGACCTGGATCCAGTCCTTTACGAACTCTTCCCGCTGCTCTCTCTTCGGAAAAGGCATTTGTGGGAACTGCCCCTCGATCTGGGTAATGTTGATCTTCTCACCGGTGCAGTACATCAGGAAATAAATCGGATTCAGCATGGAGAGCTTGAGAGGAAGCTGTTCAATTTTCTTTATGTTGTTATGAGCATATTCTTCCGCTCCTTTGCCGATCTCCTTGGCCGCCCAGTATGTGCCGTTGGCCAGAACATCTCCGATCCCTTCCCGGCGAACGATTTTGTCCAGCAGGTAGTAAAATTTCCCCTCGTTGTCCGAAGGCAGTTCCGGAAGGTCTTCGTCGGTTAGAATGCCGTTTTCGTGGAGTTCCAGGGCGAAAGCCATAACCTGCGGCGTTGAAAACCCATCCACTCCGTACTCCGTGGCCCGTTGCGCAATTTTCAGTCCGAATTCCAGGTCCGAAAAAGCCGCCATGGTATAGGTAAGCTTTGAGAAGCATTTCATCATGTATGTGGGGAGTCCGGGAACGGAAATAGTCCCGCCGCATTTCATCGGACAGTTATAACAGCTGATCAGCCGCGTCCGTGTTTTTTCAAGAGTCTGCGTCCATTCATTGGCAACTTCCTCGGTCCAGAAATCCTTTCGGCGAACGCGGGAATTGCCCCACATGAAACTCTCCGTATGCCACTTTTCATCGTGGATTTTCATCTCCTGCGGCGAACCCAGCCCGGCCAGAATGGGCATCACTCCAGGGATGGGATTTTCTTCCCGCTTTTTAATATATTGCAGCACTTCATTGCACAGGCCCAGATATTCAGCGGGCCTGGCTAGATTGATATCCTTGGTGCCCCGGACGGCAATGGCCTTGACTCCCTTGTCGCCCATGACCGCCCCGATTCCTGCCCGGCTGGCACTGGACCGGCCCTGTTCAATGGAGGCGAAAAAAACCCGGTTTTCACCGGCCAGGCCGATGGCCGCCACCTGGACGTTGGGATCCTTCAGCTCCTGGCGAAGAAGCTCCGACGTTTCATTAGAGCCTTTGCCCTGCAAATGGGACGCGTCCCGGATTTCCACCTTGTCGTTGTTGATGTACAGATAGACCAGATTGGGAGACTTGCCCCTGAGAATCACCTTGTCGTACCCGGCATATTTCAATTCCGGCGCCCAGAATCCTCCCATCATCGAGAATGCCAACAGCTTGGTCTGGGGAGAAATTGTAGTCACAATCGTGCGATTGCAGCCGGCAGCAGGCGTTCCGCATAAAAGACCGGCACTGAATATAAGCAGATTATCGGGAGAAAATGCGTCGACTTCCGGGGGAACCCTATCCCACATAATCTTGGCGTTTGTGCCCAGCCCCCCAAGGTAAAGCTCTGTATCTAAGGGATCGCTTTCCACCCTTTCGATGTTTCCGCGGGACAGATCGATTTCCAAATTAAATCCTGTCTCTCCGTACCTCATTTCTTTAAACCCCCTCTAATTATGAAAGCCCTGCAAAGGCGGGCGGACACAGCCCAGTCTATATTTTTTCGCAAACATATTGCCCGCCTTTACCGGTCATATCTCCTTCTCCAAGGGCAGCATACTGAGCATGTTGAAACCCAGTGACTTGAAATAGGAAATCAGGTCTCCTTCGTACCAGTCCACCAGGGTTCTGACTTTCCTGACATTCTTTTTCCTGAAATGATCCAGCAGCGTCTTACCCAGCTTATATCCCACGCCCATTCCCTGAAGTTCCTGATCCACACCCAGCACTTTTATCCAGCCGGTCCTCTCGCCACGTCCGAATTCCCAGATCTTGACCTCTCCGAAAATGAACCCGGCCAGTTTCCCGTCAATATCCGCCCCGAGGTTTAAAAGCGGATCCCCGTACTCCAGTTGATAGACGGCGGTCTCTTTCAGTGAAACCATTCTTTCAGCTTTCTCGGAATTATCCGCCCGTTCAATTTTTTCAGCGATACGGAGTATTTCCTCAAGATCGTCCATGCCTAACAGCCTGGTTACAACCGAGGCCGATAACACCTTCCAGAGTTTGGTGCGACCGACTTTGTGGTAGTGGACCTTTCCCTCGGCACGCAGGATCTCGAGATACTTGGCAACGGTGTGGCGCGTCAAGCCGAGCCTCTCCCCTATTTCCTCAATCTGAAGGCCGGTATTGGAGTCCTGAAGTATCTTCAATATTTGAGTCTGGATGTTTTCTTCCATAGTACGATCGCCAATCGTGGTATCCAATATCGGTTACCAATAGCCTAGTAAACCCAGGGTAGTTTTGTCAACATAATTCAAGCCTTACAGGTACAAAAAACAAGGTCCAAAAATGTTGATAAATTTAAGGTTTTTTAGTGCATAATAACTGTATATAATTGATTCTAATGATTTAATTAGGATATATCCTCCATTGAGGATTCCAAGGATTTTCTTTGCGCCCCATGAAGGAACACTCTGGTCTGGAAGCAGAGAATGCATTCAATTCACTAAAGAAACACTCGGCTTATTTTTATGAATCGGCTTGCATTGGTTACCACAATGTAGTCGTCGAAGCGTTTTCTGCTTGAAAATGAACAGGAATAAAATGGATCCTTTTGGACGGGGAGTAGATCCCGGAAAGAGGTTCAAACTGCGGATTAGATACCCAGCATTGCTTCGATGTTTCCGCTGAAAACAGCCTGCTTTTCCCGCGATGCAAACCCGGCCGCTTCCATTCTCTTGCCAATCAGGTCGATTTCACTTTCATGGAGAAACCAGGGCCAATCGGTTCCAAAAAGGACATGTTCGGATCCGTGCCGTCGAAGCATCTGGATGAATTGATCTTCAGTAAGTGTGTGGGCTGCGTTTGATGTGTCCAGGTAGAAATTCGACATTGGTTCCAGGTGTTGGTGCAATGACTCGAAAGGGGCGCCGAGTCCGCCCATGTGCGCGCCTATGAACTTGATACCGGGGAAACGCCTGACCAGATCCATAAGCGCCCGGGGCGTCGTCGTATGTTCGGGATCCGTACCGAAATGACGGTCCGCAAGAGCCAAAGTATCCAAGACTACGGAGAACGGAATCTTAATTGTCTTGTTAAAAGACTGGATTCGCTCAAACATCATATCTGTGCTGGAACTGCTTAGTGAAAATTTCTGCGAGAAGGAACACATCTTAAGGATACGGACACCGGACTTGTATAAAAATGCCAGCTCCTCATCGATAGCGCCATAATCCGGATGGAGAGTACCGGCCGTATAGAGTTCCGGGATCCTGCCGGCCATTTCGACACAGTCCCTGTTGGTTTTCGCCAGTTTATACACATCGGCCGTTGGCAGCATAAGAGCGCCGATCGCATTCACCTCCCGCAGCTGTTTGATCAATGCGGATGGATGCAGCCGGTTCTCGATATTTTCAATATCAAGACAGAGCGTGCGCACAAGATCTTTTCTGGGAATGACATTCTCAATTATTTTTGAATTGAAAATATGTACGTGACTGTCGAATATCCGCATTTTCATATCGCGAATCCGATTATAAAAAAAACACCGCAGAGATGCCGCCCGATCGNNCGATCGGGCGGCATCTCTGCGGTGCGCTTTATTTTACCGATTAGGAGTCTTTCCAGACAGGTTTGCGGCGTTCTATAAAAGAATTGATTCCTTCATTGCCGTCATGGCTCGCGAGCACTTCATCGACATACTGCCTTTCGATCCTGTCCAGAGGTTCCCCGAGGGCTGCGATTATTCCCGAGCCGATCCGGGCGACGCGGGTATTCTGACGTATTGCGAAGGCCGACAACGGACGCAGATTTTTCCGATACCATTCCATCAGTTCTTCATCAGGATTCTCGCCGGATAAAACTGCCGATACCATACCTGCTTTCTCCGCGATCGCTGCGTCGATCGTTTCGCCGGTCACTATCATTCTTTCAGCCAGCGGCCCGCCAAGGCGTTGGGCTCCAATTGCCGCAAGAACAGGAGGGAACACTCCCAGCTTTATTTCAGGACAGCCGAACGCGGCGCTTGGCGTGGCAAATACTATGTGGCAGGCCAAGATCAGTTCGAATGCACCCCCCAGACAGGATCCCTCCACCAATGCAATAACGGGCACCGGATAGGAGGAGACCTTTCGGATCATGGCGTGAAACCCGGCAAGCATCGAGGGGGCCTGGTCTTTTTGATGTTCCTCAACCGAAGCGCCGAAAGAAAAATGTTTCCCGGCGCCGCGAATGATAACCGCACGCAGATGCTGGTTGCCTATTTGAGCATCGAGTTCTTTTGAAAGCGCCTGCATCATTTCCAGCGTAAGAACGTTCCCCTTGGGTTTGTCCAGTACAAGGCGAAGAAGGGTTCCGTCCTCGAGCAGGATCGCGTTCACAATCGGCGAAGCATTTTCAGTAGCCATATACGCTCCTTTTTAAAAAACAGGTCGAAGGTCGAAAGTCCAAGGGCATGAAGTTATCGATCTTTGACTTTCGACGTTTTTACGACTTTAGACTCTGGATCTTCAACTTTGGACCGTTTTTAAGTGAGTGGATCCATCACCATTCGTTTTTCGAGTTTGTGCGCCGTCATGGCCGCGAAATATTCGTCGACCTTGGACATCGGACCGTACTCGATGAAAGGATCCAGCTTTACCTTGCCTTCTTCGATCATTTTAAGCACACCGGGATATGCTTCCGGAGCACAACCCCATGTTCCATGAATCTCGGCGTCAAAAGCCATAAGGTTGGAGAGCCGCACTTCGACCTTTTTGTGGGTATATCCGACCTGCATCAGGGTCGCGCCGCGCTCCAGCAGACCATATGCCGTCACCTGGCCGGCAGGGCTCCCGCTGCACTCAAATATCTTAAAATTGAGGGTAGGCACTCCCTTGCCGAAACCGCGCACCTGTTTTCGCAGTTCCCTGGGATCCTTGTCAGTCAGGTTCACAGTTTCTTCGGCGCCATGTTCCGAAATCAGCTTAAGACGGTCCTCCATAATATCGCAGGCTATGACGCGTGCACCCATGGCAGCAGCGATCTGAACGACGAAACTTCCGACTCCGCCGGAACCTACAACAATCGCCACATCTCCAGCCGCAAGCTTAGCGCGCAGAATCGCCTGGTAGGCTGTCGAAACCGCGTCAGCCACAACAGAAAGCGAGGCGACATTCGTTAAAAAACTCTCTCCAATTTTTATCAACGGGAGTGCCGGAACCAGGAAGTGTGTCGAAAATCCACCGTCGATGTCGTTTCCGGGCATCTTCTGGTTTGGGCAGGCATTGCCGCGCCCAGCCTTGCAGAAAGGGCATTCCCCGCAGGGCAGCACGGCGGGCACCAAGACGGTCGATCCTTTCAGAGATTCGAAATTCCGGCCGGCCTCGACGACTTTACCGACAGCCTCATGTCCGAGCACCAGGGGAATCCCCTTTTTGGTCGGAACCGATCCGTTCGCATATCCCAAATCCGTATGACAGAGACCGCATGCGATTACTTCCACGATTGCCTCCGCAGGGCCGGGGTCGGGGATCTGCATTGACCTACGAACCAAAGGCTTGTTCGCCTCTTCCAAAACATATGCTTCAGCAGTAATACTCATAATGTCTCCTTATTAATACAGTCCAAGGTCCAAGGTTCAATAATAAATGGATTAAAATATGCTCCTTAAGTCAACTAAAAGAAACGGGAGCTTCCATCGGAAACCATGCACTCCACGGCCGTGGTTTTTAACCTCCAACCTTGGACTTTTGACTTTCGATCGTTTTATTTATTTCGGTTTTCCGAGGACCTGTTCCATAAAGTCTTCATCCACAAGGGCTCCTTCCGCCACAAGCTTCCGGAACTTGATGAAGTCAATGGTATCGACTCCCGTAATTTTCTTGGTATTGAAAGCACCGAATCCCAGGAAGGCTTCGCCCATCATGTTCGTGGCCAGCCAGTGCCTGTTGGAATTCTTGGTCTGATCCCAGAAGAATTTCTTTTTGTTCCGGATCCCGTCGATGGACATCATGAGGCACCCGGGAAACAGATTCGCAAAAGTCCATACGATCTTGTCTACTTCGGCATCAAGAAGAGAGAAATCGTATTCGTTCTTTTTCAGCTTGTCGCTGACAAAGGCTCTGGCCTCCTTGAACTCGGATCCGGTTTTGAACTCACCGAAAACGATCTCGCCGTCTTTCACATAGGTGTCTGTGACGACCTGAGGATTCCGGAGCCAATCACCATTGTCATCCTTCAACACGGGAACGACCTTGGAAATCAGGTTCTTCGACTTCATCTTATAGGCACTCCACATTTCACAGCTGATGCAGTTCCACATCGCATCCTCAGCAGTCAAAAACCATGGGAGAAAGTCGGAAGAACCGCCGACCGGCGCGGATCCGTGTCTGGGGCCCGCCTGACCGTAAATGGCCAGATCGGAAGAAACTGCGATATCGCAGGCCAAGCCTATTTCCTGACCGCCGGCAACCCGCATTCCATTGACACGGCAGATCACGGGCTTCTTGCACATGAGGATAGAGTCCACCATGTTGTTGAACAGTTCCATATAAGCGCCGTATTCCTCGGGGCGCTTGCTGTAATATTCGGAGTACTCTTTGGTATTGCCTCCTGTGCAGAAGGCCAGCGGTCCCGTCGCGGTAAAAATGACAGCGACAACTTCCCGGTCCACCGATGCATTTTCAAACCCGGCGATCACACCCTTAACCATCTCAGTCGTATAGGAATTATACTGAGCGGGATTATTGAGCCGGATCCAGGAAACGAAAAGATCCTCAACAACATTACCCTTGGGATCTTTCAACGGTTTCTTTTCATAAACAACACTAGGGGCTTCGGTCCCCCAGTGTTCCGAACCATAGCGGCTATGATCCTTTTTTCCGTGTTCTCTCGGCATCCAATCAAGGCCCATATGCATTTCCTCCTATCAAACCCATTATCAATTTATCATGCTTTTCAAACGCCCTTTTATTACGTGGGGCGCAGTTCCAATTCGAGTAAAATTCCATTGAAGGCCCTACCACTATCTTTTTTTAGACCGCCGTGTCAAGAAATGAATGAACGTGCCGCTCCAAAAAAGGAAGGAAGCGTGGACAGGACCCGGTGCATAAAACATTATATAAGCATGAACATACGCAGGATAAGCACACGGATTCCCCTACGGCCATTTTGTACCTGATTTATTAAGAGGGCTGATTTGTGCAGGAGGTAAAATGTGTGGTTATTTTACTCTCAAAACCAGTTTCTGTAGATCCTGATCCCTGGATGAATTCCCGACCATAATTTCAAATTTGCCGGGTTCCACAACCCGTTTCATTCGAATATCGTAAAATGCAAGATGGTCCGGAGTGATGTTCAGAGCAACGGTCTTTTTTTGTCCCGGCACCAGTGTAATACGTTCGAATCCTTTCAGTTCCTTAACGGGGCGGGTAACCGAACTTACTTTATCTCTAATATACATCTGTACGACTTCATCTCCGGTGACTTTGCCGGTATTGGTGACATCGACACGTAGAACCGTCGATTCAGTCGAACGGATCGTCGCTTTTTCCAGGCGAGGCCGGGTGAATTTAAACCTTGAATAACTCAATCCGAAACCGAAAGCATAAAGCGGACTCACATCGTCAAAGAGGTATCCACGCCTGGCCGCAGGCTTGTAGTTGTAATAAGCGGGAACGTGCCCGGCAGAACGCGGAATTGTTATAGGTAGTTTCCCGCCCGGATTGATATCTCCAAACAGAACCTCTGCAACGGCAGGTCCCGTTTCCTGCCCCAGATACCAGCACTCAAAAATAACCGGGACCTTATTCGCAAGATTCCGGATCGAAAGAGGTCTGCCGTTAAACAGGAATGCAATGACCGGCTTACCTGTCCCTACCACCGCATCCACCAATTCGTCCTGGAGGCCGACCATGTCGAGTGAGGGGCGATCGCCGAGATGATTGCTCATCCAGGATTCCCGGGAAGTCTGCTCGTTTCCTCCAATTGCCAAAACAACGACATCCGCTTTTCGTGCAACTCTGGCAGCCGCGGCAATTCTCTTCCGATCCTCTGCGGGTTCGCTCCGCACCACTTCATCCTGCTGCCACGAACCGCCTACGGTGATTTTGCATCCTTCGTGATACAGAATTTTCACGGAATCACCAACCCTGTCCCTGATACCTTGCAGCAGTGTGGACGCATGCTTCGGGGTTCCGCTGTATCCGCCCAACAGGACGCGGTCCGCGTTGGGACCGATAACGGCGATCGTTTTGATTTTCCCCGGATTCAGCGGTGCGATGCTTTTCTCATTTTTAAGCAGCGTTATGGTCTTCCGGGCCGCCTCCAGCGCAAGAACACGGTGCGCCTCGCAGCCTACGATTTTTTCAGCCGCGTCGGGATCCACATACGGATCTTCAAAAAGTCCCATACGGAATTTCCACTGCAGCATCGGAGCAACCAGCGCATCAATCATCGACTCACGGAGCAGTCCACTGCGGACCAGTTCGATAATGTGGCGATAGCAGTCCGGATCGGGTAATTCCATATTGACGCCCGCTTGCACCGCAAGGAGCGCCGCCTCTTTTCCGTCCTCAGCCAGATGATTGCCAAACAGTTCCGGGCGTTCTTGGAGTTCGCGGATAGCGAAATAATCCGAAACCACGTACCCCTTAAATCCCCATTCTTTTCTAAGAATATCTTTCAAAAGCCATTTGTTGGCGTGCGATGGGATTCCGTCTATTTCGTTATAGGAAGCCATCACGCTAACGGCCCCGGCTTCCAGAATCGCCTGACGGAAGGGAGGAAGAAAGACTTCACGCAGGATACGCTCCGAAACGTTGACCGGCGCACAGTTCGTACCGGATTCCGGCTGCCCGTGTGCGGCGAAATGTTTCAATGTTGCAATAACCTTATTCTTGTTCTTAAAGGAAGCATCTCCCTGAAATCCCTGAACCGCAGCAACGGCCATATGGGAAACCAGACAGGGATCCTCGCCGAAAGTTTCTTCTACACGGCCCCATCGAGGTTCGCGGGCTACATCCACTACCGGCGTAAGCGCCTGATGGGTTCCCCGGGTACGTGCTTCCTCAGCTGTCATTGCATAGAGCCGCTGCACCAGGTCGGGATCGAAGGTAGCGCCCAGCCCTATAGGTTGCGGGAAGCTGGTGGCATCAACGGCGGCATGGCCGTGCAGGCACTCTTCGTGAAAGATAACAGGGATGCCATGTCGGCTGTTGGAGATAAAAAACTCCTGAATGGCATTCGTCAGCACAGCCATATCCCTGGCGTTCTTTCCGCCACCGGCGTCGCTGGGCCGTCCCACCTGTCCTAATCCTGCGCGTTTTTTAAAAAACCTCCCTGCTTTTTTCGCATCGAAATTTCCCTGCTTATCGACAAGCGTCTTGCTTTTCCCCTCCCATATGCAAAGCATCTGGGTCGCTTTCTCTTCCAGGGTCATTCGTGAAAGCAGGTCCTTCGTTCGGCGTTCAGCGGAAAGTTTCCGGTTCCTGTACAACGGCATCTTTTCTGATTTCATGATCGTACATTTTTTAATATTGAGAACTTCTATTCTGCAAAGAAATTAAAGGCGTCCCGTGTTCGCATCCAATTGTTATTTTGAGTTGTTACTATACCCGGACAACCGCACATTGGAAGAAGTTTTTATTTTGGATTATTACAGCAACGATTAATTCTCGGCCTGCGTTCGCCTCCCGATTTTCCCTTCCGATCCTGTTGAAAAAAAGAAGAGAGTGTACTCCGTACCGTGGCGAAAAATCGGTGCATGCGGCCTATTGTAATTTAACCGAGGGCTGTTAGGATTGTTTGATGGATATTTTGTCACAGCTTAATCCTCAACAGCGTCTGGCTGTAGAACACGGCCCGGGACCGGCACTCGTGCTTGCCGGTGCCGGTAGCGGGAAAACACGGGTCATCGCCTACAGAATCGCTTATTTGATTCGCAATGCGGCAGCCCGTCCGGAAAGCATCCTGGCAGTAACCTTCACCAACAAGGCCGCAAGTGAAATGCGCCAGCGCGTGCAGCTCATTGTAGGACCGGCGCGCAGCGCTGAACCACTCATTTCGACATTCCACTCTTTCTGCGTGCGCCTGCTCCGAAGGGAAATCCAGCAACTCGGATATAAACGGGATTTTTCCATTTACGACACCGACGATCAGAAACGCCTGATCAAGAACATCCTGCAGGAAATTAATCCTGATACGGAAATGACTCCGCGCGAGGTTCTCAGCCGGATCAGCTATGCCAAAAACCATGGGACCTCTCCCGAGCAATATGCTAAACGATTCCCTTTCAACGCGTCCGAGGATATACAGCGGATTTATATTCAATACAACCAGCGCCTTAAGAATACCAACTCTCTTGATTTCGACGACTTATTGCTCAAGGCCTCTGAAGTCTTGAGAAAAAAACCGGAGCTGAAAAAACATTACAGTGATTGGTACCGTTACATCCTTGTAGACGAGTACCAGGACACGAACCGTCCACAATACGAACTGTTAGGCCTTCTTACATCCGAACACAGGAATCTCTTTGTCGTCGGAGATGAAGATCAATCCATCTATAAATTCCGCGGAGCAGACATACAGAATATTCTTAAATTCGAAACCGATTTCCCGGGAGCAAAAATAATAAAGCTGGAACAGAATTATCGCTCCAGTCAGAACATCCTCAATGTGGCCGGATCTGTAGTTAAAAACAATACGGAACGAAAAGGAAAAATCCTGTGGACGGACAACGGAAGCGGAGACGTCATCACCTGCTACAGGGCAGCATCTCCCCGCGAAGAGGCCGGGTGGATCGCAGAGCAGATTAATAACCGTCTCCAGGATGAGCCGGACAAACACATCGCCATTTTATATCGCACAAACTTTCTGTCGCGAAATTTTGAAGATATCCTTACCGATGCGGGAATACCGTATGCGGTTGTCGGAAGCGTCGCATTCTTCCAGCGTATGGAGATCAAGGATCTTCTCGCCTATCTCAGGGTTCTTTTCAATCCTGAAGATGATGTCGCTCTTCTCCGAATCATAAATACGCCCCCGCGAGGCATCGGCAAGGCTACCATCGATATGCTTACGGAAGTCGCACTGGAAACCAACGCGCCCATTTTCAAAGTTCTAAAGGAGAAAGTGCAGGACCCCGACCTTCCAGCAAGAACCGCCCATGTTCTTCAGCGTTTTCAGAACCTTCTGGACAAATGGAACGGCCTCAAAGACTCAAAATCCATCCCCCGGATTCTGGATACAATACTCGAGGACGTTCAGTACGAGCAGATGATCCGGCGCAACGAAACCGCATCGGAAGCGGAAAACCGCCTCGCCAACATCGAGGAACTGATCCGAGCCGCTACCGAATCCGGACAGCGCGGAGAATCCATATCGGAATTCCTGGATAGAGCGTCTCTCTCCTCTGAACTGGATCACCTCGATCCGAATGCCAGAGTTTCCCTGATGACACTGCACAGCGCAAAAGGCTTGGAGTTTGATACGGTTTTTCTCGCAGGTCTGGAAGACGGACTGTTCCCTCACGCCCACTCATTGAATTCCGAGGAAGACCTGGAGGAAGAAAGGCGCCTTTGTTATGTAGGAATCACGCGCGCCCGGAGAAAGCTCTTCGTTACATGGACTCCTTATCGAAAAAATTACGGCTTGGATGCGGGTATACCGGCTAAGATGTCCCGTTTCCTGAATGAAATGCCCGCGGAACTGATTGAGCAGATTGAAAGCGATGAGCTCAACGATTACCAACAGAGGAGTGGTTCCGCCGGACGTTTCTATGAAAAGGCGGAGCCATATCGCGCTCTTGAAGTCTATTCGAAAAGAATTAAACCCGCCGGCGAAACACCCAAGGTACGCCCTAAATCGATAGCCGAACTCAGAGCTTACCTGGAAGAACAACAGAAATCCCGCAATGGTCCTGGTGAAGTGCCTCCGAAAGGACGGATCATCAAACCGGGCACTCGGGTACGCCATGACAAATTCGGCGACGGTATCGTGTTGAGTCGTGAACGATCGGGAAACAACATCAAGCTGGTTGTAACATTCAGCAGAGCAGGCAGGAAATCACTGATTGAACAGTATGCGAAACTGAAAGTGTTGTAACCTGATTCAAAATTGAAGATTGGAAATTAAGGAATGGACGCAACACAATCCGCAAGCCAATAGCTTGAAATACCCGGAGACCGGGAGATATGTAACAGTCTCAACTTTGGATGTGATCTGACTTTATAGAAAGCCGGTTGGATTCATGTTCTGTAGGACACACCTCATACTATCTTGAAAATCGAGAATTGAGGATTTAAAATGCCGGCTCCATGCACAGCGAAGTTACTTGTAATCATGTTAACTAAAATTTCAGAAAAGATCTCCAGGCATCCCATTCAATACAGGCAACCAAGATATCACAAATCATATTTATCTCCCGACACACCCGCGATCCAGCGTAGACCTGTGGATAGGGAACAATTCTCGCGTCATTTATTGATGAGGATCCCAGGCATTTCCAGGATTTGCTAAGACATAAGAAGCCGTGTTCCGATAAATGAATACGGATTAGGAAATGGAGGTTCAGTGACAGCTTTTATACATTATGTAATAAATTCGGCATTATCTTCGCTCATTGCTTGCGTTTTTCTGATTTCAAGGTTAACCTAATGCGCAGATGAGCGGTTATATCATTCCACTAGAGGAGGATGAACATGGCAACAGCCAAAGCCAAAGCTAAACCCAAAGCACCAGCCAAGAAAAAAGCACCAGCCAAGAAAAAAGCAGTGGCCAAGAAAAAAGTAGTAGCCAAGAAAAAAGCACCGGCCAAAAAAAAAGTAGCAGCTAAGAAAAAAGTAGCAGCCAAACCTAAAGCCAAGGCTGCTGCGAGTGAAAAACGCGAATACAAAACTCCGGAGTCTGCAGCCAAACAGAAAGCGCAGTTTGAAAAGAAGGGATACAAGGTTTCGCGTAAGGGAAATGTCCTGTATCTCAAAAAAGGCTAACGGATAGGATCGCGATTTTCTTCAAAAGGAAAAACTCCTCTATCGGCATCATCGATAGAGGGGTTTTTCTTTTTGTGACTCGCCATCATTTGCCATTAGACTTCCACTACAGCGGCGCTGAGGATCATGTTTACTGACCTGTACAACCTTCAAACGGATACACCGGATGGCAAGCATTCATCTCCTCTTCCATAATCCGTAAAGAAGTTCGTACGGATGCGTTGCTATCCACAGCAAAAACCGGCTACGGCCTTTCCTCTTCATATATCTTCCTGATCACCTGAAGCGTTCATTGATTTAAGGAGTTAGTCGGCATTTCTCACAGGGTACCAGTCGTGTGGTGCAAAGGCAGATCGGCATGGATCATCGCAACAGCGCCTTCAGTGTTGCCAGGTTCATCCGGTCCTCTTGCAGGTCCGGTCCTTTGGGTGTTTCCAGTATTTTCGGGATTCTTTTGAAGCGCCGGTCATTGACAAGGCACCGAAAAGCTTCCAGTCCTATGAAGCCCTGCCCTATATGGCAGTGACGATCCACACGGCTACCCAGGTCCTTCTTACTGTCATTAACATGAAAGGCTTTAATTGTCTTTATCCCTATAATGCGGTCGAACTCACGCAGAGTACTTTTGTATTCCTTCTCCGTGCGGATATCGTATCCGGCGGCAAAGAGGTGACAGGTATCGAGACATATGCCGACTCTTTCACGATCGTCAATCAGCTCCAGAATGTCGGCCAGATGTTCGAATCGGTGACCTAGACAGCTTCCCTGACCGGAAGTATTCTCAATCAGGATTGTAACAGCCGGTCCGACATTATCCATGGCCTGATTAAGTGCGCGGGCAACCCGCAATATTCCCACCCTAACGCCGGAGCCCACATGGGAGCCGGGATGCATTACCAGGTATGGAATCCCGAGATAAAGTGCGCGTCTCATCTCTTCCGTGAATGCATCCAGGGACTTTTGGTAAAGGCGAGGGTCTGGGGATGCCAGATTGATCAGGTAACTGTCATGAGCCAGGACTGGGCTGATTCCAGATTCATTCTGTGCCTCGCGGAACAGGCTTCGGTCCTGTTCCGTCAGCGGCTTGGCTTCCCACCGATTGCTGTTCTTTAAGAAAACCTGGAGCGTCCTGCAGTCCGCGAGAGAGCCACGCTCGAAGGCCCGGTATATCCCTCCGGCGATGGACATGTGTGCGCCTGCCAGTAGGTCTCCCATAAAATCAGATCACAGTGCCGTTGGAAATCCAGGCTCCTTTGGGAATTATGATGACTCCGTCCCGGATGTAATAGTTTGCACCGTCTTTTTCCTGCAGGTTGTGCGCGTTGATAATGGAAACGTTGTCACCGATCCGAACATCTTTGTCAAGAATAGCGTTGATAATGGTGCAGTGATTTCCGATTCCAATATTATTGATTTTCTTTTCCTTGTTTTCTTCTACCTGTTCGAAGGTTTCATAGCGGTCGGCACCCATGATTATAGAATGTTTGACTGTTGTTCCGCCTCCTATCCGGCTCCGAACACCGATAATGGAATGTTTGATATCGGCTCCATTGAGTATACAGCCATCTGCTATAACGGATTGATGTACGTCGCAGTTATTCAGCTTGGAACTGGGCAGGTTTCGCGGATGGGTGTATACCGGCATCTGAATATCGTAAAAATTAAAATCGGGCAATGAATTGGTCAGGGCAAGGTTCGCTTCGAAAAAGGACCTTATGGTACCGACATCTTCCCAGTAGCCGTCAAACAGATGGCAGAAAACCTTGTATTTATCAACCGATTGAGGAATCAGCTCCTTGCCGAAGTCCACTGCATCCGATTCATTCAGCAGGTCGATCAGGAATTTTGTTTGAAACACGTAAATACCCATATTGGCCAGATAGGGACGAGTGTTGTCGAGGGCATTGTCGCTCTGCACTTCGGACAATTCTTCAGGCCCGGGCTTTTCCCTGAATGCAGTTACTCTACCGTTCCGCTGGGCTTTCAATATTCCCAAACCTGATGCGGATCCACCGGACACAGGTTTCGCAGCGACGGTAATATCCGCTTCGCTTTCCTTATGGAACTGTATCAATTCCCTTAAATCCATCTGGTACAGCTGATCGCCCGAAAGTATGACGACAAGTCCGGTATCTCCATGCGGAAGGAAATGCTTAATGCTTTGCCGAACTGCGTCTGCGGTTCCCTGGTACCACCGGGAACTATCCGGGGTCTGTTCGGCGGCCAGGATGTCCACAAATCCGCCACTGAACATATCGAACTTATAAGTATGTGCGACATGTTTGTTCAGCGATGCCGAATTGAATTGGGTCAGGACGAATATCCTGTTGATACCGGAATTCAGACAGTTGCTGATAGGTATATCGACCAGCCGGTATTTGCCTCCCAGCGGGACGGCCGGCTTGCTGCGGAATTTCGTAAGCGGGAACAATCGCTGTCCTCTACCACCCCCAAGAACCACCGCCAGAATACCCTGCATATGGATCTCCAATCGATCTATTTTACCGGCTTATTCGAACAACCGCATTTCAAATATCTATTCTTTTTCAAAACCTTCCAATTCCTCGAAGAAGCAGGAACGAGCTCCTGTATGGCACGCCGGACCATTCGGTTGCACCCGAATGACCAGGGCATCTTGATCGCAATCGGTGAAAATGCCGACTACCTTTTGAGTGTTCCCGGAGGTTTCCCCTTTATGCCAGAGACATTGGCGGCTACGGCTGTAGAAAACCGTCTCTCCTATTTCGCGCATTTTGGCCATACTTTCACGACTTACATAAGCAACCGTAAGGACTTCCCCCGTCGTTGCATCCTGCACTACCGCCGGGATCAGACCGTCCATCCCCCATCGAAGTTCTTCGATTCTCTTCATTACTTCTCGTATCTCCCTATAATGACCGGATTAAAGCTCACCGCATCGATGCAAAACCGCACAAGCCCGAAAGGAAATTGGCGTCACCAAAATTCCCGTGCTTTTCCGTATCCGCTTTTCCATTACGGTGCAACGTATTATGAAACCCCATTCTCCAATCCCGCTAAGTCAGACGCACAGGTATTCCGCGCTCGCGCAGGAATCTTTTGCATTCGGATACCGTATGATGCCCAAAATGAAAAATGGAAGCAGCCAGAGCGGCACTCGCATTGCCTATGGTAAATGCATCCGCAATATGTTCCAGTGATCCGCACCCACCTGAAGCGATAACGGGAATGTCGACTTTTTCGGCAACCCTTGCATTTAAAATGTTGTCGTAGCCTTCCTGGGTTCCGTCGCAATCCATGGATGTCAACAGGATCTCACCTGCGCCCGCCTCAGCCGCCGCGACGGCCCAGTCGATGGCTTCCCTGGACCGGGTCACCCTTCCTCCGTGAGTCGTCACTTCCCAGCGAGGAGCATCCGGATTCCAGGGTTGCACGCGTCGTGCATCGATTGCTACAACAATGCACTGCGATCCGAAATACCGGGAGGCTTCGGAAATCAGGTCCGGATTTTCTATAGCGGATGTATTCAGTGACACCTTGTCGGCTCCCGCCCTTAAAATTGCTTGTATATCCTCAAGCGTGCGCAGTCCTCCTCCCACCGTAAAGGGAATGAAAATCCGGTCCGCAACGGCCCGAACCATGCGGGTCACTATATCCCTGCGGTCGGAAGATGCAGTGATATCCAGAAAGACCAGCTCATCGGCCCCTTCCGAATCATAGCGCGCCGCGGTTTCCACCGGGTCTCCTGCGTCGACAAGGTTTACAAAGTGGGTTCCCTTGACAACACGCCCGTCGCGAACATCCAGGCAGGGAATAATTCTTTTAGCCAGCATAATCAATCCCTCTCACCAAGAAAGCATTTGTTTGCGCAGATCGGAAAAATCGACCTTCCGATCATAGAGGGCTCTTCCCAGAATTACACCTTCGATCCCACAGGCACGGCGTTCCCACAGGATCCGGACATCATTCACGCTCGAAACGCCTCCGCTCGCGATGACCCGGATCCCCGCTTTACGGCATAGATTTTCCGTTTCACCGAAATTCACCCCGCGAAGCATCCCGTCCCTGGCTACATCGGTATAAATAATCCGGTCAATCCCGGATTCTTTCATCCGGCGAGCAAGATCCACGGCAGGTATTACGGTTTTCTCGACCCATCCCCGCAATACAACGTTCCCCTGACGCGCGTCAATTCCCACCACGATCGATCCGGGGAACCGCCGCACCGCCTCTTCGACAATCTCGGGATCCTCCACCGCCGCGGTACCTATGATCGCCCTCTCCGCACCGAGGTCCAGGATGGCCGCTATCTGGTCTGCATTCCGCAAACCGCCCCCGAACTGTACCGGTATTTTAAGCGTGCGGAATATGGATTTTGCGATATCGAGATGAGCCGACCTGCCGGAAAACGCTCCGTCCAGATCGACCAGATGCAGCCGTGTCGCGCCCTGAGCTTCCCAATGCAGCGCCATGGATACGGGATCGTCGCTGTATTCGGTTGACCTTGCCGCAATGCCCTCCTGAAGCCGGACACACTTGCCGTCCTTGAGGTCTATTGCGGGAATCAATTCCAATTCGGGCACTTTCGTTGTCATCGTATTTGGATCTTTCAGAAATATTACAGGATTGCCAGAAAATTGCGCAGGAGCCTCTTTCCAATATCCTGACTCTTTTCAGGGTGAAACTGGGCGCCCCAGACTTTGTCCCTGCATGCGATGGAACAGAAACGAAAGCCATAGCTGGTCCAGCGAAGAACGTGGTCGGGATTCTCCGGAAGCACATAGTAAGAATGGACGTAATAGAAGTAACTCCCCTCAGCAATTCCCTCGAGCAGCGGATTCGGCCGCGTTCCTTCAATCTGATTCCATCCCACGTGAGGGACACGCAAGCCCGGCTCATCGATTTTCAAGACATTCCCCGGTATAAGGTCTAATCCTTCATGGCTGCCGAACTCTTCGCTCCGGGTAAAAAGAAGCTGCAATCCCAGACATAAACCGAGTAGCGGCGTCCCGGCCTGCACCGCCTTCCGGATCGCAACGTCCAGTCCCTTCTGCTTCAGGTTTCTCATCGCATCGCCGAACGCCCCGACGCCGGGCAGTATCAGACGGTCCGCATTCCTGACCGTTTCTAGATCGCCGGAAATCAGGGGGCGACCGCCCACATTTTCCAATGCTTTTTCGACGCTACGGAGATTCCCCATTCCGTAGTCAACAATTACCGTTTCTATAATATCCGTCAAGCTAAAGCACTCCCTTGGTGGACGGCACACCCTTAATGCGTGCATCGATGCGGGTCGCGAGGCTCAGCGCCCGTGCTGCCGCCTTGAATACCGCTTCGAAAATGTGGTGGGTATTGCGTCCGTAAAGCAACTCAATATGTATGTTCACACGCGCATGGGTAACGACCGCCTTCCAGAATTCTTCAATCAGATCGGCATCGAGTTCACCAACCCGTTCCCGGTCGACTTTAACGTTGTAGACCAGGTATGGACGTCCCGAAAGGTCCATTGCGACCCGAACCAGGGTTTCATCCATGGGGAAATAGGCATGCGCAAACCGTATCAATCCAGATTTGTCGCCGAGAGATTTATCCAAAGCTGATCCCAGGCATATGCCTATATCTTCTACGGAATGATGGGCGTCGACCCCTAAATCTCCCCTGCAGGCGATATCCAGATCGAACACCCCATGTTTAGCGAAGAGCATCAGCATATGGTCCAGGAACTGGACACCTGTCTGGATACTCCCCCGTCCGGTCCCGTCGAGATTCAGCGTAACCGATACATCCGTTTCACTTGTTTTCCGATTGATCGTCGTTTTTCTTTCGCTCATATGGATTCCCGGGCGCCTTCCGAACCGCCGGACATTCTTTGTTCCATGCCGGTCCGGAGCGCGGACAGTAATCGATCGTTTTCCTCCCGAGTTCCCACGCTGATTCGCAGGCACTTCGAAAGCATGGGATAGGAGGACACATCCCTGACTAAAATACCTTGCTGGTAGAGGTCTTCGAATATCACTTCAGGCTCAAACGGCACCTCAATCAGAAAGAAATTGGCTTCCGAGGGGTAGACCTTGATGCCTGGGATACCACCCAGTTCCCTCCCCAGCCTGTCCCTCTCCTTCAGAACCTCCTCGATGGCCGACCGGAATCTGTCCTTATTTTCCACCGCCACCTCAGCTGCCGTGAGGCTGAATTGATTTACATTATAGGGAAGTTTCGCTTTTGAAATCTCCGAAACCAGCGCATCATGGGCGAGCAGGTATCCTAGCCGGAGACTCGCCATCCCCATAGCTTTGGAAAACGTCCTTGTGATAATCAGCCGGGGATACGTCTCCAGCAACTCAAGTCCGGAATATCCCCAGAATTCGAAATAGGCTTCATCCAGAAGAACATGTCCTGAAAATTCTTCCAATATGCGCCTCAGATCCTCATTCCGTATAACCGACCCGGTTGGGTTGTTCGGGGTATTGACGATCAGAACTCCCGCCCCCGAACTCTCCGATTTCGAAACAAGCGCATCGACGTTATAGCTCATATCGGTATTTAGAGGCACTCGAATCACCTCCGCACCCAGAATGGATGCGATCAGCGCATACACGGTAAAGGTCGGAGATGGAATTACGACTCTGGTCCCGTTGTCGATGAGAACCATCAGAGCCGCCTGGAGCAATTCGTTGGACCCGTTGCCGACCAGAACTCCGTCCTTGTGCCAACCGGCAAAAGCCGCCAGCCTCGTCCGGACGGAATCGGGAACAAAATCGGGATAACGCGACCATTCCCGAGCCTTGAAACGTCGAAACACCTCTTCTTTAAGGTCCGCGGGGAAATCAAACGGATTTTCATTCTGATTGAGCTTGATTTCTGCTTCGTATGCATGCAGTGAATAGGCCGGGACTTCCAACACCTGCGGTTTCACGCCATTCAGTGGATCATTTTTTATCACTTCTTTTAACCTTGCTCTTTCTTGACTTCAGCCCATTCTGCCGGATGCACACGGACTCTGCATGGGCATCCAAACCCTCCGCCCGCGCCAGGGCGTCAATAGACTTCCAGGTGCGCGCCAGCTCTTCCTTAGTATACCGGATGATACCCGTTCTGCGCTGAAAGTGATAGACTCCCAGAGGAGAGAAAAATCGAGCCGTTCCGCTCGTGGGAAGGACATGATTGCTCCCGGCGAAGTAATCTCCGACCGCTTCGGGAGAATAATCCCCGTAAAATATGCTCCCAGCGTTCCGTACTCGATCGATCGCCGACAGCGGCAGACTTGAGAAGATCTCCAGGTGTTCGGGAGCAATTTCGTTGACCCATTCCGCTGCCTGGTTAAAATCTTCCATCACAACTATGGCCCCGTAATTTTCGAGCGATTTCCGGGCAATTTCCTTCCTGGACAGTTTTTTAAGCTGCGACAACAACTCTCTTTGAACAAACACCGCATGCGGGTAGGAGTCCGTAAAACAGATTGAACAGGCAGCCGGATCGTGCTCCGCCTGGGAAAGCATATCGGCAGCGATAAATCGGGGATTCGATTCGGCTGTCGCCATAATCACCACCTCGCTCGGTCCCGCAATCATATCCACGTCAACCTGTCCGAAAACCTCTCTTTTCGCTGCCGCAACGTAGGCATTGCCGGGTCCCACGATTTTGTCGACAGGCGGAATCGTCGTCGTTCCGTAAGCCAGTGCCGCCACCGCCTGAGCCCCACCTACCAGGTAAACCTCGGTGACATTTAATTCACTCAGCGCAGCGGCAATAATCGGATTCTTCTGGAATGTTCCCGGAGGCGTTACTGCCACGATTCGCGGAACGCCGGCAATCTTGGCGGGAATCACATTCATCAAAACTGAAGACGGGTATGCCGCGCTCCCGCCGGGGATATAAACGCCTACGCTGTCGAGCGGTAGCACTCTCTGGCCCAGAACAACACCGCGTTTGGAAAACTCCCACGACTTCAGCACTTCGCGCGAGTGGTAGGCATGGATATTGAAAATGGCCTTCTCCATATCCCGAACCAGTGCCGCATCCGCTTTTTTCGCCGCTGCGCGCAAGGATGGCCGGCGCACGCGCAGTTGTCTCGCGGTCATTTTTACCTTGTCGAACTTCTCCGTAAATCTGAGCAGCGCCCGGTCCCCTTCCCGTCGAACATGGGACACAATATCGCGTGCGGTTTCGGCAATTTCACCCGAAAAAATAATTTTTCGCTTATCAAGTCGATTGAAAAGCCTGGCTTTGTCTTTCTCATAAAAAATGCGAACCATATCTATTCCTTTTAATGGATCAGAATTCATGATCTTGAGCCATGTAATCCTGAATGGGCCGGACGTTTTAATGAATGTAACAGCGGTTCGCCGTTTCAGGGTTCCCGTTTGCCGCTCGGTTCAGAACGGGGCCACCAAAAGGGAAATGGTCGATCCATTTGCTTCGCCGGGCAATACGGACTTTAACTTTTCCGTTCAAACACAACTCATTCCCGGCATTTAACAAACTAATCACCGATAGAGACTGCAATGCTTCTTGATGACATTAACTTTTCTATTTCAGTGATTTCTTTCGGCGCGTCCTTTGTAAGGATCTCGCAACCCTCCTCAGTAACCAGCACCGTATCTTCAATACGGATCCCAAGGTTTCTCCCGGTAATGTAAACTCCCGGCTCCACGGCAATCACCACTCCGGACTCAAACGGCAAGGATTTCCCCACATCATGGACGGACATGCCCACGTAATGACTTACGTTATGTTTCATGTATTTTTCATATCCTGCGCGATCCAACACCTCCCGGGCGGCATCTTCAAGATCGTCAAATGTAGCTCCCGGCCGCACTGAATCAAGGGCCGCTTTTTGTGCCTTTAAAACAACCCGATACACTTCGGCCTGCTCCCTGCTGAATTTACCGGAAACTGGAAATGTCCTGGTAATATCCGATGCGTAATAGCGAAAATCCGGTCCGAAGTCCATGACCACGATGTCGCCCGCCTCCATCTTGCGCTGTTTCTTGTAATAATGAATGGTGCAGGAATTGGCGCCTGATCCTACAATAGGAAAGAACGCATCCCCGGATGCACCGTGCCACAAATAGACAAATTCCGCAACAGCCGCCAACTGGTACTCGTACATTCCGGGTTTCGCAGATCGTATCGCCTCTTTTAATCCCATAGCGCCTATTCTCGCCGCAGTGCGAAGGCGATCCATTTCCATTGTATCTTTGACCCGCCTCATCTCATCCAGCAGGGGGGACAGGTCCTTGATAACGGTTTTCGTGCCTGATGCTTCTTTCAATTTTTCCTGAAATACCGATTCGCGGCTGTTACGGCCGTCCCAGGCATTCTCCATTCGATCTTCGTCATGTCGTATGGCGCGGCCTCGGCCGGATGCGGACGCTTCGTAGGGCATAAATGGCGTATAAACAACCCGAGCAGCCTCAAGATGATTTCTTAACTCACCTCTGAATTCATCCAGTTTCATGACTTTATCAACACCGGTAATACGACGGGCTTCCCGATCCGCATGAACCAAGGGTCCATCCCATTGCTCTTTTTCCTTGTTTTGCGGGGGAAGAAACAGGGTGGATCTGCGCTTGACACCATCCAGCAGGAGTATGGCATCCGGCGTCTCGACGCCGGTTAGGTAATAAAAATTGTTGTCCTGCCTGAACGGAACATACGCCCTGTTGTCTGACAATCCGTGCAAAACCGCAATCGAGTCTCCGATCCTGTCCATCAGTGCATCCCGCCTTGCGGCAAAGAAATCCTTATCCCCACCATACCCGATGCAGACATTTATTATAAGGTATCCGTACAAGGCCGCTCTGAACATAACGCTCCATAATAACAAACAGCACAGGTTTATGTAGGACTCAATTTCTCAAAATATTTCAGTGACGGGCATTATCGATTTTGTGAAGGTTTTTTCGAAGGCACCAACGCTGCACGCGTAATGGCGTTCCCTCCGAACCGTTGCACAATGGCATCCATTGCTGCAGCCAGTTTACGGTCATTCCTCGGCATCCGGTCATACAGGGACATCTGCTTGTCTCCGTCTTCCATTTCCAGATTGCCGGTGTGCACACCAATCAGGCGAACCGGGACGTCTTTCCGCAGGAGAGATTTCATCAGTTTCACGGCTTCGGGGTAAATCATCTCCACTGTATCAGCGGGACGGTCCATCGTCGTCCTACGGGAACTGGTGGAAAAATCCGCCTCGCGAAATTTAATAGCGATTGTCCGGGCGCAGGCTTTATTCTTCCGGAGCCTTTGGGCAACACGCTCGGTCAATTCCAGGAGGGTTCTTTCCAACAGCTCCCGATCCGTTGTATCCTGCTCAAAGGTAATTTCGTGGCCGATGGATTTGAATCCCTCTTCCGGTAGAACCGGTCGGTCATCGATCCCCCGTGCCAGTTGCAGGAGATGCTCTCCGACCCTGCCCATCCGGGACACACTATTTCCCGGAGGCAGGTCCGCCAGTTGACCGATCCGGACCAAGCCCAGACTTTTGAGATACGCTTCGGTTTTCTGTCCGACTCCCCATAATCGTCCGATAGCCAGGGGTTCCAGGAATTCCTTTTCCCGGCCCGCCTCGACAACAACCAGCCCGTCCGGTTTTTTCAGATCGGACGCCATCTTTGCAATGAACTTGTTCTGGGCAACGCCGACCGAAGCGGTGAGGTTTAAATTTTGATGAATCCGATTCTTGATCTTTCGAGCGATTTCTACCCCAGTACCGAAAAGCCTTCGGCTTCCGGTGACATCCAGAAAGGCTTCGTCGATACTTACCTGTTCGAGCAAGTCGGTGAATTCCGCCAGGATACGCATCACATGACCGGAAACCCGGGCATACTTCTGCATATCGGGCTTCACATAAATACCGTGGGGACATAATTTCCAGGCTTGAGATATCGGCTGCGCGGAATGGACTCCGAATTTTCGCGCTTCATAGGAACAGGTGGCGACGATTCCACGACCTTTACCCTGTTTGGGATCCGATCCGACAACGACCGGCTTCCCTTGGTATTCCGGATGATCCCTCTGCTCCACAGCAGCATAGAAAGCATCCATATCAACATGTAGAATCGTCCGAATCACGGAATCACACCCTCGGCGGAACCGGACCGCCCCTGAACATCATTTCAACTCTCTTATTTTTAATATATCGAATTCACGTTTTCCCCGGGATCATGAATATTTCGGTCCGATTCTATCCGATCAGAGTTGACGAATCGGTCGATCCCTTCAGATTGGCCTGACTCCCTGACTCCAAGGAACGCATACGGAACATTCCCTTAAATCCGATCCGATGAAGACGAATCCGCTCTTTTCGTCAGGGTATCACGGCGAAACTGAACAGAAGGCAAAGAGCGCGAAGTATCAAAGCCGGCCGGCAGGACACCACAATGCTGCGAACGCCTTTTCCCGGCTGGATTCCAGAGCCATCAACATTATAGGCACATTCCCCCCAGGTATCGGATGTATAATATAACCTTTGTAAGATCGATAAAAATGGCTATGTGAAGAAAATAAATTCAGCGGTCGCAAAAAGCAGCGCCGCTGATTTATAACGCTCAGGAACTTTAATATAAATACTTCAATTCAATCTCTACAGAAATGAGGGGGGAAATGAAAAAGGGGAGATGGTTGAAAATTCTTGTCGCGATGATTTCATTCAGTCTGCTATCCGTTTCCAGTGGCCCCGCGCAGGACTTCAAACGTTTTGAGTTCCTGCCTTATGCAGGATTTTCGGCCAGCGGAGACATCCCTGTTATATCTGAAGAAAACGTTACCGGAGACATCCACGTTAACAGTTCTCTCCACGCAGGAGCCGCTTTTTATATTTACCTCAACGAATTGGACGCTATCGGAATAAGGTGGCAAAGACAGTTTACAGACGGCACTTTACCCGTGGTAATTATTGAACCGGCTCCCCTGGAAGAATCGACATATTTCAATCTGAATGTCGATCAGTATCACGCTGATTTCGTTCACCACTTTAAACTAACGAATCCGAAAGCAAAACCCTATATCATGGCGGGATTGGGAGCGACAACCTACTATGCGAATCGTGCCGGCCGATCCAATTCGGCATCCTATTTCTCTTTTGCATTGGGTGCGGGAATGAAGTACTTCTTCAACCGTTATTTCGGATTTCGAGGTGAAGCCCGCTGGAGCCCCACGGTCCTATCGACTTCCGGCAGCAATTTCTGGTGCAGTATCGGAGGAGAAGGGGCTGCATGCATTATTGATCTTAAAGCAACCATACAAAACCAAATGGACTTGACGGGAGGAATCGTCGTCCGTTTCTAGCCCATAGAAAATTTCCGATCAATCAACGTTCAAATATTCAAGAATGATCGGTATGGCCGGAGGAATTCTCCTGCTTTTCTCGCGGATATTCCTGATTATGGAAAGATGTGTACCCGGTACAACATGCAGAGGGATTCCGTCCAGCCTTGCCGAATCGACGGATACGAGCCCGTCCCCAACTCCCGCTGCCATCGAATTCAGGAGATCTCCCATCTGCGTGGCCAAATTATGCGCATTTTCAGGCATTCTGCTCTTCATGCCATCGATGAACTCCTCAATATCGTCGCTCTCCCCTTTGCCGATCATCCCGGCAATCACTGCCATCGTTACGTTGTCGGGGTGAGGCCGGCCGTTGAGCGTTTCCAGAAACCGGCTCCCGGGGAGAAGATCCAGTCCCGCTTCGCCGACACCGTCCAGAATTCCCTGAAGCCATATATAATCCCCGCTGAGAAGGCTCGTCACCTGTTCCCGAAACTCCATAAATATCCGGAACCGCGCCAGGTCCGATCCATGATTCGGCGTTCCCACCATTATCAATTGGGTCACTTCCGGGATCCGTTTCTCCGCAACTTGCCGGCTGTAATCCAGTTCCGGACTGGTCAACATCTCACGAGCGACCAGACCTCCCATACTGAACGCGACAATCGAAATCTTTTCAGGCGCATTTTTTCCAAACAGAGCCAGTTCTCGGGAAAAAAGCCGGGCCGATTCCTCAATGGGCTGATCATTCGGATAGAGCAGCATCCAGACACGCAATCCTCGATCCAGGAGTACAGGGGTCAGGTTCACCCAAACCCTGCCCGGTTCATCTATGCCATGCACCAGAATGACACCGGATTTTCCCGCGCCTTCCATGCTCCCGCTCGCCGGTTTGATTCCATACCTGGTCCGCATCTCATCCGCTTCACCGGGGTATTTCTCCTGCACGGCCTCCCGCAAGCTCGTCCGGATCTTCCTGCTGTCTTCATCGTAAATTTGAAGAGTAATCTGGTACCCGGCAAAAATGAGCAGAACCAAAACGATCAGTATGAACCAGAATCTTTTCCGCCTATTCTTCAAAAATCCTCCCTACAACGTCTGTATTTTCCGGGTACGGCATTGGTACGCGGGCGACAGGCTTGTTTCCCTCAGATCGGATCCATCCAGGGGTTCAAAGATCATTAGCTCCGCAATAAAAATCCAGCTTGCGCCCCGAGCCATTTAAAGCGGCCGTGGATTGAATCCGAAAAAATGGGCTTTGAGCTTCTCTGTATCGAGGGTGCTCCAGTCCTTCGGCTGGGTAACCTCGATCCAGGCATCAATGTAACTGTTCGGAGCGAAATTGTGCCCGTATCCCAGTGGAACGCTGGTCGCTGCAGGAATATCGAAAGCCACCTGGAAAAAGGTAACCACCGGAAACCACCGGAAATAGGGCGACACATCTCGCCCGCGGTTCCGGCCGAGCCAACTCGGGCGCTCAAAAGCCAGATCGGGCGAAAACCAGGACATCGGATCGCTGGCATGTTGCAAATACACTATTCTTAGAGGGCCCCAATCGGCGGCGTCCGCCGGATGGGGGAATCCGTCCTGTGTAAAAAATCGTATTGCAGTGCTGTCGCGGTATATAGGCCACCACTGCTCCGAACCGGGGTCCCGTCCCCGCGTAACTTCTTTCCAGATAGTACTCGAAAATGGCGGTCCGCTCCATAATGCGCCGTTGATAGGATCTGCGATTATAGTAATAAGCTCGGTCGAGGATTCGGACCCCAGAGCGCCCAGGCTGAGACCGTGCAGGTATAGCTCGGGTCGGTCCTCGTCCGGCAATTCAGTCCAGTAACCGTAAATTTCTTTGAACAGGGCTCTTGCCGACGCCTGTGCCACCTCCGGTTCGACCATCAGCGTCAGCCAGCTGGGAAGATAGGAGTATTGCAGCGTCACAATAGCGGTATTCCCGGCGTGTATGAATTCAACCGAATCCACAGCCGAAGGATCCAGCCAGCCGGTGCCGGTTGAAGTTGCGATAATCAGGATCGAGCGCTCGAATCCGCCGACACGCTTCAACTCAGCCAGTGCGATCCGGGCGCGCTCCTGCAAGGTCTCGCCGGTGTCGTACCCGGCATAGACCCGGATAGGCTGCAGGGCATCGCGCCCGAGGACCGCCGTGATTTCCTCTTTCGTAGGGCCGTCGGAAATAAACCGTTTTCCGTTCCGGCCGATATCACTCCATGCGATGAGAGATTTATCGCTGCCCGACGCAATTTCGTTATCAGGAGGATCGTATTCATTGTCCAACAGCCGGTTCATCGCGGCAAAGGATTTGTCCATCGTGCGCAGGGCAACCTTGAGTAGGACCCTGTCGACAAAGGATGCAAGCAGCATCGCAAAGACAATGCCTCCCAGAACAATCGAAATCCGGCGCGGCAGGAAGCGGTTCACAAGAGCAACCGCTTTTTTACCGGTCGACAGGAGCAGGCGCAGGGACAGAATAACTAACAGCGCAGTGAAGACAGCGACAAGAAGCACTCCCAAGGGATAGGCGTAGTCGATCGGATTCATCTCCATCTTCACCCTGATGGAATTTTGCCAGACTGTCATCCGACTCAGGGTAATGACAGCTGTGAGGATCAGGGCAGAGCCAAGAATCCGGTCCGCGACCCTGGATAAACTCCCGGGCACATCCTTCAACTCCATAAACTTCCAAAGCCAGTAGCCGGCCTTTCCCATACCGTAGCCGACAGCAAACACCAGGCCCGACAGGACACCCTGAATGACAAACACACGCGGCAATAGTGAAGGCGTCAGTGATATGCAGAAGAATCCCATGCCGAGAATCAGCCCCGGGATCGAGAAGGAGGCGGCGAAAGGGCGGATATACGACATATTCTTTTCTCTTGAGAGATCCGTCCAGGCAACTCGATGCAGCGTCCTGGGCTATTTGCCCGTTCAATTTTTTGCGATTTGAACGATTAGCCGATTATAACACAGGAGAAAAACAACCGGGACCGATCGAAAAACAGGCGATTAAAACATCGAAAACACAAGCTATACTCCTGACTGCAGGAGCCGGCGGGTTCACCCTGAAATACATTCATCATGCATTTAAGAGCGACAGGGATCTTTCACCATAATCTTATCCGGGAAGCCATCCGTAAGCCCAACCGGTAGCGCCCCAAAGACCCGGGATTATGATGTTTATTAGACGAATACTGGCGGAGGGCCGATCAGGGGAGCGAATCTCGCGCACCTTAAAACAGAACATGGGATTAAAAATCCTCTTTCACGGGATGCGAACACTCATTTTTATCGATCCGATCCCCCGGTATCATTTTTTCTTTTCTGGAGGCGGAAATTTCTTAAATATCTTTTCGACTCCCTTGTTTATCTTTTTAGTATTGTCCTTGGGATTGTCGCTGATGGTTCCCGTCACTGTTCCGCGCCAGACCAACTCTTTTTTCGAAGCCTGATAAATGTCTATAACCAGGGTGCCTTCCTTGTAGGTTCTGACCTGTGAAGAGGAACCGGTCATGCCCATGCCACCGCCCCAGTACCAACCGGGACCGTATCCATATCCGTAATGGGTCGTGTCTATAACCGTCACCTCGTTGTCGTCCCCGTGATAGGTGACGTAAACGTCAGGATCCGATTTCACCGAACTTAATCCTTTCGCCTGAAGCTGTTCTCCCACAGCCTGGAGAATTCTGTTATGCACCAGGTCGCTGACTTCGGGATTCTTTTCTCCCGCCCAGGCGTAAGTCTTGAATGATGAAAAATCGGCATTCTGATCATAGTCTACGGATGTCGAGAAATCGCATCCTGAAAATAATAGAAGCCCAAAAACCGACAATACCAATAAACTTGATTTTAATGTTCTCGATGCCATTTCCAATCCTTTCCCTGACTTTCCCTGTCCGGAATCAACAACGGAAAGATTATCGAAGCGAACCGGTCTCATGAACCTATTTCTTTAGAGATCTCTATTTAAATAATACATATTTGTGCTCGATACTCCTAAAATAAATCAGGCTTTTCGCGCAAAGAGCCACTCAGAAAAACGAGTACCGTCAAATGTAAAAAGAAAAATCTAACATTTAATGAAGATGTCAAAGGAGGAGAGGAGTCCGTTTGAAATAGGCGCTCTCACGGCCGGGGCAACAAACGTTTCACACGCAATCAACTTGTCCGAAACTGCATATGCGTTCGGAAATTCCTATAAGACGAAAGGCGCCGCAGGGTAGATCCACCCTGCGGCGCCTTTGGTCAATATTTTCTCAACCCGCTTAATTTTTTTCTGACAGGACCTGGACACTGCCGGAATCCTGGGAAAAGATATTTATTAATCTAACGGGTGAGCCCGGATTAGAAGCGGGCAAGAACGCCGCCGCTAAACTCAAACTGATGCGAGAAGTGATCGTTCCCTACATACCAGCAGTACCATGGATTGCACCACGTTCCTCCGGGGGTCGTTGTAATGTATGTGGGGGTCCACCGGACACCGCCCTTGAAGCCGAAGTGCTCCGTGGGATAGATCTTCACACCTCCGCCCCAGGTTGTGGAAAATTTCGTTCGAGAGTTCGAGGGACTGCCGTCGATGTCTCCCGGCGCGTAATGAGTTGCTCCCAGGCCACCGAAGATATAGGGTCTCAATTCCAAATCCTCGTCTCCGAAGGTGTAGGTAAAAATTCCGTGGTAATTGTCCACATTCATATCGGTGAAATCAGTGTCCGGAGCACTTACTGCACGCCCTCTCAACTTGCTATCCTGCCGGCTCCAGTTAAATCCCAGAGAAAATCCCTCGCTGAGAAAAAAGTCGGCTCCCACATCGTAAGCGAGCCCGCTCTTGGGACTAATGCGATTATAAATGACATCATTTACTTCCTGATCCTGTACATCGATCCCCGAACTTAGGGTGTACCCTACCATTCCGTATACTTCGACCCGATTATCCTGAGCCAACGCAAAGGGTGCTGCGAGAACCAGACAAAGACCAATTAAAATCGGCAATACTCTATGCATTTGAATCTCCTTGACATTGTTATTTCAAAATACCGGACAACCGCCAAAAATTAATTTCCAATGAAGTCATTTTAAGGTTGTCTTATCTGCTCCGGCTGCAATATGCCAGAGCAATGAAGTTTATACGTAAATAAAGCCGACGTCAATTATACAAACTTTTCATGAGACATCGAATCATAGCGTATTCAATAAATGTTTTTAAGAGTATTGAAAAATTATATCCGCCCGTTGCGGTGGCAAAGGAAACATCCGTTTCCCCGATTTGCACTCCCATTCAACCTCGAATAAACGGGCAACAGGGCTTCCTTTATTTTTTTGAAGCGGCGCAACCGGCTGGGGCCAATATCCAGGTTTAAATGCATGCCACAGGTCGGAAAGCACTTTACTTGGATTCCAATCAAACCCGGGAGTGCGGCAACCAGACACGTAAAGAAGTTGAAGCTCTGGATCCATAAAGAGGGGTTTGAACGGCATGCACGGGCATCTTTTTCCCCGGCTCCGGGAATACGGATCAAGTTCCTGTTTCCGATCGAAATTTCTTAACCTGTTGCATGTACACTTTTCGTATTATCGCCAGCTCCTCATCGTATCTTCCATCCCTGAAATCGGGGAAAGACCACTCGAAAGGCCTGTATCTTCCGGTCTTATAACGCCCGCAAAGATCGGCATAGATACCGTTGTCGAGATAAACTTTCTGGCCGGCCTCCTTGGCCGATGCAAGAATAAGCTTGTTGTGATCCAGATACCCGGCGTCCAAATTTACCGTCCTTTTCCCCTCTTGTGAGAAAAAAGCTTCTATATCGTTGCACTCCAGTTTCATCGAAACGATCAAAGCGGGCGTGTAGAGTGACTCAAACGCCAACAGTCTGCGAAACAACGGCATCCCCATTTCGGGCTGATAATAGTCGGTCGCATTGAAAAGGTGATCCTGCCCTTCGAAATCGATTGCCCCCCACCGCGAGATCAATTCCTTCTTCATCGGCGGCAGTATTCCCGCCTCGCGGAAAAGCACTGCAACGAGGTATTTCACCGGAAGCGGTTTTTCAGGTCGTGCCATGACGAATAATCTCCCAGGCTTTTAGAACAACATCGCCTGCAACACCCATATTCTGCCGGATAAATGAAACCTGATCTCCGGGATCCAGCTTGCATCGTTCCGTTCTGTCCGATGTGCTCACAGAAGCGGACGCCCCCTGGAGATAAAGATGCTTCCCGGCGACGCAACGGGTGAGTACGGGATAGGTCATCATCTCCCAGGTAAACGAATTGATCCACGCACGTTGAAACGTTTCGGCATCCACCGGAAAACTCTTATAGGTCAGCCGGACCTTCCGGTTTCCACGAATCAAGGTCGCGAGTTCGATGCGACTGCCTCCTTCCAAAGGACGGAGTTCAATGTTCCTATAATCCAGAGCAATTATGGAAGAAGCGATCGCGGAAAGTGGTGTCGGTCTGAAAAGAAGGTAACCCGGATCGATAAGCAACGTTTGTTTCTCATGCATGACTACAAGACCGCAGTGCGTATTGACGCCATAATGGCGGTCGGCAAGCAGAGGCTGCGCATGGAGGCCGAGTTCGTTGAAAACGGCAATCAACGCGGCCGTCAAAGAAAAACAGGTTCCGCCGGTTCCCCACTTGAGATGGTCTGCAAGCACTTCCTCCGGAAACCGAAGGGCCGACTTCGGGCTGAGCACACCATCCGATTTTATGATTTTGGTCAGATTTTCGTAAGGAAGAGCCGAGAACGCCTTCGCGCACTGTCCGATCACGGCCAACGGCTCTTTGCCCGGATGAATCGCGTATTTCGTGAAAAAACGATCCAGCAACGCCCGGTCTTTACAACGGAATATCGGAGCTGTATGGACAGGTTTCATCTTAGGATACTGTTTTAGAGCAGACTGAGCAGCGGCACCCCTGATCTGTTAAAGTGAAGATCAGATGTCCGCACGATCCTGCCAGCCTTTAGTAAGTTTGTAGAAGTGAATAATGCACAGTATCAGAACTCCGGCAATCAGTGCGCTGCCGGCAAAGGCGTGCATGATGCCCTGCAGGGCTCGTTCTGTTTGTACCGCGTTGGGCACATAGCCGAACCAATCCAACGTCCATCCCGTTGAGGCGCCGCCGACGGCAATGCCCAGTTTCAGCGCCAGCAGGTGACCTGAGAAAAACATGGCCATGGCCCCTTTACCGGATTTTTTCAAGCCATAGTCAACGGTGTCGGGTATTGTGGAGAACAGCATTGAAACAAACATCATCTGCGTGAAACTCGACAGCAGTGATAAAACAAAAGCCGAATAAACGCCATCCTGCGGCACAAAATAAAACAGCCCGTTGGTGATCATCATACCCACGACAGCAATTTTTATGATGGCGACTTTGCACAACCTTTTAACCAGCCAGGCGCAAAACAGAGCGCCGCAGGCGGCGGCGACCATTCCGGACGAGAGGAACAGGCTGATTAGATCTTCACTTTTCAGATAGTAATTGACATAGTAGGGAGTGACAGCGCCTTTCATTCCATCGCGAATCCAGAATACGACGGTCACTATCGCAATGATCTGCCATTGCCTGTTGCTCAGCATGCCCCAGATGTCGGTCAGGACGCTGTGCCTGGATTTGCTTTCCTCGATTTGCTCCCGTTCCCTAGTGAAGGCGAAACAGCCAAAGAAAAAGAGTATTGCAACGAGGGCCATTACCGCCATTGCCAGGGGAAAACCAAGCTGTTCATTGCCGCCGCCGAGAAGACTTACCAGCGGCAGCACGGCCGCGGTGACTAAAATGCCGCCGACCATAGCCATGGCGAAGCGCCAGGTCTGGACATCGGCCCGTTCCTGAGAATCGGAAGTAATAACACCACCCAATGCCGAATAAGGGATATTGACGGCGGTGTAGGCGGTCATCAACAAAGCATAGGATATGTAGGCGTAAACCAGTTTGGTCCCCATCCCTACATCGGGGGTAAAAAAGGCAGCAACGGCAAGCGCCCCATAAGGAACCGCTATCCACAGCATCCAGGGACGATAGCGGCCCCACTTGGTTTTGGTGCGGTCGGCGATAGCTCCCATCATGGGATCGGTGAAGGCATCAAACAGCCTGACTGCCAGCATCAGAGTGCCTGCCGCCGCTGCTTCAATCCCGTATACATCGGTGTAGAAGTACAGCAGGAAATTGACGACCATCTGGTAGACGATATTGCTGGCGGCATCACCCAATCCGTAGCTCAGCTTTTCCTTCAAACTTAATGCGGGCTGTTTCATGTTGTTACCTTATCTCTGTTATTTAATAGTTATGGGGTTGCACCGAATCTTTCGTTTCTTAGATGTTGTTTTTGTCTAACTAATAAATTATTTTGAGCCTAACCTCGCCCCGGTGCATCGGCAATATTCATGCCCCGACAACGCTCCAGGTCATGAACTGGCACTCTCCCCAAAACCCGACACAGATATCAATCAGGCCAATATGGCACATGGCACCAAACAAGTGCCGGTTTTACAAAAACCCACTCCTGCCGGACCTGTCCTCTGCCAGATCCAAAACATTAGATTGGTTTTCTAGAATTTCCGGCTGCGAGTTTACTATAGGTTGCGATAAAATTCGCGGAATTTTCACAGATCCATGATCCCGGATGTTTATCGGAACACCTTTACATTTTCAACGTTTTCTGTGAAATTTTAGAAATAACCTTCAGTTTCATTTCTGACATTTCCAATACGACTTTTCTTGCATCGAGTTCGATGGCATCGCCGTCCAAGGAAGCCGGGATGGCGTCATCTTCTTCAAAAATTATCTCAATTTTTTTCCCATGAGCCACAAAAAAATTCTTCCCGGTATTCAAGGAAAAAAAGAAATAAAGAAAAGCATCGAAAAAGCTGACAACACTTTTGTTCGTAAGAACGATCAGGGTCAGGAGACCATCCACATAACTCATTTCCTTTCTGGGCCTGGAACCGAAAACCCTTAATATATTGGCTATGAGGATCGTATTTCCTTCATAAATGCGACTTTCTCCATCAACCGATATTTTAAATCTGCATTTCCTGAATTTCAAACTTCTTAAAAAATACAGAAAATAGGCGAAAATACCGAGATGCTTTTTTGACCGTCGGGGGGTATTGACGATCAGCCGCGTAACATATCCGAGCGCGAAGGCAATCAAAAAATATTTCTTATTATTCAACAGGCCCACGTCAATTTCGATCGGCTTGCCCGAAAGAGCCAGCTTCACGGCTTTTTTCATTCTCGCGGGAATTCTCATTGAAAAGGCGAACAGGTTGCCCGAACCTGCCGGGATTACGGCAACAGGTATGTCGGGGCCGTTTTCAAGAACCAGCCGGGTGACGGCCCTGACCGTTCCGTCTCCACCGAATACTATTACCAGATCGGCTTGGCGTCCGTTCAGACCCGGAAGGGTCTCAAGTTTGTTCGGATCTTCGGATATCACTTCAAAATAATCGCCAAGTTTTTCAATTTCGTCCGTCAACAAACGGATCGGGCCCTTCTTTCTCAGGCGTCCGGCGTGAGGATTGTAGAAAATAAGGATATTTCTCATTTAGTAAAAATAATAAATCTGCGTTTAGGAGATCATCCGGTCGATTCAATGCCCCGGTTTATCCGAACCATGGATTCAATGTGTTATGGCCCTAGAAATTTCAAAAGCGCCTGATTCATACCGTTGTCCGGACACAGGTGAAGGCTGTGTCCACAAGCATTGTCCAGAATGAAAGGTTCCACTTCCATTTTCTTTGCATACTCGAGTGCGGGACCGGGAGTTACCGTATGGTCGCTCTCGGAAACGGCGATGAACAATTTCGCCTTGACCCCCGATGCATCGGCGGCATCCAGAGTCATCATCGCCTCCACCTGGCGGATTTTGTTGTTTGCGTCCGGGCCATTGTAATGTTCCGTTGATTCCGCTATCGCGGCGAAAACCTGTTCTCGCGTGGTGTTTGCGTTGAAGTATTCCGGGGTGGTCAGGATCAGCGCGCCGATTTCATATTCAAACGCGCGTGCGGGATTCTCCGTATAGTCGCCGTTATTCCAGCGCCGGTCGTTTTTGATCGCATCGATCTGCATTTGCCAGTGCAGCAGATCATATGGAGCCAGGCGCGGCGATCCGGCAATCGCCACGGCTTTATCCATGAAATTCGGATATGCCGTCACCCACTGGAAAGTCTGCATTGCGCCCATAGAGACTCCTATAACGGCTTTTACGTGGCCTACATTCAATACCCGTGTGAGCAGCGCATGCTGGCTTACCACCATATCGCGAACGGTGATCGTCGGAAACTTCATTCGAGGTTGGACATGGCTGTTCGAGGGTGAAGAGGAGACACCGTTCGACAACGCGTCAAGGGCAATCACATAATAGCCGGCATCGGACAACCACGCCATCCCGCCCTCCATCTGTTCCGTTCGGCCGTTGGCCCAGGTTGGATAAAGGACGATATTCGATTTTTCCGCGTTGGGTTGTCCGAAGGTCCTGTAGCCTACCCGGCATTCGCGCAGCACTTCGCCGGAGACAAGCATAAGGTCGCCTATATCGCCGAATCGCTGCTGCCCGAAAGCCGGTACATGCAGAACCAGGCCCAGCAACAGGGCGAGGGCTTGAACCGACAACCTGTAGACAGATTGAATCGGGCTGTCTGAAAACCATCTATGGCGTCTCCGGTCACTATCGGGAATATTGGGAGTCATTTTGGCCTCACCTGAGTTCATGTAATCCACGGCCGACAACAGTCCGGCAATAACCGGGATTTTGCATGGATTCACTTTTCGAAGGTTCCTACTGCGGTGGCGCAGGCACACAATTTTATTTTTCCGCCAGGCTCTGGTACACCAGTTCCAGCCATTGTGGAGCTGTAAAGAATCCTTTCGTCCAGGGTTCAAAGCGGTCCGGAAGCCCGGCTGCCTTGATCTGATCCAGCGTTTTGCCTTCCTTCATCTGACCGCGAACGATTTCAGCGGAATCATAAAGCATCTGGCGAAATGCCTTGAGTTCGGCAACTCCTACGACGGGCCCGTGGCCCGGGATGATTCTCGTGTCGGGAGGAAGATCGGACAGGATAGAGTCCAGCTGCCGTACCCAATTTTCGATATTTCCGCCGTTGGCCACATCCATAAACGGAAACATGCCCTGGAAAAACATATCCCCCGTGTGGATCACTTTATATTTGTCGATGAATACGACCGTATCGCCGTTGCTGTGAGCGTTGGGGTAATGGACCAATCGAATCGGGAGATTGCCGGCATAAAGGGTCAATGTATCGGAATAAGTGACTGACGGAAGCGCCTCGGCCGGAAGAGCTGGAGTTGTCTGCCCCAGCAGGGTTTGAGGCTCGGTCAACAGGGGACGGACGTTTTCATGCGTTACGACAACAGACCCGGGGCCAAAGATCTTGTTGCCGTCCGTATGGTCGCTGTGCCAGTGGGTATTTATCACAAAACGTATTTTTTCACCGCCAGGCAGGGCTCTGAGCTCCGTTCGAATCGGATTTTCGAAACGTGCGTACATGGAATCGATGATGACAGCTCCCGCAGGATCAGCAATGACTCCGATATTACCGGCGCTTCCGCTGTCCAGTACATAGACCGGACCGGCGACACGCTTTGTCGTGATTTGCACGGTATCCTGCTGCGCACCCAGAAATGCAGGTATGCAGACAATTGTCAGGACCGACACAAGGATAATGCGTTTCATAAGGCGCTCCTTTAAATAAGTTTGAGAATCAGGATCGATCAAGCTTTCGCTCCAAGATGCCTTTAACCGATATAAAGCTATGGAGGATATTCGCATCAACCTGTTTTGAGAAGGCAGGAACCCAAAATGCCGGTCTTTAGAAACTATGGCCCTATCCGACCAGTTCAGGAATCCCGCCGGATGTCTTATGTAAAAAATTCTTAATTTTCGACTGCGATTTTACTACTGTTTTACAAAAAAGTTGTTTTAATTCGAGCAACCATCCGGCTCCAGAGGGTATACTCTGAAAGGAACCGGAGGATACACGATGCTTATCAGAACTACAATCTTTCTGTTTTTGGCATTTATGCTGGGATGCACGGGTCAGGAGAAGACGGATATGGCAGGGGAACTCAAGGCTTTTCTGGATGACTACGAAGAAACCGTCAAGGACCTGAGCATTCGCCACAACAAGGCATATTACGCCGCATCCATATCGGGGAAATCTGAAGATTATCAGATTGCCGCGGATCTGGAACTTGAACTCGACAAAATACACGCGAATACCGAAAGTTTCGAAAAGCTCAATCGAATCAAAAATTCGGGCGAGGTGACCGAACCGCTCCAGTCGAGGCAACTGGACGTTATCTACAACGCCTTCCTTTCAAAGCAGATGGACGAAAAACAGTTGGAAGCCATCATCGGGCTGCAGAAGGAGATCGAACAGGAGTTTTCAACCTTTCGGGCCAAGCTGGATGGTGAGGAAAAGACAGACAACGAATTGAAGGAGCTGCTCCAAAAATCCAGGGATTCAGAGGAATTGCAGCGTGCGTGGAAGGCAAGCAAACAGATTGGAGCCCGGGTTGCCGAAAATATCGTGAAACTGGTAAAGATGCGCAACGCCGCGGCTCGGGACCTCGGTTTCAAAAGCTACCAGCAAATGCAGTTGTCTCTGGGCGAACAGGATCCGGAAGCCATTGAAAAACTGTTCGACGATTTAGACACCCTCACACGCGATATATTCACAGAAACGAAAAAGGACGCCGATCGCGTGCTGGCGAAACGATACGGCATCCGCGAAAACGAACTGAAGCCGTGGCATTACCAGAATCCCTTCTTCCAGGAAGCACCTCGAGTTTATGACGTCGATTTCGACAAATACTACGGGGACCAGAATATTGAAAAGCTTACGAAGGAGTACTACTCGGGCATCGGATTGCCGATCGACGACATGGTTGCGGGCAGCGATCTCTACGAGAAAGAAGGGAAATATCAGCATGCATACTGCATGGACGTGGATCGCGAAGGGGACGTGCGAGTAATCTGTAACATCCAGCCGAACTATTACTGGATGAACACCAACCTGCATGAATTCGGCCACGCCGTCTACGGAAAATACAACGACAGGGAAGTCCCCTGGGTTCTGCGCGATCCTGCGCATTCGTTCACAACCGAAGCCATCGCCATGCTTTTCGGCCGGTTCGCATCGAATGCCGCATGGATTAAAGCAATGACCGGAATATCGGAAGCCGAAGCCGAAAAAATTTCCGATGCCGCCTCCAGGATGCTCCGTCTCGAACAGCTTGTTTTCAGCCGATGGGTGCAGGTAATGTACCGTTTCGAAAAGAGCCTGTACGAGGACCCGGATCAGGATCTGAACGCCTTGTGGTGGGACCTGGTTGAAAAGTACCAGATGCTGACTCGTCCCGAAGGGCGCAACGAACCCGATTGGGCGGCAAAAATACATGTAGCGATTTATCCCGTTTACTACCACAACTACATGATGGGTGAATTGCTAGCGTCCCAACTCTTCTATTACATCAGCGAAAATATTCTGAAAACGAAAGATTACGGTAAAACAACCTTTATCGGGCAGCAGGAGGTCGGGGATTATCTGACCAGGAAAGTCTTCAGACCCGGCAATACCATGCGCTGGAATGTAATGATAGAGAAAGCCACCGGCGAGCAGTTGACGCCAAAGTATTATGCCAGGCAGTTTGTGGAATGATTGGCCGATAAGAATAGGATATTAGATTTTGTTCCGGGGATCTTTATCCGATCGGACTAAACCGGATCTGCATACATATGCATGGCTGAATTGCAGCGGGGAAGAGTTTTCCGTAGTTATACCCAGTTCGGCCGCCTCTTTCCCGGCTACTTCTTTATAGGACAGGCCGGCTTCCACGTGGCCGCCTACC
The DNA here is from genome assembly GCA_002451015.1 of Acidobacteria bacterium UBA6911. Classification (GTDB taxonomy): domain Bacteria; phylum Acidobacteriota; class UBA6911; order UBA6911; family UBA6911; genus UBA6911. The sequence goes on from DKBB01000398.1 coordinate 47,211, forward strand.
GAAGTATCCCACTTACCGGGCCGGATGCGCTTGCTCGCGGAACGCTTTTGCAGAAACAGATCGTCGTCCCTGTTTCTCACGAACACACGTTCGGCCCGGAGCTGGAATGAGGGATTGCCGGGAACGCCCCCCTTAGTGCCCGGCCGACGCCCCGGTTCCGGTCGTCCAACAGGCCAAGCAATTCGGTGTCCTTATCCGCCGTCATCGGGAAACTCCTATTGGCAGGGTAACTTTATATTAGCATCTGTAACAAATTTTCAGGATTTCATCGGATCGTACCGATTCTCCAATTTCCTGTCGTCATTCCAACCCCGAATTCCGGATTCTGTTAATTGAATCCCGGATTCTCTAAACTCTGCCTTTGGTATTATCACGGATTCTGATATGATCAACGGTTCAGATTGAAATTAGTTTTCAGAAAAGACCGAACAGGCAATATCCATGGCAATTAACCCTTCTCCAATTCCCTCCAAGAAAGTAGTCCTGGTGGGAAATCCCAATGTCGGAAAATCCATTATATTCAGAATTTTAACGGGTAGCTATGTAATGGTTTCCAATTTCCCGGGAACGACCGTCGAGGTATCGCGGGGGAGAATGCAGATAGGAGGAGACACCTACGAGGTCGTGGATACACCCGGCATAAACAGTCTGGTGCCGCAATCGGAAGATGAGCGGGTTACCTGTGAAATTATTCTCCGGGAGAAGCCGGACGTCATTGTCCAGGTTGCCGATGCAAAAAACCTGCGGCGCACCCTGCTGATCACGTCTCAACTTGTCGAATTCAGGATCCCGATGGTTCTGGCTTTAAACATGATCGATGAAGCCGAGGACCGCGGAATCGAGATCGATTCCCAGGGGCTTTCGGAACTCTTTTCCATACCCGCGATTAAAACCATCGCCATCTATTCGAAAGGAAGAAGGCAGCTTCTGAACGCAATTCAGAACGCCAATATGCCCCTGAATCCGATCCCCGTCCTCTATTCGCAGGAAAGTATTATAAAAGCGCTCGACAATCCCGCTTCTCCAGCCCTTCTCAGTATTGAATGGCTGGCGGAAAACAACCGCGACCTCAACCACACGATCGAGGGATGTCTGGGCCCGATCGAATTCAANNCGACTGAAAAATTGGAACGAACACTACCGGTCTGCCGGACATAGCTATCCTGCAAATGAGGTTTCAGGCCTTCGGAAAAGGTTCCTTGACAGATCGGTGGACCTCTACAAAAAGAAAAGAACGGGCCGGCTGCTAAAGGAAGCCGGAAATGTCAAAAAGCTCTGGCTCGGGCTGCTGATTGCAGGTCTGGTATTTTTTGCCTGGAACGAGTTCGGGAGCCTGTTGCATATCCCGACTCCCTTCGACATCGCCATGCACCGCGTGGAAAGCGGTCTGAATTCCTGGATCGACTCCAAACCTTCCGGCAGGAATCTAGTTCATAGTATCGTTCTTGGCCTTAATGAGGACGGTGGCTTTGCATTCGGTCTCCTCCCCGGAGCCATTCATTTACTGTTCTTTATCGTTCCCGTTATTGTTCCGCTTTCCGTTCTGCTTTCAAGGAGCCGCAGCTTTGCGTTTGAAATGGGCGAATTTTCGCGCCGTGCCTCCACGGGCATCCCCATTCTGCTGGGAGTATTGCTGCTGCTCTACGAATTCGTGGGTTACACCGGGGCGCAAACCCTGGTGGGGCTCATGGAAAATGTGCTTTTCAAACAGCATTTCATTCCCTGGCTGCGGGCTCTGATTCCCGAGGGATTCCTTGGAAATCTGCTGGTCGGAGAATACGGCCTGATTTCCATGGGGGTCACCTATGCCGTCGGCATCGTTCTCCCGGTGGTCGGTACATTTTTTATCGCTTTCGGTCTGCTGGAGGACAGCGGCTATCTGCCCAGACTGTCCATCCTTTCGGATCGCCTGATGCGTATCATGGGCCTGAATGGAAAGGCAATTCTCCCGATGGTGCTGGGTTTCGGCTGTGTCACCATGGCAACCATGTCCGCGCGCATTCTAAGCTCCAAAAGAGAAAGGCTCATTGCGACATTATTGCTGTCGCTGGGCATTCCCTGTTCCGCTCAGCTTGGAGTCATCTTGGGTATCGCTGCGGGATTCACCGTTAAAGCGACAATGGTGATCATTGGTGTCGTTGCATCCCAGCTTCTTCTGGTTGGGTATCTCTCTTCCCTACTCATCCGGGGCCAGCCGAGCGAATTTATTTTTGAGATACCCCCGATCCGTATGCCGCAGATGAAAAACGTTGTCCTTAAAACGATGTACCGCGTCCGGTGGTACCTGAAGGAAGCGGTTCCCCTGTTTTTGGCCGGCACATTCGTTCTGTTCATTATGGACAGTGTCCGGATCCACGGGCAAAGTCTTCTCCTCGCGTTTCAGAAAGGCATGGAACCCATCCTTTCCGGTCTGCTGCACCTTCCGACCGAAGCCGCGGGAATCTTCCTGCTGGGTTTCCTGCGCCGGGATTATGGGGCGGCGGGACTTTACGAACTTGCAAGAGAAGGACTGCTGACCGGGCAGCAGGTTGTAGTCAGCCTGATTGTCATCACCCTGTTCGTCCCCTGCCTCGCAACTTTTCTGATGATCATCAAGGAACAGGGCTGGAAACGGGCGCTGGCCATCACCGGCTTTATCGTACCGTTTGCCATAATGGTCGGCACCGTTGTCGGCTGGATCCTGCGAACATTAGACATTCAGTTCAACTGACGGCAGCGTTCACAAATTGGAGTGCATCATGGAAAAAAAGACTACAGAGGAAATCGGGGAAGTGCTTGAAGCGGTATGGACACTGCAGGAGCAGGGGATTGCGACCGTGGATGAGGTCGTTCGCAGTGCAAAGACCGCGGTTTCGGAAAAACTGCTGGCTCAACTTCAGGAAGAAGGAATGGTGGCGGTCGAGGATTCCGGACGCATCAACCTACTCCCCAATGGACGCCAGATTGCCGAAAATATCATTCGCCGGCATCGGCTGGCCGAAAGACTGATCTGCGATGCTCTCGGTTCCCATGTGGAAGACAGTGAAGCCGCCGCCTGTGAATACGAACACGTTCTAGCCGAAGGAATCACGAATTCAATCTGCACCCTCCTCGGACACCCCCGTTACTGCCCACACAACAAACCCATTCCGGAAGGGAGCTGTTGCCGCCAGACCCGCAGCGCATTGAAATCCATTGTAGCATCTTGCGATCAGCTGGATATCGGGGAGTCTGCGCGTGTCGCATATTTTTCCACCAAGGAACACTCCCGGCTGCTCAAACTGTCCGCGCTCGGGATATCTCCGGGAGTGACAATCAAATTGATTCAGAAATGGCCTGCCTGCGTGGTTCAGTGCGAAGAAACCGAGATCGCGTTCGAACCGGATGTCGCACGGGACATCCACGTATGGCAAACACCGAAGGAATAAAAAGACGTGGCGCGTTAATGGCAAAAAGATCGTTGAAGGTTTTACTCTTCCGGCAATACAAGAGCCGGAAGATGGCAAAACCGGCAATGGAAGCTAAAGAATTAAAGGTTGAAGGTTCAAAATGAAATAATTGGTCCTCCCGTCAATTTATCCATCTGCATCAAACAATTACCGGTCTTCCATTTTTTTTTACAGTTCCATTTTGCGCAGCCGGAGTGCATTGCTGATAACAGAGATGGAGCTTAAAGTCATGGCAGCGCTGGCGATCATAGGGTTGAGCAGCAATCCGAAAACCGGATAAAGAGCACCTCCCGCGATCGGCACTCCTAGGATATTATAGACAAACGCAAAGAAGAGATTCTGACGAATATTCCTCATCGTTCCCTTGCTGAGTTTTCTTGCGCGTACGACACCGCGCAGATCCCCTTTAACCAGGGTAATTCCGGCACTCTGGATTGCGACATCCGTACCCGTACCCATAGCAATCCCCACGTCAGCCAATGCCAGAGCCGGTGCGTCGTTTATGCCGTCTCCGGCCATAGCTACGATCCGGCCTTCATCCTGAAGCTTTTTTATCACCTCACCCTTTCGGTCGGGGGTAACTTCCGCTTCGACCTGGTCGATGCCGAGGCTTCGAGCGACAATCGCCGCTGTTGTTCTGCTGTCTCCGGTCAGCATTACCAACCGGATCCCTTCCTTTTGCAGATACTGGATCGCTTCCTCGGAGGATCTTTTGATCGGGTCCGACACGCCCAACAAACCCGCAAGGAAGCCATCGATAAGTACAAACACGACGGTATGTCCTTTCTGGCGCATATTCTCGGCGGCCAGAGTGAATGATCCACCATCGACACCCATTTCATCTAGCATGGCGCGGTTGCCGACTACTACGGTTTTTCCTTCCACAACTCCCCGGACACCCCTGCCGACAACCGAGGAGAATTCAGTTGCCTTGTGCAGCGGCAGCCCGCGCAATTCAGCGGCTGCGACGATAGCGGTCGCAAGGGGATGCTCGCTTCCCCTCTCCATGCTTGCAGCCAGACCGAGCAGTTCCATCTCCGTCCAGATTCCGGTTGTAATCACCGAGGTAAGGCAGGGTTTGCCCTCGGTAAGGGTTCCCGTCTTGTCCATAACAAGAGTATCGACTTTCCCCAGCAACTCCAGCGCTCCCGCATTTTTGAGCAGAACTCCCGCCCGCGCGGCCCTCCCGGTTCCCACCATCACGGACATCGGCGTAGCCAGCCCCAGTGCACAGGGGCAGGCGATGATAAGAACCGCCACAGCGTTAATCAATGCGTAAACCATGCTCGGCTCCGGACCGGCATACGCCCATACCAGGAAGGCAATGAGGGATGCCAGAACGACAGCGGGTACAAAATAGGAAGATACACGGTCCGCCACTCTCTGTATAGGCGCCCTGCTGCGCTGCGCCTCGCTTACCATTCGAACTATATGCGCCAGAAGGGTATCGCTGCCAACCTTTCTTGCCTGCATAATTAATGTTCCATTTCCGTTTACCGTGCCTCCCGTCACCCGGCTTCCCTGAGATTTTTCCGCCGGTATCGGCTCTCCGGTCAGCATGGACTCGTCAATCGAGCTGTGTCCCTCAAGTACCGTTCCGTCAACCGGCACCTTGTCTCCCGGTCTAACGCGCAGCCTGTCTCCCGGGTTTACCTGATCCAGCGGTACATCTTTTTCCATACCTCTATCGTCGATGATGCGGGCTTTTGGCGGTGCCAGCCCAAGCAGTGCGCGTATCGCGCTGCCTGTCCTCCTGCGCGCACGGATTTCAATCACCTGGCCCAGCAGCACCAGGGTAACAATCACAGCCGACGCTTCAAAATACACTTCCGGAGATCCATTCGGTGTCAGGAAAGAATCCGGCAACATACCGGGAAAAAGGACGGCGATGACACTGTAGAGGTATGCGGTTCCGGTTCCGATAGCGATCAGCGTGAACATATTCAAACTGCGATTCACAATCGAAGCCCAAGCCCTTTCAAAAAAAGGCCAGCCTGCCCAAAGAACAACGGGGGAAGCCAGGATAAATTGCACCCAGACGCTTCCCCTGAAGTGCATTGCAGGAATCATATCCCCCATCGCGATAAGGAGAACCGGCAGAGTTGCAAACAGACTGATCCGGAACCTGCGGCTCATCGAATCAAGTTCGGCATTGTCCTCATCCTGAAGGGATGCCGTCTTGGGTTCCAGTGCCATGCCGCAGACAGGACAGGGCCCGGGAGTTTCCCGGACAACCTCCGGATCCATGGGGCATGTATATAGTTTTTCCTGCCCGTCCTCTGCCGGAGACGGTTCATCCGCAGTCAGGTCCTTCTGGAGATTCCGGCGGAACTTGGCCAGGCATCCGGGATTGCAGAAATAGTAGATTTCCCCCTCATGCTCCATTTTCGCGGCGGCATTCGAGGGTTCGAAGGTCATGCCGCAAACGGGATCCGTAACTTTCGAACCGGCACCATTTTCCGCATCTTCGGTGCGAAACGATTTATCCATGGGCAGGTACGACTCGGGATCCTGTCGGAATTTTTCCATACACCCGGGATTGCAGAAATAGTAGGTTTGCCCCTCATACTCCATTTTCGCGGCGGCATTCAAGGGTTCGAAAGTCATGCCGCAAACGGGATCCGTGACTTTCAGTTGAGTTCGGACAGGGGGCTCGTTTTTTTCTTTATCCATAGGACTTCCGTTTATTGTACCAATATCCATGATAATCCCAAGGCTGGAAAACTGAAAGAGTTGCGCAACCTGAACCGGTCGGCCCGATGATACCTGTCGGCGCCATATGCTGCAGGGACCGGCCTTGAGATTGAAACTGCCGCTTTTTCGGCGCCCTCACCGGACGCACTATAATTCGGGGGAACTTGGAAGTGCCAGAACTAATTACCGTTCTTCTTCTTTTCTATGCGTCGCATTTTTGAAAGCCCGGCGTTCTTTGTGATATTGCTGCTTATTTCTTTCCACTCATGCTGGGGTATTTTCAGGAATTGATCGACGATCACGGGATCCAGCAGGGTTCCGGACATCTTATTTATTTCCATGCAGGCGCTTTCTATGTTTTCCGCCGTACAGGAAAAACGGGAGTAAGTTAAAGTCTCGAACATATCGGCAACGGCAAATATTCGAGCTCCCAGGTGAATGTCTTCACCTTGCAGACCCTGCGGATATCCCTGACCGTTATATCTTTCATGATGCTGCAACACCAGCTTAGCAGACTCCTCAAGAAATTTGATACGGGAAAGTATTCTGAAGCCTATTTCGGGATGGTTTCGCATCAGTAGACATTCATTTTCATCCAGAGCATCTTTTTTCTCCAGCAGGGCATCGGGTATACCGATGTTTCCCACATCGTGCAGTAATATGCCCTGTTCCATCACCCGGATTTCAGACTCGCTCATACAGAGCGCCTGTGCCAACCTTGAGCCATAGACGGTAATACGCAGCGTGTGGCCTTCCGAATCGGCGTGACGGCTGTCCAAGGCTTTGCTCAGAGCAACCAGCGTGGAATGGTATGTCTGTTCGAGAATTCCAAGGGCATCTCTCAACTGAACCGTACGGCTGGCAACCTGTTCCTCCAGCGTACGCTGATAACTCTGATTTTCCAAAATCATCCGGCGCTTTTCCAGTGCACGGGATACACCGATGGATAGCTCCTCCATATTGAACGGCTTGGTGATGTAATCATATGCCCCGTGTTTCAAAGCATCCACCGCCACCTCGATATTGACATCCGAGGTAACCAGGATCACGGCGATACCCGGCCGGATCTGCAATATATTTTTTAGGAAATCCACTCCGCCTTTCTCGGGCGGCACAATATCGGTCAGGATGAGATCATAGGAATGTCCTGCCAGAATATCGAGAGCGGAATGGCTGTCTTCGCAGCAGTCACAGATATAGCCGAGACTCTCGAGTTTTCGGGCGACAACCTCCCTGCTGAGCAATTCCTTGTCAGCTACAAGAATTCGGGCCGGACGAAAAATCGAACCGAAAGGAGCGGTGGTCAATGGACCGTATGCTTTACTCGCCGTAGACATAGCCTGGGACGAAATAAGATCGTCCTTTAATAAACTCCTTCCTTATTGCGGATGCGAAGCTATTGAGGCTCAACATTTCTTATCGGCCGAACCGTGAAATTCATTGCCGTAATTCCACTTCATTCGAACACCAAATAATAAAAGCCAAAAGCTTAGACGGCAAATTCCGCGTTTTCCTTAAGCCTTTTCCTCTTTAGGCCCTGACTATTCAATGTTTTCCTATGGGTTCGATGAGAAACTGCAGTGAATTCCCTGAAGGATGGGTGCTAATTTCATTGGATCTCACAGCAGGAAAGGGAGCCCGGAATGGATTGGCTATTCCCCGCAGACTGCTTTATCCAATTGACCGCTCAGAAAAGAGGCGTTGCAGGAATTCAAACCGAAACAGCTTTCCCAGACCGCAAGGCTCTCCATGCAAAGATATACTTTCACACGGGGAGCCTCTTCCTGAATCCAGGCGATCATATTTTTATACATTTCCTCGCGGATCGGCCTGAAATATCGCACTTTCCCATGATGACCGGGAACAAATTCTCCATAGGGTATTTTCGATTCAGGAAATCGTTTTTTAACCTGATCAATTAAATGAGGCGGGAATCGAAGCGCTCCGAGACTGACCCATGCTATACCGTAAGGATCTACGGTCCGAAAGATTTCCTTCACCGCTTCCCTGTAATCCTTTTCCCAACCATCGTAAAAAATGAGTGGATCGAAGTGAAATCCCAATCTGTATCCCCACTTTTGACATTGAAGTGCCGCCGTCAGCCGCTCTTCCAGCAACGGGGATTTTCTTTCCTCGGTCAGGCAGACCCGGTTTGAGTTCACGGACCAGGACACAATCGTGTGACCTTTGTGCTCTAGGCCTTCCAGGTTGGAGATACAGTCGGATTTTGTTTTAAGTTCAAGAAAACCATTGGAAAGACCGGCAAAGAAGGGGACCAGTCGACGGGAGAAACCCGTTAAAGGGTCCAGGGCGAGAGAATCCGCAAGTTCGCCGGTTCCTATTCTGAATATCCTTTGAGGGAACCTCGCAAGTTTTTCATGCACTTCATTCAATAAATCTTCAAAATTAGTGCACACTATCAATGCCCGGCTGCTCAGGTAAGACTGCAGAACACAGTAGGTGCAATCCAAATGGCAATTCCAGACGCAACTGACAACATAATAATTGCAGCATGTATCCGCTCCCGATCCCTGGCACCGCTTCAGGAAACTGCCGGGATAGCGCATCAGGATAAGAGTATCCCTGCCTTTTAAAGGCCCTTCCGATACAGCGCACGGCTCCACAGGACGAATTTCAGATTCCTTGACCGTGCAGACTTCAACATCCGGCAATCGTCCGAGGATTTCAGATGTGACGCTATCCTGCCAGGACTCCTCCTGGACCAGTATGCGTTCAGGATGATACGAAAACATAATATTTCTATCTATACGACTTTAAATAGCTTATCCAATTCAGGCCCCTGAGAGGCTTCGAAGAGTTCGGCGACCATCTTCCGGAACTGTTCGGCATTGGGAGCTTTAAAGTCCACCCGGAGGTCGGGGGTTTCAAAAAACGGCGCCGGAGTAATCCTAATAGAGCCCGGCAATCCCAAAGACTTCTTTAGTTTCCCAAAACGTTCCTCGGCCTGGATCACTCTTGGATACCGCAAACGGTAAAGAAGCCCATAAATCCTCTCCCCCCGTTGAAAAGGGGACAAACCGGCATCCTTTAAAGCCGACAGCGCTTCAGGATCACTGAAAGGAGCCTCAGGCTTCTTTCTATTCTTCGCGGCCAGCTCCTCAAGCAGGCTGAAAAATTTTTTCTGCAGACCAGCGCTCAAACGCATTCCTTCCAGTGCAGACGCGATGGACGCCTGAGACGAAGCATGCATTGTCGCAAGGTATTGCAGGCTGGAGAGAGTCAGCCTACCTTGACTGAAATGATTTTTCAGTTCCGGGTGAGACGCATGCAGCATTATATGGGTTTTCAGTGTCTGTTCATGAGGCGCCAGGTCCATCATGGGCAGGAAATCCTTTATTATCAATTCATCCGAAACGCCGAAATCATACCTGAGCTTGTAGAGCACTCTGGCCTGCTCCAGAGGATCCAATTTCCTATGAGAAAGATTGTCCCAGAGGGCCAGCCTGAAGAGACCGGGCAAATCCCGATCCGTCTCTTCGATAATCCGTGCAAACACGCGGGTCGCATTTAACTGTCGCAGAGCGTGCAATCGTCTGAATCCGCACACAACCGTATACGGGCGTCCTCCTCTCATCAATACGACAGGATTCAACTGCCCGATTTCTCGCATGGATATTTGCAGCGGAGCGGAAACAATCTCTTCGCTGATCCTGAAAATCTCATTCGTGCAATCAATCGCTTCAATTGATATGTCTTGGCAGATCATGCCAAAAAGCATAACGAAACAGGGTCGGGCTCTACAACAAGCAACTGCATTTTCATTTGTTGTCTTTACTGTATGCTTTTGATATAAAACGCTAAATATTAGATAGCGGAGGGGCTTACCGAGAAGTGCCCGTTCGCAAAACAAGGAGGTCTGCTTATGACTTCTCGCTCGCTTTCCATTACTTACACCCTGCTCCTTAGCCTGTCGTTGATTGCAAGCCCGGCGTTTATCCTTCAAAGGGCACAAGCCCAGGACTATACGGAAGAAGAATACAAACGGTACCAGACTATTGACGCCGAAGCGGATCCCGTCAAAAAGACGGACATGATTGTCGCTTTCATCAAGGAAAAGCCTGAATCTTCCCTTCGATCCTATCTTGAAGCCTCTTTCCAGAGACTTATTGCCGAACTGAGTCAGCAGCAGAATTGGTCGCAGGTCATATCCATCGGAGAAAAGTTTCTGACCGTTTCTCCCGATCACAAGACTACAATTGACGCCCTGACTTATGCATATTCTTCCACGAACAATCTCAGGGGATTCACCAGCTTCGGGGAAAAAACCTATAAAGCGAATCCCAGTCCGGAATTGGCTTATTCCCTTGCAATCGCCTACCTCAGGCTGGAAAACAGCACAAAATTTCTGCAATGGGCGGACAAAATACCGTCTTCGTCTCCCAACTATGTTGTGGTTCTGGCCCAGATGATGCGACTAACTACGGGAGCCACTCAGGTAAACCACGCCAGGACCTGCCTAAAAATACTTCCGACAGCCCAAAAACCGGAGGGGATGGATGATAGCGCGTGGGCAGATACCGTGAACAGGTCTTATGCGATAGCCTACGGCGTTATGGGCGCATCATCCTACCAGAGCGGAAGTTACGGCACGGCAATCAAGCATCTCGAAAATGCGCTCAAGTACAACAATCGAAACGAGACTGCCTACTATTTCCTGGGCATGTCCTACTGGCGCACCAACAAACTTGATTCCGCCATGCTGAATTTTGCCAAAGCCTACCTGCTCAAAGGATCGACCTCAGCGCAGGGCAAGAAGTACCTGGAGGAGCTCTGGTCCAACAGTCATCGCGGATCACTCACCGGAGTAGAGCGCGTCATCCAGAAGGCCCAGAAGGAATTGGAACAGTAGTGGTTAGAAACCAGCCTGTTTTCGGCACCGGCTGGTTCTTTCCCTGCCAGCAAAACGTAAAGCCACGAATCCTTGCGGGAACCAAGTCTGCTTTCATCGTCGCGCAAGGCAAATCATGTTTAAAACAGCCGATGAGAAATACGTATCGGGAGCCGTCCGATAATGCCCGTTTTCACTCAACGCGAAAAATTGAAAACACTTGGATATTGCGACGTACAGGACATAACCCCGCTTGCCGAAGCGATGCTGCTCAAGAGTGGGATGGTGGACGGCATTGCATCCGTCTTCGTACCGGGATCGACCGCCTCAATCACGACTATCGAATTTGAATCGGGTGCAATACACGATCTTCAAAAGGCAATCCAACGCCTGGTGCCGGAAAACGCGCCATATGAACACGACAAGCGGTGGCAGGATGGCAACGGATTCAGCCATGTTCGCGCAGCCCTGATGAAACCGGGCTTATCCGTTCCTTTTCACCAAGGGCGTTTTCTGCTCGGAACGTGGCAGCAGCTGATACTGGTAGATTTCGACAACAAATCCCGAATCCGGGAAATAGTTTTTCAGTTCGTCGGAGAATAGAACCGGCGATGCCGTACTATTACCCAAGCTCCTAACGGTGGACAGGAAGCAGGAAACCCGATCCAAAAACGATCGGATTGTTTATTCTTTTACTACGTTCAATGCCTGTTCGGCAGCAGCAATCAGGACTTCAGGACCGACAGGAGAACCCGTCGCATCCTTCATCCATAGATCGGGGGCAATCCGGCCCAACCGTGCCACCCTTTCGAATTCCGGCCCGATCCTGCCCGTTTTCTTCATATGTTCTTCCAACTGAAACGCAATCATATGACCCAGGGGGTAGTCCGGAAGATAGAGAAAATTATTGATCATATGGGAATAGATCCCCAGCATCGTAACATTCTCTATTTTAAAAACCGGTGCATAATAGCGATTCCATATATCTCTCGAGATCTCCAGAACGGCATCGCGCAATTGATCCGGAGTAGCGTCGGGATGCCCGTACATCCAGTGCCACACACCCATGTCGACCATACTTACGCCGCAGATTTCATAGGTCGCCCAGAAATTGTTCAGCGCCTTCAAGGCTTCCGCCTGCCGGTCGGGCCCCTGCAGTCCAAGTAATTGCAGATCCCGTCCCTGAAATACAAAAGCCAGCGCTTCGGTAAACGCGGTATTCGGCACTCCGTTCAGAGAATAATAGTCCACATGATGCAGGGAGATAGTCTGCTCGACATTGTGTCCCAGTTCGTGTACGGCGATATTGAAACCTTTGTAGTTCATGCCCGATTCCCCGATCCGGGTTCGGAGATGCGCCTTGCCCTGGCGCATCGCGGCGCCCATGGCATGGCCGGAACCGCGGGCGGGATCCACCACGATTTGATCGGACAGAAATTCCGCACTCTCGCGGGTGAAATCGAGTGTCTTCAACATCACTGGAATGGCTTCGCCGAACGATTCCGCATCGGGATACCGGGCTGCCACCATAGCATCGAGCTCATCCTGGGAATATTGCATCCGGGGGCGGAAACCGTTGTACCAGATATCGAAGGGTTCCAGCCGACGGCCCAGCCTCTTCTCTATCAGGGCGGCAATACGCGGCAGAATGGGAGACGAAAGCACCTGCTCGAACATTTCCTGAACACGCTCTTCCGGGATCTGCCGGTCTTCATTGAAACGTCGTGTCATCAGACTGGGAGCGTCGGGATTATATGGATCGGCAAGTTTTACAGCCTGAAAGTTTTCAAGCAGCATCCGATACCGGGTGTTCGGTTCCGGAGTGTTGACCGCTTCCCGGTCCCCCGGAGAAAAATCCGAATCCTTTTCCGAAACGGGTTCCACTGTGTTGGTGTAAGGATTCCAGTCCAGTTGTGGATTATTGATGACCGATTCGGGTATGGTCTGATCAATGATCCGCTCCATTACTCTTTGAATCATGCGCTGTTTTGCAGGACCGTTTTCTGAATCGGCATAATTCGCTTTAATCTCGTCCCGCAGGTTCCAATGGGACAAAAGGCGCAGTTTGGGAGGAAAAAGACGGTGCCCTTTTTCGTCGATCAAGTGATGCATCCAGATGTTATATTCCGAAATATAGCGCTCTGATGCCGACTCCGCTTCCGATATGGCCTGGTTGACTTCGGCGGGGATACGCTTGGAAAAAAATTCCGCAAGACGGGTTTCAGCCCACTGGCGCCTCGTCCAATTCCCGCCCTCGGCCAATCGTTCCTCCAGTGTGGTCAATGGGAAATTCAAAAGCACGACAAAAGCCAGCTTATTATTGAAAAAGTCGTCATTCAGGTGGGCAAACGAATCATAGCCTGCAAAGATCTCGTCATAAGGTGCAATCGGCCCTGTATCCAGATCCACATGCTGGCGGAATTCGCGATTGATTTCGTTCAAATGTCCGAACGCCTGTTCGAACAGGCGATTGAACCGGGCAAATGCCGTATCCAGTGCATCCTGATCCCGGATGAAATTTTCGGAGACAAACTCTTCGAATTCGGACTGATCCCCGTCGCTAACGCGCCAGAACCTGGCCATCTGTTTCAATCCCCGGCTCAGGCGGAAACCCTGATTTTCACCATACTTTTCCGTCAGGTCTTCTTCGAGTTTCCGGACTGCCGAATCCATCCATGCGGGCGGCGCAGCGGCAGCGTTAAAAGCGGTTTTCTGCGAATTATTCATGCGTGACTCCTGCGAACAGGACATTGACAGGATAAGTCCAAAGCTTAATAAAAGAAATCGAGGATATTTCATAATTTTTCACCCGTTTGCGACAGGATGGATAGAAATTGCATACGTACACTTCCTTGTTCCAATAATGGGCTCGCAGGGTGGATGCATCCCTGGAACGGGATTGAAACGACCCTTTTTATTTCTGCTCGTCACGAAGTCGTACTTCTATCTCCGATACGTCCTTGAGAAGATCGACTAGTTTTTTGCTGTCGGTATCGCCGAAGCGGTAGTGGTACGGGTAGAGCACCCCGGGCATCATTGCCTGGGCGGCATCCGCGACCTGTTCCGGAGTCATCGTATACGGCTGGTTCATAGGAAGAAAAGCCACATCGATCCCTTTCAAGGCCTTCATTTCTGGAATGTTTTCCGTATCCCCGGCAACATAGATCCGCTTATCCCCGAAAGTCAGGATATACCCATTGCCGTTGCCTTTGGGATGAAAGGATTTCTCCAGGTTGTAGGCCGGAACCGCTGCGATGGCAATTCCCGCAACCGTTTGTTTATCCCCGTTTTTCATAATCACGGCACCTGAAACCGAAGCTGCCGAAGCTGCGTTGCAGATTACTTTCGTATCCGCTGCACGAATAGCCTCGATAGCTTTTGCATCCAGGTGATCCCCATGTTCATGGGTGACCAGAACAAGGTTCGCTTTGGGGAGCGAAGCATAATCAGGAAAAACCATCATCGTGGGATCGACATGGACAACCTTCCCGGCGAAGGCAAACATAAGCGATCCGTGGCCTATAAAGGTGATTTTCAAATCTCCGCCCGAAGTTTGAATGACGTCTTCCTGAAACTTGTTTTGACCATAAACAACCGATGCAGCCATAATTGCCCCCAACATAATAGTGAGAAAGCACCTGAAAATCTTAACGTCGTTCATTCCCCCCCCTTTTTTCCTGTATTAACACATAAATTGGGATCGGGCCAAAGGTTAAATGAGTGATCGGGTATTTCTAATTATCATCCCCGGCGGGCTTTACAAATACGAACGTCGATCACAGGCAGCTCCCGGAGGCAATCTGACTGCAAAGGTAAAGGGAAAGGGCACCTAACTTACTGCCTCCATAACCAGTGGAACGGTATCGTCCGGTTTTACCTTATACCAAGCCTGTAGCACGTTGGCTCTTTCATCAATCAGGAAAGATGAGCGGATAATTCCTTCATATTTCTTTCCGTACATGGACTTCTCACCCCATGCGCCGTAGGCTTTGGCGACTTTATTATCCGGGTCCGAGAGAAGCGGGAATCCCAGCTTATATTTCAGGTCGAACTTCATCTGTTTGTCCGGCGGATCGGGGCTGATGCCTACTGCCGCAATCCCGATTTTATTCAAATCCTTCAGGGAGGCGCTGACACTGCAGGCCTGTTTCGCTCAACCGGAAGTATTCGCCTTCGGGTAGAAATACAGAAGCAATTTCTTGCCCTTGTAATCGGATAGTTTGATCTTTTTCCCGTCCTGGTCCATCAATGAAAAAGCAGGCGCCTTACCGCCCGGTTCCAATGCCGCCATGATTTGTCCTCCTATCGTTTGAATTCGGTTCGTCCATTGCAACGACCAGCCAGTCGGTCGCTCCCGATTGGACCTCATCCAAGCCGTCATCCCGTCGATTACCCTGTAGGTGTCCCCATAACAGGCGCATTCTGAAGACTCCCGGCTATATTGGAGCGATACCCGGATCGGCATATAACGAAATATGACTCTTCTTGTCCCGGATATCAACACTCCTTCGCGCCAGATCCGCAATCGGCATGCGGATAGCTTTGTCGCACTGCCAGCAATTCCCCCCCTCTTCACAAAACAAGTCGAAGACAACATAATCCGGGTATTTCCTCAAAACATCCAGGGAGGGAACATTTAAAAAGCCTCTTTTTCATAAAAAGCGGACGGAATCGACCGTCAGGCTGACGGCCCCGAAGTCCTCTTCCACCAGGCCCGTCAGCACATAGGGGCGGGACCGGTGCATCATGTGGCAAAATCGGGCATAGGTCTGGGGAAAGAAGGTAGTTTCATACAGTGCGGTCGTATCTTCGAAGCTGATAAACTCCATCGGTTCCTCCTGGCTGGTTGTAACGACTTTTCCGGTTACCCACCAGCCCACGGCCGTCACCCGACGACCGACAAATTTATGAAGATCAGCACCTCTTACATACTTCAGTTTTGAAAGCTGCGCGGCATACAACGACAACGGATGCCGGCTGATCAGAAAATCGAGAGTCTCGAGTTCATGCTCCAGTATTGTGCGCGCACTGTAACGGGAAACCTGCGGCGGAACGACAGGGTCCATATCCTCAAATAATGTGCGGACAGACGGATGGCGCGCCGCGCGCGTCTCATGCAGGGCCAACGCTTTCCAGATCATTTCCGGCCGTGTCGCGCCGCCGGCAATATGATCGCACGCACCCGATTTGACCAGTATCTTTATATCCGCCGGATCGAGCGGCACACGCCGCAGGAAATCCTCGAACGATGCATACGGCCCGTTTCGACGTTCCTCCACGATCGCCTGCAGAGCCCTATCCTGCAGACCTTTCAACTGCATTAATCCCACACGGATTTTCCCATCTCCGCCCCGGTACTCTCTCCGGCTGGCATTCACATCCGGCATCAATATCCGCAACCCCATCCGGCGCGCCTCGGAAATATAAGCCAAGGTCGAATAGTACCCGCCCCGATTGGTCAGCACCGCCGCCATAAATTCGGCAGGGTAATGCGCCCGCAGATAACAGGATTTGTAGGAAACCAGGGCATAGGAAGCGGAATGCGGCTTGCAGAACGAGTATCCCGAAAAACTCATGATCATGTCCCAGACCTCTCCCGCAACGTCCTTCGGGACCCCGCGGCTTGCGGTCCCGGCGTGGAACCGTTCCCTGTAGTCCTCCAGCTTCCGGGCCGCGCGTTTTTTCGCTATGATTTTCCGCAGCAGATCCGCATCCGCCGCGCTGAATCCCGCCATGGCCATGGCAATCTTTGAAACGTCCTCCTGGTAAACCATGATGCCGTAGGTTTCGTGCAGCACCTCGTCCAGGATGGGATGCAGCGACCGGTATTCTCCGCCCCTCAGGCGCCGCACGTACTCGCGAATATACCGGTTGGCCGCGGGACGTATGATCGAGCTGTGAATCACCAAGTGATCGAAATCGCCGGTGCCGCACTTCTTCTGCAGTTGCCGCATCGAGGGAGACTCCACGTAGAACACACCCATTGTGTCTCCCCTGCGCATGAAGTCCCGGGTTTTTACATCTCCCGTCGGATCCCAACGCTCATAGTCGATGTCCGTCCCGTAATTTTCTTTAATCGCTGCCAGGGCATCCCGGATCACCGCCAGGGAGCGGTTTCCCAGGAGATCGATCTTGATCAGGCCGGCATCTTCGGCCTGGTCTTTCTCCCACTGAACGATCGGAACTCCTTTCGGGGCGGGTTGCACCGGGACGTACCGGTCGATTCGGTCCGGGACTACGACAATGCCGCCGCAGTGCACGGACACATGGCGAGGATACCCTTCGAGCTTCATTGCCAGGCGCACAATTTCCGGCCATGGATGCTTCAGATCCATGTCTTTGTAGACCGGATGGTTGTTCATGGAATCTTCCAATTGACTTGCCCGCCAGAAGTATCCCATGCGCTGTGTCACTGCCTTGATCTCCTGTTCCGGAAGACCGTACACCTTCGCCACTTCCCTCACAGCGGCCCGCGCCCTGAACCCCACGTGGTTGGAAATCATGGCAACCCTGGAAATGCCGTATTTACGGAAAACGTAATCGAACACGCCGTCGCGCTCGTCCCAGGGGAAATCAATGTCGATATCGGGAGGATCGGTCCGACCCTCATTGAGAAAGCGCTCGAAGAAAAGATTATGGGTGATCGGCTCCACGTGGGTGATTCCGAGGCAGTAGGAAACCAGGCTTGCGGCGGCCGATCCACGGCCGCAGGTGCGGTTGGACTGCCGGACGATATCCCGGACGACCAGGAAATAGGTCGCAAAACCTTTGTCTCTGATGATCTCGAGTTCGTGCTTCAGCCGTTTGAGCACCGAGTCGGACAACTCGCCGTAACGCCATTCGGCGCCGCGGTAGCATTCCTCACGCAGGTACTCGAACGCATCCGATCCATTTGGCGGCTTGAAGGAGGGAAAGACAAGGCTGCCTATATTCATGTCCGCGGAGCATTCGGCCGCGATACGCGCGGTATTATCCAAAGCACTATGGATATGAGGATACCGGCGTGCCATATCCGGCCCCGGCTTCAGCCAGCGGTCCTCGCCCGCGACTTCCTCCGGCGGAATGCACGACAGGGAGGTGTTCAGATCGATCGCGCGCAGCAGTCGATGCAGCGAAAAATCGGAAGGATCGACAAAATACACGTCGTTGGTGGCCACAGGGGGGATCCCGCTGCGGCGTGAGAAATCCATCAGAGGAGGCTCCGCACCCGGATCGTTCAACTCGACATATATCTGGGAGGTCCCGTTCTGACGGCCGAGAGCGCGCAACAACGGCAACCGGTCGCTCACTACAATCAGGTGTTCGCGATCCTCCATCAAGGCTTCGCTCAGGCAAAAACCGGTCTCGGACAGGCGGCGGGAGATAATGCGGCAAAGAGTCTCATACCCTCGCCGGTTGCGAGCCAGGAGCACGGCGCGTTCCGCCTCCGTCCGCAGTTCCGATCCCACTATCGGCCGCAACCCGCGATCTTGCGCATACTGGAGAAACCAGACCAGCCCGTAAACACCGTTGGTATCGGTCAGAGCCATCGCCGGCATACCGCGGGCCAGGGCCGCATCGACCAGGGCCTCGACAGTACCGGCTCCGCGGCAGAACGAGTAGTTGGAATGCACGTGCAAATGAACAAACATGGCTGTTGGCATTGAAAACCCGTAGGGGTGAACCTTGTGTTCACCCTACACATGATTCGATTCAAAAACGCAAACAGGGTGAATACAAGATTTGCCTCTACGCTACATGAACGACCGCCTTCGCACCATAACGATGGCGCAGAGTATCGAGAGCAAGCTCGAGCCTCGCATGGCGTTCGGGTCCGGAATCGGAAAACAGCTCCATCTGAACCGAACCGGCAGAAAGATCCGTCAGCCGCAGATGCACGCTTCGCACGCGCGTGCGACGTGACAGCGTCAGCTTCAAAACTTTCAGGGCGCGCGTATAAAGGATTGTCGACGACTGTACGGGAGGGGCGATTTTCAGCCCCCGCCGTCCCTCCCGGTGATCCGCGTACCGCACGCACAACTCCATCCGCCCGGCGCACTGTTTTTTTTCGCGCAGCCGCCGAACAGCGCGTTCGCAGACTTCGCGCAGCACCCGCTTCAACAGGTCGTAATCGTTGCTGTCTTCCGGCAGCACCATTGCTTCTTCAAGAACGGGAACCGCCTGCATCGGATACACCGGCGTCCGGTCGATTCCCCGCGCATGCTGGTAGAGCGAAAACCCGAGGCGGCCGAATGCCAGAGCAAGGTGCGCCATCTTCATTGCCGCGACATCGCGAATGATGCGGAGATTCAGATCCGCGAGCAGTTCCTCGGTCCGGGGTCCGACTCCGGGAAGCAGGCGTACCGGCAGGGGCGACAGGAAAGAAGGTTCGTTCCCGTGGGGCACGTCCTGCAGCCCGGCGGGCTGAATCACCTCGGAAGCAATCCGGCTGACCATTTTGTTGGAAGCGATCCCGAGAGAGGCTTCCAGGCGAAGCTGTCGTCGGATCTCTTTTTGGGCCCTCCATGCCGTATCCCGCGGAGGTCCGAAAAGCCGCCCGGTGCCCGTAATATCCAGATAGGCGTGACCGTGTCCGGAAGGTTCGAGCAGCGGCGAAAATCCGGCCAGGACCCGGAAAATCGCACGGGAAGCCCTGCCGTAAAGCATCTCGTTCGGAGGCAGAACGATCATCCCGCGACAATAGCGGACCGCTCGCGACAGCGCCATTCCCGGGCGGACGCCCTCGGCCCGGGCCTCGGAGGATACGGACGTCACAATGGATCGGGCGGCATCCCGGTGGGCGACAACAACCGGCCTTGCGCGCAGTTCGGGATGGATCACCCGCTCCACCGCCACGGGAAAATTCGTCACCGTCATATAAATTATTTCTCGTTCCACTTTATTTCCGTGCCCCGTCTAATGAAATTGGTGACAGGCTAGAATTTCACTAATTTCTTAAGAGATTTTCCCGATAAATTTCCAGCCTGGAAATTAGTGAAATTCTAGCCTGTCACCAATTTTCCCAGTTCCTCGAGCAGCATGCGGGCGTTGATCACGGCCTGGCCGCGCCAGTGATTGCCGAAAAAAACAAGCACCCGCTCGCACTCCTGTTCCAAACGGCGGATTTCAGGAACGACGGCCGCAAGCTCCGCCCGGCTGTACAGGTAATCGTGCTGGGCCGACCCGTCCCCTTTCACCCACCGGGAGCTGTTTCGTCCCTGGAAGCGGACGTATGCAAGATCTGAAGTCGCGTAGAAAAAAGTCTTCTCCGTCAGGCGCATTCCTCCATCGATGCAGGCAAGCGCGACCCGGTTCGCCGCCAGGTGCTTCGCCGCCCGGGCAGAAAGCCAGTCGGAACACCCGAATTCGGCTATCAACGGAATGTCTTCAAGAAAATCCCGAATCCGGACCACCTGGTCAAAGTTTTCCCGCATGAACCCAAACTCGGGCGGAAACTGCAAGAGCGCCCCCGTCAGCCGGCCGGCCTCTTTCACCGGCCACAGCGCCGCCGCGAACCGTCGAGCCAGCGCCTGGTTGTCCGGATGCTCTTCCGCCAGGCGGAAAGGCGCCCGGAAAACGAACTGGAAATCCTCTGCGGTTTCTTCGACAAGTTCCTGCGTCATAATAACTTCCGGAATCCGATAGTACGTTGTTGCCAGCTCGCAGCAGCCGAACCTGCGGCTGTAATAGCGCAGCCACGATTTCGAATCGAGGTTGCCGGGATAAAACACCGAAGCCCATTCGCGGTACTGGAATCCGCTTGTCCCTACAACGATCATAGGTACAAAATAGGTGAAGAAAAGGTGAAAATCAAGCAGAAAAGGAGAACTTCATTCCTGGATTTTTAAGACTTTTGGAGAGATAGGATCTGACGAGGAAAGAGAATTAGGCCGAAATTGCACGCGACGCCACATCTGGCAATATTCTCACGAGTGACAATATTTGCATCGTTGATAAGATGTTCCCAAGTCGCAACAACTTTACGAGAACCATTAGAGGCATCTGCTCTATTATTTGTATTTGATGAACGTTCTTTCCTCGTACTCCTTAAAGGCGAGCTTCAACTCTTCGCGGGTGTTCATGACGATGGGGCCGTACCAGGCTACGGGCTCGCCGATAGGACGACCGGAAATGAGAAGAAACCTCACGGGATGTTCTTCGGTGAAGACCGCGATCTCCTCGCCGTCGTCGAATAAAACGAGGGATCCGTTTTCGACAAAGGGATCGCGCTTAAGGTCGAAGTAGTTTTCCCCTGCCACCTCGTATGTAAAAGGATTCTTCTCCCGGCAGAAATATCCCCGGCCGTCGATTACATAGACAAAAACCGTGTGGCCCGGTTTTGTGGGATGGGTAAATTCCGAATTCGCGGGAACCGTAACGTCTATATATTCGGGATCGATGACGATATCCCCTACCGGGCCCTTCACGTCGGACACTTCGCCGGCGATGATTTTGACCGTCGCCCCGTTCGGAAGCCGGACTTCGGGAATCTGCGCGGCGGTCACATCCCGGTAGCGCGGATCCATCATCTTTTGCCCGGAAGGCAGGTTGGCCCAGAGCTGGAACCCGAACATCCTGCCGGCGTCATCCCCTTTGGGCATTTCCTGGTGAATGATGCCGCTTCCGGCCGTCATCCACTGCACGTCCCCCGAACCGATGATTCCACTGTTGCCTAAACTGTCGCCGTGCTCGACATCCCCTTTCAGAACGTAGGTGATGGTTTCGATACCGCGGTGGGGATGCCAGGGAAAACCCTTCAGGAATTGGGCGGGATCGTCGGAACGGAAGTCGTCCAGAAGCAGAAAAGGATCGAACGCGGGCACTTCGCTGAATCCGAAAACCCTTCTCAGACGCACGCCCGCCCCTTCCATCGTCGGTTTGCTCTTTAGAACTTTGAGTATTTTTCGGGTTTCATTCATTTGAGTATCTTCCTTTCTATCTAGCCCGAACCTGCTTCAGCAAATAGCGAGCTCTCACACATACGACTCATCCGGCCATACCCGATGCCAGCAGATCCACATAGGCTCCCTCAATGAGCTGATCCGGCTGTATCCCCAGCTTTCCCATGAGGTCCCGCGCAACCGTTTCTCCGGCTTCCGCTGTCTCCCCGTCCTCGAGCATCACCTCGAGTTCCAGGAAATCGCCCAGTCCGTCCACACGGTCTAGGTGGATGCGGGTTCTTCCCGCAAGAAACAGAGCCCGGATCTTGCACACACGACCCGCCTGTCCGTAGGCCTGCGACAAAGATTCGCGCAGAGTGTTCGGGGAGGCCGTTGGAGAAACAAGGTAGAAGGATTCTTTCGGACCTTTCCGGTCGTCACGGCGATAGAAAATGAGTTCTCCTTCATCCTCTGAAAAAGCGCGAAGCTTCAGCCGCCCGTTCTCACAGGGAAAGAATGTATCGTCCTGGATGATTTCAACCGGTCCTTCATCGGCAAGCGCAGCAGCTTTGGGAAAAATCGATTCGACACTTTCTATACTGGCTTTTATTTCAACATTTCTTGCCATAGTTCTCTCTTTTGTCTAATTCATCGCCGCCGTTACCAGCCGGCTCCCGCTAAATGCAGGACCGCGACTGCCGACTTGACCACCGGGCAGACCTTCATGGGTTCAATCGGGGTCCGCGCTCCTGTAAAGGCGTCCGTCCCGCCATCGAGAGAAGCATTACGGACGCGACACGTAGAGTGACGCGTCCCCCCGGAGGATGCCGTTACGGAAACGGATATCAGCAACAGTAAAATCAGTCTGTTCATTATATCCTTTCGAAAGTCTGGCGCTCGGGCAGGATAGTCCGCTGTCGCTCAAGCAGCACATTTTTATCGGCTCGTTATTCCGCACACCATTCATTAAACTTGATAACTTTTCTTAATTTACCAGTATGAAGCTTCGGCAGAAAGAAGAATGATTTTTCTGGTAATGGAATTTACAAAATTTGAGAGCGATTCTTTCGCGGGCAGTCCGATTTCCCGACTCGGTGATTGCATGAACCGGCGCCGCCGAATCGGCCGAAAAGTCAAAAATGAGTTTCCGTGAACTTTTCAGCTGCAGAACCCCGGACAGCATAACTTCCGGTGCACATCCTGGTTCGTGGGTTTTAACCGTTGCCCGGCGAATATTCTGAAAAATGCCGACAGGTGCAGTGTCGTTATACAGGACTATTGCAGGCCGATATCGCAAGTTGTAATATCACCGTCTGAAACTCAATTCCGAAATTGTGTTTTTTGAAGGTTTGTTGTCTTTAACTCTCAATAGGTTGACATTGGAGAATGCAGCTTTGCCGAAGTTGAAATTAATAGGGGAAACCTGTTGATCTGGGAAGAGAATTGCATTTTCCCAAACCTCAGGTTCGGGATTGAGTCTGGATCGGCATTATTCACAATATTGCGGACGGATGCATGATGGAACAGGAACTGAAACAGATAAATTTTGCATTCATCGGCTTTGGAAACGTCGGCAGAGCTTTTGCCCGGCTTCTAATAAACCGAAGAAGGTGGCTTATTAAGAAATACGGCGTCGAATGGAAAATCACCGGCATTGCGACAAACAATCACGGGACGTGCATCGATGCCCGGGGCTTGCCGGTCCAGAAGATCCTCAGGTCCTGGAAAGCACACTCCAACCTGAACAATTTCCATAATGGACCTTCCCGCAATTCCCACTCGGACTTCATACGCCAGTGCGGCGCCGACGTTCTTTTCGAAATGAGCATCCTGGATCTCAACGGGGATCCCGCATCCACCTATATCCGGGAGGCGCTGCGCGCTGGCTTAAATGTCATCACGACAAACAAGGGCCCCGTGGCGACTAATTTCCGCCAGCTCTCGCGGTTGGCGCGCCAGCGCGATGTACAATTCCTTTATGAAGGGACCGTAATGGACGGTGCGCCCGTATTCAACCTTGTTCGCCAGAACCTGCCGGGCACACATATACGTTCGCTGCGGGGAATTCTGAACAGCACTACCAACTACATACTCACTCAGATGGAGCAGGGAACTTCATTCGAGGCCGCCCTGGACTATGTAAAGAAAAAAGGTATCACCGAAGCGGATCCAAGACTGGATCTTGAGGGGTGGGATTCGGCATTCAAGCTTTCGGTCCTGATTCAGGCCTTGATGGGGGGGAGCGTCAAGCCCAACGACATCGAACGACATAGCATTTCAGAAGATATCGGCCGTAAAGTCCGGGCGGCGGTTCGACGCGATCGGCGGCTCCGGCTTGTGGCAAGGGCCTATCGCCAGGGAGGCCGGGTCATCGGCAAGGTGGAATTGCAGGAACTTGAAATTTTCGATCCACTCGCTGCGATACGTGGATTAAGTAATATCCTGGTCCTGAATACAGACACGATGCGCGAGCTGGCGATTATAGAAAACAACCCATCGGTCGAGCAGACCGCGTTCTCCCTATTTTCCGACCTCGTATCGATACTGTAGTCGAAGTCGGATTTTAGACTTGGATCTTGGACCTTTTTTTATATCCCCCAACCCCCGCTCAGGTGAATATTCGTTCCGTTTACGTAACGCGCTTCATCCGAAAGAAGGTAACAGACCGCGCCTACCGCATCATCCGGGCTGCCGATATATCCCGCAGGGATACTTTTGACAGACTGCGTGATGACATCCCTCGGCACACTGCCGGTTTCAATAAATCCGGGGGAAATGGTATTGGCCGTGATACCGAAGGGAGCCAGCGTTTTGGCCAGCGAGCGCGTCAGTGCCAGTACTCCCATTTTTGCGATATAGTGTGCGGTCACGAAAGGCTGTCCGATCTGCTGGTCCGCATTCACCATGCTGAAACTGATGATTCTTCCCCATCGGCGCTGCATCATTCCTGCAGCCGCCAGACGGCTCAGGTAAAAAACCGGGTGGAGNNAAGGGCTGCAGCGTCTTCAGGCCTCGAAACATCGGTCTGTAAAAGCAATGCGGACATCCCCGCGACGCTGAATTCAGACTTCAGCGCGGCGGCGGCTTGTCGGTTATTCCGATAACAGGCGGCAATTCTCCAGCCGCGACCGGCAAGGGCCAGGCTCAACGATTTCCCTATGCCTCTCACGCCTCCGGCAATCAGCGCCACGCGGGGTTCCGCCTTCGATTTTTGAATGTCCAGGTCTTTTTCCTGCGTCACAACCATCCCTCAGAACCCGACCATGGCTGTCCCGCATCCCTCGCAGGCTTCCACCGCTTCCCTAACGGTGGCAGCGGATAGGCACTAGTCGGTATAAAGATACCGTTTTACTTTTTTGGTTGTCGTTTTTTCCATCTCCTCCAGGCGCACCTTAATCCTGGCTACTTTCTTATAATCGGCCAGGTTCCGGCAACGCTCCTTCACTTCCTTCTGAAGCTCCTGTTCGATATTCTTCAGGTCGGACGGCTCGTCCCCGACGATCCCCCGATCAGAAAAATAATCCATATCCGGAACAACAATCGCTTCGATAACAAATCCCTTTCCGGATTCATCCGCATCAGGGGCATAGACGAGGCATTCGGATATGCACGGCGATCTTAGAATTTCCGCTTCCACCTCTTCCGGATAAATATTCTTGCCTGCAGGCGAAACAAGGACCGATTTTTTTCGTCCCTGGATATAGAGAAATCCATCGGCATCGATATACCCCAAATCGCCCGTGCAGAGCCATCCATCCCGAAGCACATCCCGCGTCGCCTCCGGATT
The DNA here is from genome assembly GCA_002451015.1 of Acidobacteria bacterium UBA6911. Taxonomy (GTDB): domain Bacteria; phylum Acidobacteriota; class UBA6911; order UBA6911; family UBA6911; genus UBA6911. Next base: position 72,828 of record DKBB01000398.1, read on the forward strand.
CTCGTAATACCCTTCCATAATATTCGGGCCCCGGGCAAGAATCTCTCCGTCCTCTGCAATCTTCAGTTCAACGCTGGGTAGCGGCAGCCCCGCCGCCGCGTCCCGAAAAGCTTTATTTCTGTTTACGGCCAGAATGGGAGCCGATTCCGTCAGGCCGTATCCCTGCAGGAATTCTATTCCGAGCTCGCGAAAACCTTTTGCCACGGCTGGATCGATGGCGGCTCCACCGGAAATCAGAATGCGCAGGCAACCTCCGAATTTTGCATGCACTTTCGCAAAAAGAAACCGACGGAGACTCCATTGGAAGCATTTTTCCGCAATCGTCGCGGCTTTTTTCGCCGCGTTGACCTTCCACATTCCCTCCGCCTCCATTGCAGATTCAATCTTTCTGTAAATGGCGTGCCATAGAAGCGGCACTCCCAGCATAACCGTAGACCTGGTCTCGACCAGGTTTTCAGCGATACGGCGGAGATTTTCCGCGTAAGAAATTGTCGCGCCAAGATACAGCGGCAGGAGAAATCCGTCGGTACATTCGTAACTGTGGTGCATCGGTAAAACGGATAGAAAACGATCTTCCGTTCGAAGGTCCACCCACTTGGCAGCATCCATTATATTGCAGGCTACGTTCTCGTGGGTCAGGATCACACCCTTGGAAGTCCCCATGGTTCCCGACGTGAAAAGTATTGAAAGACGGTCTCCGGCTGAAACAGAACTTTGCAGGAAATCATTCCTGCCGGCGGCCATACGATCCTTTCCCAAGCGTTTAAGCTCGGAAAAACTCCTTATGCCCTCCTTCGAATTCACAGCGTCCATATTGAAGACATGCTCCAGGTCCGGCAATTTTCCCCGAAGCGACAAGATCATGGGCATGTGCTTATCGTCGCCGATCAGAGCCCGGGCGCCCGAAAAACGGAGGATGTTGTATACCTCCTTTTCCTTTAAATCCTTATCGATCGGAACGCAGACTATCCCGGTACAGGCCGCCGCAAGATAGCCGATGGCCCATTCCGGACGATTATCCCCCACAATGGCTAGCTTACCGCTTTGCGGCTTTAAATCCAGAGAAGCGAGACCGCAGGCTGCCTGCTCTACTTCATTCTGCAGTTGCAGGTATGTGATGGGATTCCAGCGACCGTTCTGTTTGTACTGCAGGGCGATTTTCCCGGAATATTTTTGCGTACTTCTGATGAAAAGATCGCGGATATCGGAAATAAAATCCACGGGGTAAGGCCCGTATACGCCTTTACTTTCCATCGAGAAACCGCCCGATCCTTGCTCCATAAATCCTTCAAATTCAAGATTTTTCGGATTGTTTGTCGACAAACTGCCCGAAAGCGGCAGAAAAAATCAGCCGGTTCGTCAATTCAATCCGGGGTTTTCCGGTTTTATATGTTCGTATCTGCGGACAATGACCAGAGTTTCAAGCTGCTGTTTCAATATGGGAATCAGCATGTCGCACCTTTGGGAAGGTGCATCGATTTCAAGCAGGGCCTGTTTCTGCTCTATAGGAAGATTCAGGGTCATTGCCACCATATTTACCAGGGATTCAAAATCCAATTGAGGCATAAGATCCATGGTCTGCGGTTGTATTCCCGCGGCAAGTTCGGTGAATTCCGAAAAGAGTCCGCCGAGATGGTTCTGCCGTTGGACCATCGCCTCGGAATCATCGGAGCTCTCTACATCTTCAAGCATTTCCACTTCCACCAATCGATAAGGGGAATTTTCCACAATACGTACCAAGCGCACCCGCCGCAAACCGACAACAACAATATTATACTTGCCGTCTTCAAGTTCTTCATGGCTTTCAATCTTTCCCAGACATGCGACACTATGGACCGCTGAAATGCCCGTTTGCCTGAATTCCAGCCCTTCCCGCATCAAGGCGATCACCAGCTCGCCGCTTCCGGCGATAACTTCACGGACCATCGTTCTATACTTCTCTTCGAAAATGAAAAGCGGCATGGGAGTCTTGGGGAAAAGCACCGCGTTCGGCAATGGAAAAAGTGGCACGATCATTTCCATTCGATATTATTCCGGTATTTTCATTCCGTCAACGTAAACGCGGTCGTAGTCAGGAGACAGTCTCAGGTTTAATCCGCACTTCCCGAAGGGATTCGTAGCAAAACGTGGTACCGTGGTCAGTGGATAAAGGCGCACGACCATGCGGGCGCATATAAGACATACGGGCGCAGTAAAAGAGTCCCTTCTGTACCGCCGCAGAAGAAACCTAGCGGGAAGTTCGTATCGGAGTCGAAAATCCAAACAGGCATCGGGTTCCGGTCCACGGACAAAAAAGAGCGACAAATCTTAATAAGCTTAATTGAAATTGGATCTTCTACGTTGGACCTTCAACGATTTTTGTTAAAATTAGACAGGAGGGTAAATCCGGATGCGCGCCTTCTTTCTTTACCTAGCCCGCAGGGAGAGCTTTAAAAATTTCGCTCTCAATTTCAAATTTTTCCGCAATACGGCTTCCCGGTTCATTGCCGGAGACACCCTGGATGACGCTATCCAAGCCGTAAAACAGGCAAACCGGCGTGGTATAATGGGCACACTGGACCTCCTGGGGGAAAACACCCTTACCCAGGAAGATGCGCACTCAGCCCGCGAAGAACTGATTCAGGCGCAGGATCGAATCGACAAAGAGCGTGCAAACTGCAACCTATCCATAAAGCTGACACAGCTCGGCCTGAACCTGAATCCGGTTTTCTGCGAACAGAATCTCGTCCGAATCGCCGAACACGCGAAAAACCTCGACAATTTCGTCCGTGTGGATATGGAAGACAGTTCCTGCACGGATCGAACGCTGGAAATAGTGGAGCGGACCTACCGGAACCTGGGCAATGTCGGGACCGTCATTCAAGCATACCTTTATCGAAGCGAACGGGATGCCGTTGCGTTGGTGGAAAAAGGAATTCGCATTCGATTGGTAAAAGGCGCCTACCGGGAACCGGAAGAAATTGCCTTCCGCCGTAAAAAAGATACCGATGCAAATTATGTCAAAATAATGAAGCGACTCCTTGAAAGCGGCACGTATCATGCGATCGCCACACATGACACATCCATCATCCAAACAGCTCTGGAATTCGTCCGAACGAAAAAAATCCCCAGAAACCGATTCGAATTTCAGATGCTGTATGGAATAAGGCGCGATATGCAACAAAAACTTGCAAGCGAGGGATATAATGTCCGCGTCTATATTCCCTATGGTGCACGCTGGTATCCCTATTTCATGAGGCGTCTGGCCGAGCGCCCTGCAAACGTGATTTTTCTGCTGCGAAATTTACTGTCGGAAAGGAAAATAAATGGAAAATCCCACAGCGACCTGTAACAAATGCGGTGCCAGAAACAGACTCGGCACCCCGGAACAGAACCAGTTTCCCGTATGCGGTCAATGCGCAAGTCCGTTACCCTGGATCGTCAACGGAACCGATAACGGTTTCCTTAGAGAACTGGAAACCTCCGTCCCGGTACTGGTCGACTTCTGGGCGGAATGGTGCGCCCCTTGCCGTGCGACAACACCGGTTCTGGAAAGTCTGGCCGGGGACAAAGCCGGGCAGATAAAAATAGTAAAATTGAATGTGGATCAAAATCCCAAGACCGCGGGTAATTACAATATCAGGAGCATTCCCACACTGATCCTGTTCAAGAACGGGAATGCAGTCGAAACCCTCGTCGGGGCCATGTCCAAAGAGGCTCTTCTGCAACGGCTAGGTTCGCACTTAACATAAACACGTATATTCGCGCAGCGCAGCAGCGCATATCTAAACCGCATTATATTCCATCCCGGGAAGGAAAAACGTTCCGGGAGTAAAATAGCACCCGGTTATTCTTTACCAAATTTCCTGCCATTGCGAATGACTTGTTCTGTCTTTGTTAATCGGCACGTTTACAGCCGGGTGAAATTTTACAGGACAGGCAAAACAGTACTTTTATTCCCGGACAGATTCCGGACGGATGGTATAGTTACCCCGTAACAACCAGAGAATTCGAATCCCCGGAGTCAAAATGGATTCCGGAGTGGACCAGAATTGCCATTAATCGTATCGGGAGGACTTCATGGGTACCAGAGGAAGAGAAATCGTCGGAATGGATATAAACGAGCTGCTCGATCTCCTAAACGGGGCATTTGCCAGCGAATGGCTTGCCTACTATCAATACTGGCTTGGAGCCAAAGTCATTAAAGGCCCGATGAAAGACGCCGTCGCAGCCGAACTCAACCTCCATGCAACCGAGGAGCTGAACCACGCGACAATGCTTGCGACGCGCATTGTCCAGTTGGGGGGCGATCCGGTTCTAAATCCACAACGATGGTTCGATCTCAGCCCATGCGCCTATGACGCCCCGCAGGACCCCTATGTATCCGTTCTGCTCGAACAGAATATCGCGGGAGAGCAGTGCGCCATATCCGCCTACAAGAACCTGATGGATGCCACAAAAGACAAGGACATGGTGACCTACAATATGGCATTGACAATTCTCGAACAGGAAGTAGAGCATGAAGAGGACCTTCAGAGCCTGCAGGAAGATCTGGAACTCATGGTAGGCAGAGGAATGGCAATAAAGAAATAGGCCATCCGGAAAACCATCCTTCAGAAGCAATTTTTTACAGGATTTCTCAATATCCCCGCGCCTCCCTCACGACACTTCCGGACAACCGGGTCTCGGCAAGAGGCGGCTGTGGAATTCGGAAGCATGTGAGAAATACGGGGCTAGTACTTTACATTTGGCTCGAATTCAGAGATTCTAAGGTATCGATATCCCGGAAATTATTCATTTAAGCATTTCCAGAAGGAAACATCCGTGAAAGACGACAAAGCAGGATCCGATCATTTGACGGAAAACGAACAGGCGGAGATGGAACAGGAGTTTCCGGCCGACTCCGGGTCGGAACGGGAAAGCCTGGTGTACCCTGCAGGATCGACTGAGATAACACGATACGATCCCCTTCGACGCTACCTGTCTGAAATCAGCAGGTTTGATCCGCTGAGCAGGGATGAAGAGCATCAACTGGCGGTTGAGTATTTTGAAAAGGGAGACCGTGAGACCGCCTATCGTCTGGTAACTTCAAACCTTAAGCTGGTCGTCAAAATCGCAATGATTTACCAGAAGGTCTACCGCAACCTGCTGGACCTTATTCAGGAAGGGAACCTCGGACTGATTCAGGCCGTCAAGCGTTTCGATCCCTATCGGGGCACGAGGCTCCCCACATATGCCGCATGGTGGATCAAGGCATTCATTCTTAAATTCCTTCTGGATAACACGCGGATGGTCAAAATCGGCACGACCAATACCCGGCGTAAGATTCTCATGAATCTCAACAAGGAAAAGAGAGAACTGGAAGCCAAGGGGATTGTGCCCACCTCAAAGCTGATTGCCCAAAACCTCGGAGTCGACGAAAAAGAAGTCATGGAGGTGGAACAGGGCATGGCCGGACCGGATGTTTCCCTGGATGCCCCGCTGGGGAACAACGAAGACGGGGACATCCACTATATAGACACGCTCCGTCTTATGGAACAGAGCGTGGACGATAAAATCGCTCATGGAGAATTCCGCGAACTCCTGGATAAAATTTTCACAGAGTTTGCAGAAACACTAAACGAGCGGGAACGCATGATTCTGAACCAGAGACTGATTGCCGACGAACCGGAAACTCTACAACAGATCGCCGATCGATACGGCATATCCCGGGAAGCGGTGCGCGTTGCGGAGAAGAAACTGATTGCCAAGCTGAAAAAGTATATGGTGGAATCCTTCGGGGATATCCGGGAGATCGAGATCCACCTTTCCAGCTGATTCCCATTGGATCCTGCATGGATCCATTATTCCGAATCGCCGGATGGAACCTGGCCCCCGAATTTTATTTTCGTCCTGGATCCGAATTCCTTGTAACCCTCATACGTAATAGTTTCCTCTATACGTACACGCTGATTGGGAAAACGGAGTGTCTCGTCGGCATAGGTCCAGACGGGAAACCAGTATTTGCCGTCAATCACCTGCCGGAGCGTTTCAAATTCAGGGAACTGATTGTCCCTCAGATCCGGCACAATTTTTCCTACAGTCCTGACAACTTGAAGATCCGCATCGTCCACCCAGATTTTTCCCTCGAAATACAGCCGTTCGCCCTTCGTACTCTTGGGCTTGACTTCGAAAACATAGCAGTCCAGTTCATCCACGCGCTCTTCTCCCCGATAATTGAGGTTATACAGGGGGAGATCTTTGGAAGTTAAGGCAAAAGGATTGAGATTGGTGATTACCTCCTCATCTTCCGGAGTGTACCTGATGCTCCTCAAGCCGCCTTTCCTTTCCACCAGCCTCACCTCGCGAGTCCCGTCATCGTTGAATACAACCTCGAATACAAGCATGAGAGCCTCATTTTTGACCGGGACGTTATCGACGGAAAGAACGCGAATCACCGCTGTCTGGGTGTAGGCATAACCCATCCAGGCTTCATAAAATTTGGATTCGATTTCTGTAAACTTTCGGATAATCTCCTCCGGATTTATTTCCCCTTCCGATTCAGCCGGCGAAGCCGGAAAGACAAAACCGCAGATCATCCATATCAGGGCAAATGCAGTTATGGAAAAAGAACGCACTTGAAAATCCTCCCGAAATGATTAGACCCTCCTTCATCCCAATATTCTCATATTTAACCCACAATTCCGAGACATCAGGCTAAAGATTTTCCATTCCATTAATTATATCCATAATAAATGAGTAGCCGCGGAAAAACCTTTGCTTTAAAGTACCGTCATGTTCGAAAGCAATATAGCCATTATCCTGTTAGGAACAAAGTACCCGGGTAATATCGGGTCGGCCGCCCGCGCCATGTTCAACATGGGATTGAGCCGATTAATTCTCGCGGCGCCGAAGTGTGCTCTTAACGAGGAATCCTATCGCCTGGCCAAAAGCGGAAAGACGATTCTCGATTCAGCAAAAACCTGCCGTTCGCTCAGCACTGCTTTGCGGGGGATCCGCTTCCTGGTTGGGACGACGGGTAAAACCGGCGGGTATCGATCCCAAACCTACTCTCCCCGGTCGCTTGTTCCGCGGCTGCTGGATCATGCCGAACATCAGAAGGTCGGAATACTTTTCGGTCCTGAAGACACGGGACTTATCGACCACGATCTGGGGCTGTGCCAGCTCCTGATGCGGATTCCAACAGAGCGCAAAGCCAACAGCATCAATCTCGCCCAATCGGTCATGATTGTCTGCTACGAGCTGTTCCTGGGAACACTGGACCGCGAACCCGGACATGTTCCCAAGCTGGCTTCCTTCGAGCAGGTCGAAGCCATGTACGTACAGCTTGAAAATGCCCTTCTGGAGATAGGCTTCCTCCATTCGGAAAATGCCAAGCATATGATGATGCGCATGCGAAGAATGCTGGGGAAAGCCGGCCTGGAAAGGTCGGACGTGGGCGTCCTTCGGGGTATTGCACGCCAGATCAACTGGTATGCCACCACTAAAGGAAAATAAATCCCGGGAACGCTCGTTATCGTAAATATTTTGTAGCCAGCTTATCGGTTGTAAGGCGGAAACCTGGTTGCGTAGAAGCCTTCTCCCAGGGAACGCCGAAAGAATCCAGCAGCAGTCGGTTCTGGAGCGAAGGCGTCTGCAAGTCTCCCTTCGTATCCCTATACTGGAACAGGGACAGCCGGTAAGTGTTCGCTGCAGACAACCCTCCGCTTCTTTCATACGTGAAGGCGCCGGCAAAGGTACCGATTTTCTCCTTGAGTCTCTTGCTGAAAACCGGCAGATCCATCAGGGAGCCGTCCGGGAGGAATTTCAGGACAGTATTGGACAGCGGCAATAATGCATCTTTCTTCTTCACGGAAAACACCCGGTCGTAAGAGATCGCATGAGCAGACATCGAAGATTCAACCGCTACGTACAATTCCGCACGTGAAAAACTTCCCTCCTGCAGCAAAGCTTCGATATGCTGGGTAAGCGCTTCCCAGTCGATCCTTTCTTCAGCTTCGTTCAGGCACTTTTCCACGTCCTGCCAGTTGATCATCTTGGGTTTCCCGCCCGTTCCCATTTTACAGGGGAATTTCTCCGCAGCCGTTCGATAAGCCGAAACAATCAATGCATCTATTTTTGTTTTGAATACGGGGGTAATGTCCTGGCTGACACCGTTCACAACACAGAAGCCTGATATTAAACAAGGGCCCAGCGCAAGTTTGAGCCAGGTTTTCATATTCAGAATTTTCATAGAATAACCATGTCCGGCCTCCGCCACCAACCCCCGTAAGTAATACGGTTTTGGGAATTTGTAAATGAAGCGGTTGCTATAATTCGGACGTCTCCTTTTAATCCCTATCCAGGTCCGTCTCTTCACATATCTTCATAAACTGATCAAAACGGTACATCAGGAAGAGGTCCTGCAGTTTCTTGTTGGGATTCATCAAGACGACCTCTCCGTCCACCTCTCTTATCCGCTTGAATAAACGGAGAATTTCGCCCACTCCGGAACTGTCTATAAAAGGAACCTGCCTGAAATCAATCACGACTTCCCGCACGTCCTCGTCGTCGGAAACGGCATGCAGACGGTTCTGTAAAACCGGGCAATACTCAAAAGTGATTTTGCCGTTGACGCGAACTATTCGGCGATTTCTTTGAGATTCAACTTGGATGTTCATAACCATTCAGGTAAAAATACTGTCATATTTCAACGGCGGTAGCAAGCATCTGATACGTTACATGCGCTCCAGATTCGTAGTCCACCAGCACAGAACCGGCAGAACGCACTTCGATCTCCGGATTATATGCAACGACGTTTTACGCTCGTGGTCTCTTCTCAGAGAACCGCCCCTTCGCAAGGGAGAAAAACGACTGGCGATCGAAAGGGAAAGTTATACGGTGGATTCCATCGACTGTCGGGCTTTCGAGGAAGAAGCGTTCGGCCTTGGCAGAGTCCGGGCATGGGATAACGGAGATGTGGATATAAGGGTCCTGACGCCCATACGTCTGGTTTTTGTTTTTCACGGCAAGAGGATATCGGGAAACTTTGAAATCCGCAGGATGCGCTGGTATCCGGGGAACCGGTGGATATTGAAAAACATGGGGCAAGCATCATAGCGGAATTTGGCTTGACAGAACGGTCTAATCCATTAGAACCTTATTGTAAATAAATCAGGCATATCTGGCCTTGATCTGTTGTGAAAACGCTCCGTTAGCCGGCAGAATCTTCGCCCAGTGAACTGATAGGCAGTATTTATTCGGGAGTAATTACTATGACTGGAAACACTCGAAAAACGACCTTGGGTATCATCAGCATCTTTACAATATTATTACTGGCTCTTTGGGGAACCAACGTATTTGCCCTGCAAGAGGAATCCGAGGAAGAAGATGGGGAAGTGGCGCAACAACCCGCAGGATCGCAGAAAATCTCTCCGCTATCCGATTACATGTACAAGAAAGACTATCAGAAGTATGAAGAGATACAGAAAGAAGCGAACCTTCAGAAACGGGCCGATCTTCTGATAGCTTTCCTTAAGGAACGTCCTATCTCAAGGGTGCTTTTATACGTAGCGACAGATTACAATGGATGCATAAACAAGCTCGCAGGCAACGACGTCACAAAGAAAATTTCAATGCTGGAATCGCTCTGGGATCTTGTTCCCACAGATCAGGAGATCAAAGCCGCGGAAATCCCTGTCGGCGTGGAAGAATTCAGAAAAACCCATCTTCTGCCTGCAAGAAAATTGATTTTGACATCCATGGTTGCAGGTTATTATCAAAGCAAAAACTACCCCAAAGCGGCGGAACTGGCGGAACGTGCCTATGCGATCTCCCCGGACAAAACGCTCCTGCAGACACTGTTCGATATTTACAACAAAATGGGAAATGAAGAAAAAATCCTGGCATACGGACAGAAAATGCTGGATGCATTCCCGATGAATCAGCCCCAGGGGTACACCACCGCCCTGCAATTGGCGGATATTTATATCAAAAAACAGAACGTGAACGCCGCGTTAGATGTGTTTACCAAATTAATGAACGTCTATGGAAACAGTGTTCCGCCTAATATACCGGAAGCCAACTGGAATCAAACAAGGATCTTCGCCTATACCTTAATGGCACGGGATGCCTACTCGAAAAACAGCTATGAAAAAGCCGAAAAGCTGTTCCAAACGGTCCTGTCGTTCAATTCCAGACTCGATGAACCCTACTACTACCTCGGAATGTGCAAATGGAAAACCAAGGACCAGCCAGCCGCTATCGTATATTTTGCCAGGTGCACCGTGCTGAATAAAGACTATGCGGCTAGGGCGAAAAAGTACCTTGAAGATCTGTATAAAGCGACATATCCGAATAAGCCGGAAGGACTACCGGATGTCTTAAACCAGGCAAGATCGGATCTCGGGCTATAACAGCCCGTGGTAGAAACTTTTTACTGTATACACAACTTTATTCGGTTACGACCGATCGCCAATTTCAACGAACAAGCGCAAATGCCGGTTAGCGCGCAGGCCGGCATTTGCTGCGCAATGTAAACCGGCTAAAAAAAATACGCTGGAAATTTCCTCTAGATAGGTGTAAAGTTACTATTCTCAACTGTTAGTAGTCCACGCTATCACTTACATTTGCACCGACTCAGATCTCATCCAAAACAGGGAGCATCATGGCAGAAAAGGACACCCGTTCAAATAACGCTTCAGGCGACAAGAAAATATCCATCCAGGAAGCTCTGGACAAGGAAGGGGAACAGCTTCATATCAGTGAACTGCAATCCCTGAATATAAAGGAACTCGCCAAAATCGCAAAAAAATACAAAATTGCCGAAGCAGGCAAACTGAGCAAACAGGACCTTATTTTCGCCGTCCTGCAGGCCCAGGCCGAAAAACACGGACTGATCTTTTCTGAAGGAGTTCTGGAAGTTCTTCCCGAAGGGTATGGCTTCCTCCGATCTCCCGACTACAGTTACCTGCCGGGACCGGACGATATCTATATTTCTCCTTCGCAAATCAGGAAGTTTGACCTGCGCACCGGAGATATCGTTTCCGGTCAAATACGCATGCCGAACGAGGGGGAACGTTACCTTGCCTTGGTAAAAGTGGACGCCGTCAATTTTGAGCCTCCCGAGGAAGCGCGTCACCGCATTTTCTATGACAATTTGACGCCGCTTTACCCTCAAGAGAGAATTGGTCTCGAAACCGTCAAGGACAATCTGTCGGCCCGGGTTATGGACATTTTCACACCCATCGGGAAAGGCCAGCGCGGACTGATCGTTTCCCCGCCCAGAACAGGCAAAACCATGCTGCTGCAGAGCATCGCCAATTCGATCAGCGCGAATCACCCTGAAATATACCTCATCGTGCTGCTGATAGACGAACGGCCTGAAGAAGTTACGGACATGGAACGCTCGGTGAAAGGCGAGGTGATAAGCTCCACTTTCGACGAACCAGCATCCCGGCACGTGCAGGTCGCGGAAATCGTCATGGAAAAAGCAAAACGGCTGGTGGAACACAAAAAAGACGTCGTCATTCTTCTGGACAGCATCACCCGGCTTGCTCGAGCCTACAACACCGTCATCCCCTCCAGCGGGAAAGTGCTCTCGGGAGGTGTGGACGCCAACGCATTGGAAAAACCGAAACGATTCTTCGGTGCAGCCCGCAAGATCGAAGAAGGCGGCAGCCTTACCATCATGGCGACAGCCCTGATCGATACGGGCAGCCGCATGGATGATGTCATATTCGAGGAGTTCAAGGGCACCGGCAACATGGANNCCCCGCCATCGACATCAACCGCTCCGGCACCCGCAAAGAAGAACTTCTTGTCGAAAGCGCCGACCTGAACAAAATCTGGATTCTCCGGAAAGTGCTCAATCCCCTATCGATCGACGAAGCAATGGACCTGTTACTGGACAAGCTCAGAAAATCGGACAACAACTCAGCATTCCTCAATTCACTGAACAAAGGGTAAAAGGAGTTCATAACCGGTCTGGACCGACAGACGCCCGCCCGGGTCTGCATCGCCAAATCAGGGTGTGAATAGAACCCGCATGCCTCCAGTTTGGCGCTAACCCGCAATTCTCAAGAGGTTCCGGTCTCTTCGCTTACACGAGGAGGTGCAGGGTGCCATGAATACAAGGCGCGCGACCGAAGACCCCGCAGGCGTCCTTGAACAGTACGTCGAGGAGTCTGTGGTGCGTGCGCCCAATTTATGCAAGGCATAAATTGGGGACGCAGTAGACATGGTGCTCTGTGCCTCCGCAGCAGAAACTTTGTGAGAAATGCGGGCTAAGGATTTCGCTCAAATGCGTCATATGCAAGTTGTGCATGGCGGGATACCCTCTGAAGAATGCGGATTAAACGGAATTAAATTTTCATCCTTCTTGAAAGATTCCACGTATAAGAAAATACGTTTGAGGATAGTTGTGTCTGTATTCACGCTCGCTTTCGGAGAGTGGCGGGTGTTTGACTTGCCAGCCCGACTTCAATAATATGGACAAGCCAATTGAAACAAAAAAATAGTGATTGAAGGAAAACGGGTTCTTCGCAATCTGCGATCTTCAATCCTGAATCCATCAAAGGATAGTGAGAAAAAAGTGGAACTCGCCGAACACGTCAAAGAAATAAACCGGATGGTCAGCAATGAAAGCGACTTCGTAGATCAGCTGATTCGTGAATCGCACAGGATCATCGTCGGGCAGAAATACATGGTGGAGAGACTTCTGATCGGGCTTCTCACGCGGGGTCACATCCTGCTCGAAGGCGTGCCCGGTCTGGCGAAAACCCTGGCCGTTAAAACCCTGGCATCCATTATCGACGCTAAATTCCATCGCATTCAGTTCACGCCCGACCTTCTCCCGGCCGACCTTATAGGAACTATGATCTTCAACCAGAAGGAGGGGACTTTCTACCCCCGGAAAGGACCGGTGTTCGCGAACATCATACTGGCGGACGAGATCAACAGGGCTCCGGCAAAAGTCCAGAGTGCATTGTTGGAAGCCATGCAGGAACGCCAGGTTACAATCGGAGACCGGTCCTACAAGCTGGACGAGCCTTTCCTGGTTCTGGCAACGCAGAATCCCATCGAGCAGGAAGGAACGTACCCGCTGCCCGAGGCACAGATAGACCGGTTCATGCTCAAGCTGGTAATCGACTATCCGGACCCGGACGAGGAAAGGCAGATTCTGGATTTGATGTCCACCGATGATCCTGTCCTCCCCGACCATATCATTGCTCCGGCCGACATTCTTCGCGTGCGCGAAGTAGTGAAGCAAGTTTACTTAGACGAACGCATCAAGGATTATATCGTCCGGCTTGTGCATGCCACACGGAAGCCGCGGGATTTCGAACTGGACATGAAGGACCTGATTCAATTCGGAGCGTCCCCGCGCGCGACAATATACCTGGCCCAGGCATCGCGGGCGCATGCCTTCATAAAAGGGCGCGGCTATGTTACGCCTGAAGATATCAAGGCCATCGGCATGGACGTGCTCAGGCACAGGATTATCCTCACCTACGAAGCTGAAGCCGAAGAAATTACAACCGAATCGGTGGTCAGCCGGATTTTCGACGCTGTCCAGGTGCCCTGACGGAATCATGCATTCGGACACATTGCACATACACCCGTGAGTCGTCATTCCCGATATGCTTCCTAAAGAAGTTCTTCAGAAAATCAGACGGATTCAGATTACGACCAACAGACTGGTCAACGAATCCCTCGCCGGAGAATACCATTCCGTTTTCAAGGGACGGGGCATGGAATTCGACGAAGTCCGGGAATACCAGCATGGAGACGACGTTCGGACGATCGACTGGAATGTTTCCTCGCGCACCGGCCGCCCGTTTGTAAAACGCTATGTCGAGGAACGGGAACTGACGGTGATGCTGCTGATCGACAAGAGCGCATCGGGATCGTTCGGTTCGGTCAACAAAATGAAATGGGACATTGCAGCGGAAATTTCGGCCCTGCTGGCGTTTTCAGCAATCAAAAACAACGACAGGGTCGGAGCCATTCTCTTCACGGACTGCGTGGAAAAGTTCATTCCCCCGCGCAGAGGCAGCAAGCATGTATTGCGGGTAATACGGGAGGTGCTCTTTCACAGACCGGAACACCGGGGAACTCGCATCCAAACGGCCATCGAGCTACTGAACCTGGTAATACGGAAACGCGCAGTGGTCTTTTTAATATCGGATCTCCTGGACCAGGGCTTCGAGCAGTCTTTAAAAGTGGCCAACCGCAAACACGACATTGTCATTATCCAGATCATAGACCAGCTTGAAAAGGGATTGCCGCGAATCGGATTGCTGGAAATCCGCGATGCGGAAACCGGGGAGATCGCCTGTATAGACACTTCCCTGCCCTGGGTTCAAACCACCATGCGGGAAAATTGGAGCCGGAACCAGAACAGGCTGCAGAAGCTGTTTGAATCCCAGCGAATGGATCACGTGACAATTGAAACGGGAACGCCATACGATGTCCCACTGCTAAGGTTCTTCAGAAACCGTGCCAAAAGAATCAGGTGAAATCCGTGTCCGAAAATAAAAAAGTGCGTTCCATTGCCGATCGATTGGGAATTCCAATTCTTGGAGCGTGTGGAGGCATGCCGGAGTGTGCGCACAGCACTAATTTCCTTTTATGGGTATTCTTCCTGCTTTTATCCGTCAGCATTGCGGCAGCCGAAGAGAATTCCATTCCTGCCGGTGTCGAAATTCATATAACGGCCCACCCGGAAACCGCCGCCGTGGGGGATCCCGTAGGGATCGATATTGATGTTACAACCCCTCGAGGCTGCACGGTTGAAATCATGGAACCGGAACAGCAGGCCGGAGAATTCCATATACTGGAGTTCTTTCCCGGCCCGGTCATTCCTGTCTCGGATGAGTCCGGAAAAGAAGCACAGCATACCGAAAACCGGAATAATGGATCCCAGCGGCACCAGGCACGAATTGTCACCGCTGTTTATAAAACCGGGAATTTCACCTTTCCCGCACTCTCCGTGTATATAACGGACGATCGGGGTCAGAGAACCGAAATACAGAGCCCGCCTGTAGACATTGAAATCCGGAGTATTCTCACCGGAAACGATCCGGAGCTCAAAGACCTGAAAAAACAGGCGGACATCCCTGGGGAAGTTCCCTGGTTGTTGTGGACTCTTCTTGCCGCAGCCGCCTGCATCCTGGGCGCCGTTGCCTTGTATATCCGGCGCAAATACAGAAAAAAGTCTCCTTCGATACCGTCGGTCCCGGTCCAGGATCCCCTGGATCTTGCAGAGTCGGAATTACGGGATCTGATTGCACGGAAACTCCCGGAAAACGGCCGAGCGAAAAAGTATTACGTTCTTCTGTCGGAAGTTGTGAAAAGAATACTCGAAGCGGCCTATGGTATTGCAGCAGCGGAACAGACAACGATCGAAATCATGGATTCCCTCCAACGGCATTCCGGCCTCAGTCGGGACGTCCCGGAGAAAATCCGGCTTCTGCTGCTGCAATGTGATGTTGTCAAGTTTGCCAAATACATTCCATCGGACAGCGAAAACGATCAATCGGCGGAAGACGCTTTCCGGATCCTGGATCAAGCAAGAGATTATACGGCCGAGATTCGGAGGTCGGCAGTGGACAACGGACCGATTGAACATCAAGATGGTATTCGTGAGGGAGAAACCGAGAGCCCGGAGTATAACAGAAAGTTTTAGTTCTATAGCTTTCTCTGTATCCCGCTCTGAGTTCTAAGTATCTGCGGTGAGTTTTTCAGGTTTCGATATGGTAATGAACAATCTGTCTGGGAAATGAATCAGATGCCACAACTGGCCAGTCCCTGGTACCTCTTATTATTGGGGCTCGTTCCCCTTTTGATCTGGCTCTATATGCGGCGTATCCGCCGCGGACAGGGCAGCCTTCGCTTTGCTTCGACCCTGGCCTTCGAAGGCATTCGGCCCTCCTGGACGGTTTACGCCCGGCATGTTCTATTCGGCGTAAGCATGTTCTCCCTCGGCCTCGCAGTCATCGCGCTGGCGAGGCCGCAAAAAGGGACGGAAGCGGAAGAGATACTGACGGAAGGGATCGACATTGTCGTTGCACTGGATGCATCTGGCAGTATGAAGGCTGAAGATTTCGAACCGCGAAACCGATTTTATGTAGCCAAAACGGTTATCGGAAAATTCATAGAAGGATTGCGCCACGACCGTCTAGGGCTGGTTGTCTTCGCCGCCAAAGCCTATACACGCTGCCCCCTGACCCTGGATTACGGCGTTTTGTTAAACGTACTCGAGAATACTAAGTTGGGCGAAATTGAAGACGGTACGGCAATAGGCAATGCGCTGGCCACCTGCCTGAACCGGCTCCGGGAAAGCAGGGCGAAGTCCAAGGTGGTTATTCTGGTTACCGACGGCGTCAACAACCGCGGGGAAATACAGCCGATCGATGCGGCGGAGATCGCGAAAACTCTCGGCATTAAAATATACACAGTCGGAGTGGGATCCACGGGCGTGGCAAGAATCCCGCAAAACGATCCGGTTTACGGACGCACATACTTCAACATGCAGGTTGAAATCGATGAAGAATCCCTGGAAAAAATCGCTGAGATTACCCAGGGGCTCTACTATCGGGCAACGGACCGTCCTTCATTGGAGAGTATCTTCGAGGATATCGGCAACCTGGAAAAAAGTGAAATTGAGGTCAAGACATATACGCATTACAACGAGCGGTATCATGACTTTCTTACACCGGCATTAATCTTGATCTTTATCTGTACTCTTTTAGGACATTCAAGGTTTGCCAAAATACCGTAACTAAAAAAGCCAGGAGCCAGGAGTCAGAAGTATGTTGGATAATGAAAGGTTACAGTTTTTTTCGGTGATACCGGGGGCTTGTAACCGTGATTTCAGGTATTGGAAAAACATCCATACCGTGTGCTACCCCTTGCCGATTACTTCTGGCTTCTGACTTCTTACTAGTATTTATTATGTTTTTTGCAAGATCGGAGTATCTGAACCTTTTATGGCTGCTGCCGGCACTTGGTCTTTTTTTGGGCTGGTCTCTGCAAAATCGGCGCCGGAGGCTTAAAAAGGCCATCAATCCGTCAATCCTGGCTGAACTGTCCGAGGAATTCAGCCGCGGGAAAGCGGTACTGCAGGCATGTCTGCTGACGGGATTCTTCCTGTTCAGCATCCTGGCTCTGGCCCGTCCTCAATGGGGATCGCGTCTGGAGACGGTTCGCCGTAAGGGAGTCGATATCATTGCAGCCCTGGATGTCTCCTACAGCATGAATACCGAAGATATCGCCCCGAACCGCTTCGAAAAAGCTAAAAGCGAAATCAACAGATTGATACAAAGATCCGAGGGAGACCGCATCGGGCTTATCGCTTTCTCCGGCGCCGCAACCGTTCAATGCCCGCTTACCCTGGACTATGGAGCTAACAGCCTTTTTCTCGATATTGCCTTTACGGGCATGATTGATGAACCCGGCACATCGCTGGCCGCCGCCATCGAAACCGCAACCGGCGCTTTCATAGCAAAGGAACGAAAGTACAAAGTTCTGGTCCTGTTCACCGATGGAGAAGACCTGGAGGGGCAGGTGGACGCGGCGGTAAAGGACGCCAAAGAAGCCGGCGTCATCATTTACGCGGTTGGAATCGGAACTCAACAGGGAAAACCTATCCCG
This sequence comes from Acidobacteria bacterium UBA6911, assembly GCA_002451015.1. Classification (GTDB taxonomy): domain Bacteria; phylum Acidobacteriota; class UBA6911; order UBA6911; family UBA6911; genus UBA6911. Next base: position 90,441 of record DKBB01000398.1, read on the forward strand.
ATACGGGACCCGGACGGAAATATTGTAGAATATCGAAAGGATCCCGACGGACAGGTTGTCGTCAGCAGCCTCGACGAGAAATCCCTGGCCAGGATAGCCNNTATTCGCTGCCGCAACCTTGATCAGTGAAAATCGGAGAACCGGAAAGCCATGGTTCGAAAAATTCCGTCCATTAAAAGGCCGGTAAAATCCAGAATTACAGGCAAGCGATACAGGTGCCTTCATTCGGCTGTATTTATTCTGACAGCCGTAATACTAGCGCATTCCCCGGCCGTGAAAGCCGAATCGCCAGTTCAGAAGAACAGGGAAGGAAACCGTTTATTCACCGAAGGAAAATTCGAGGAGGCGGAGAAAGCTTACCTCGAAGCGCAGGTCAAAAGTCCCGGAAAGCCCGAAATTTTGTATAATCTGGGAAATTCCCTCGTCAAGCAGGGTAAATACCCCCAGGGAATCCAGGCTCTGCAGCAGTCCGCTGACAAGGGAAACAAACAAATAAAAACCGACAGCCTCTATAACACCGGCCATGCGTTGTACTCTATGGGCGACTACAAAAGCTCTGCCGAATCATTCATCGAGGCATTGAAGCTGGATCCTGAGGACATGGATGCCAAACACAACCTGGAACTGGCGCTGCAGAAACTGAAACAGCAGGAGCAGAAACAACAGGATCAAACCCGGGATCCAGAGGATGCGGCCGATCAAAAAGAACAGCGATCAAAGGAAAGCAGAGGGGAACAGAATCAGGCCGAGGGACAGAACCGCAAACGCGCCGACGCACAGAACGATCGAGAAAAACCGGCAAAAATGAAACCCGATCCTCCTGTTCCACGTGAAGGTTCTATTACAAGGGAACAGGCGCAGCAAATATTGGATGCGGTGCGCAACCAGGAACTGGATCAACAACGCAAGCTGATGGAGTCGCGTTCCAGGCCGAGGAATNNGCAGGTTGGAACGTTGAATGTCAAACACCTGTCATTAAACTTTAAGACTATTAAACACAACATGATAAGGATCACCATTCGCACAAAAAGCATCTTGAACCGCTAACCGATGAAAATCCATACATTGTTTATCCAAATATTTATTCTGGCAGCCGGAGCTCCGGCCTGGAGCCAGGACACGCAGGTTTCCGCCAATGTCGGCAGAGATACCATCGGGGTTCACGACCAGCTTCAGTTTGTCGTCACTGTCACGGGAGAAAACAGTGGCAATGCGGAAAATCCGAATCTTCCCGACTTTCGGGGATTCAAAGTCGTTTCCGGTCCGAATATCGGTACGCAATTCCAGTGGATTAACGGCAGATCCAGCAGCAGCAAAAGCTTCACATACATCCTGATCCCCGAAAAGGAAGGGCAATTCACTATTGATCCGGTTGAAGTCCGGGTGGGAGATAAAACATACAAAACCCAGGCTTTAGAGGTTCGCGTCACTTCCGCTCCCCCCGATCCTGATCCCGCCTCCCCGCGTCGGAAATCGATCAACCCCTGGGACCCATTTACTGAGGACGTGACGCCTGTCCGCCGATCCATTGGAGACGCCGTATTCATGCGCGCCGAACTAGATAGGGAATCCGCCTTTCCGGGGCAGCAGGCAACCCTCTGTTACCGGCTCTACACATCCATGAGGGTTGGAGGAATCCAGATCAGAGAGGCCCCGCCACTGTCCGGATTCTGGGTGGAAGATCTCGATGTCGAGATAAATCCCAAAGGCACAAGTGAGACGATCAACGGCCGGGAATACGTCGTATATACGATTAAAAAGCAGGCTTTGTTTGCCAATACCACAGGCCGGTTGAAGATTCCCGCGGCCACTTTTGCCATTTCGGTGGAAAGCGGCAGGGATATCTTCAGTATTTTCGACCGGAGTGAGACGATTTACCGCAGCACGCAGGACCTGACGCTGGAAGTAAATCCGCTGCCGCCGGAAGGAAAGCCGGAAAATTTCGGCAATGCCGTCGGAAAATTCACATTAACGGCCGCCATAGATAAAAACGAGGTCACAGCTGGGGAAGCCGTCGCGCTCAAGATAAAGCTGGAAGGCCGGGGAAACCTGAAAACTGTTACGGAACTGTCCATGCCGGAACTTCCGGACTTCACAATCTATTCCTCTAAACAGGAATATAAACCCGAGGTCTCGGACCAGAGCCAGATCGGGGGGGAAAAAACCTGGGAATATGTAATAGTTCCGAAAGCGCCGGGACCGCAAACAGTGCCTTCCATCGCCTTTTCTTTTTTCAATGCTGATGAAAACAGATATGAAGCAGTAGCCACATCGCCTCTTTCCCTGGATGTTACGGGGGGAAACACCACTGCCGTTTCAGATTCCGGATTGTTTGACATCAACAAACAGGAACTGACCCGGCGCGGAACGGACATTCATTTCATCAAGCTCTCCGCAGGAGGCTTCGAACAGCATGACGCCCCCTTCTATCGGAAAGCATGGTTTTATATTGTGTTCGCACTCCCCATTCTTCTGAATGTTTCCGTAATGCTGTACCGGAAACAACAATCACGACTGTCGGAAAACGAAGCCCTCGTCAGAAGCCGCAGGGCTCGGCAGAACGCGCTGAAAAAGATTAAGACAGCCGAACGGGAGAGCCAATCGGACGCCCGCCGGTACTACGACCTGGCTGCATCAGCCCTGTCCGGCTATCTGTCAGACAGATTCGGTCTTCAGGCGATTGAATTGACGAGCGACAAACTGGAACGAATGTTATCCGGAAAATCAGTGCCCCAGAAAGTTATTGAAGAAACGAAATCCTGTCTCGAGGTGTGCGATTTCGGAAGGTTTGTCAGCGCCACAACATCGCCCGATAAAACGGCAGCGCTGGGTGCACGCCTGCGTAAAATTATTGAAGCACTCGAAAGAGTCACTGCCGATTTGTAGAGGTATCCCTGGAGTGCGGCAGCAAGCAAAAGCCGCACGCGCACTTCCAGGGAAAACCCGTCTTTCGAAATATGATGTTGTTTATTTCTTAATAGATACTATGATTTTGATTCATCGTTTACACCGGGAACTTCCCATGCTCAAACAGAAATCCTTCCTGATTCCGTTCATTCTGCTGCTAACAGGGATACCTCCTTTATTTGCGACCCAACCGGCCAATCCGCCGGAGGCTCTATTCGATCAGGGGAATTCCGCCTATCAAGAGGGCGATTTTCAGGCGGCGGAACAATACTATCACCGGATACTCGACTCGGGTTTCGAAAACGGCCCCCTGTATTTTAATCTCGGCAACGCATGCTTCAAGCAGAAGAAACTCGGCGCCGCAATCTATTACTGGGAGAAGGCTAAACTGCTGCTCCCTTCGGACCGGCAATTACGCGAAAATCTAGAGCTGGCCAACCTGCTGATCGTGGATCAAATTGAGGTTCCGGTAGATCCCTTCCCCATCCTTGTTTTGAAGAGAATCCGCGACCTGCTTACTATCACACAGGAAAGCCGAATATTCTTAAGCCTGTTCCTTGCCGCAAACATTCTGTTCTTTCTTTATATCGTTCTGAAAAATTCCCGCCATGCGTTCCGCGCTCTTGTAGGATTTTTTATCACGGGCGCGTTGACGGTTCTCCTGGCTGGATCGCTTACATGGAAGATCTACAACAGGGATTTCCGCCAAGAAGGAATCGTTCTTGAACAGAGGGTGGATGTTCTTAGCGGCCCCGGAGAGGAAAACATTACCGTTTTCACCATCCACGAGGGAATCAAAGTCCGGATTCACACATCGACCGAAGGATGGTACCAGATCAGTCTTCCCAATGGCTGGAACGGCTGGCTCCCGCAAAGTTCTGCCGGCATCCTCTGAGATGGCGTCAATTTCTCTCTCACTTCAAATCACAAATTGTGACTTCAGATTTTCGAACCCGGCATCAATGAACCGACTATTGCGTTAGTCGTTCTCGGTGCCTCGATAAAACAAGTACTTGAGCTCATCTCAAAATTGGTGACAGGCTAGAATTNNATTCTAGCCTGTCACCAATTTCTATATGAAATGCTTCGGTACCCGGCATCTTTTTTTGGTGTAGAACCACAGAAGCAGCCCGCTCAGATTCAGCACAAGACTCATGATCCCGAGAACCATAATCCGGTTGCTCCAGTCTAAGGAAATGATCACCATACCTATGCTGCCGGTTAAAAGAAATGCAGACAATATTAGAGAAGACGCGGATCCGGTGTCTTTATCCTGCTGCTCCAGAAGCAGGCTGCTCGAAGGCGGCCGACTGATACTCACGGACACATAGCCGCAGGCTATCGAAACAGCAAACAGTACCGGCCCCAGTTGCCCGATTGCGAGTATCAGGGCACCGCTGAGGAGCGATCCGAACAAACACACGGTTATGATCGATAACGGCTTGAAGAATTTTTGCAGGAACAGATATGAGGTACTGCCGACGACAAAGAAGATGGCGGTGGATCCAAAATAGTAACTGTAAATCTCCTCGCTGAGACCTAACTGGTTAATGAAAATGAAAGAAGAAGCACTGATGAAAGCGAGCAGCGGGATCGAAATAACAGAAAAGGTAATGATAAGCCTATAAAAGCCGGGATTTTTTATAACTACCCATAGCCTGAAAGTGGTCTGGAGAATATTCAAATCAGAACGTTCCGGATTGGTTTCCTTCAAAAACAGGGTAAACACACACACAAGCGCACCGATCAAGGTCAGTACGGCAAAAGAACCTCTCCAGGATGTAACCTTGAGTATATAGGCCCCGAGTATAGGAGCAAGAACAGGTATTCCGCCGTTCAGAACCGCTACCAGGGCGAGGGTCCGTTCTCTTTTCCTGCCCGGAAAAACGTCTTTAATAATCGCCATGCACACGGCCATCGCGGCGCCCGCACCTATAGCCTGAAATATTCGGGAGACGATCAGCTGAAAAACATTCTGGCTCAACATACAGAAAACGCTGGACACAACGTACAGGGGCACGCCAATCGCCAGGATGCGTTTACGCCCGTATTTGTCGGACAGCGGCCCCCAGAACAGGGAGCTAATACTGATAAAGATAAAAAATACGCTCAGCGACAAATTCACCAGCAATACAGAACAGTTGAGCTGTTCGCTCATTGTAGGCAACGCCGGCAGATAAAGATCGGTCGACAATGCCGGAAAGGAGGCAATCGAGGCTACCAGTCCCACGATCATTCTGTCCGAAAGCTGTTTGGGGGATTTTTGACCCGATTCAGGTATGGCGGGGGCTAAATCTTTCATTAAACCATCCAACTCTTACTCTTAATGAAAATTCCGCATTTTTTTGCACAACAACGCAAAATGTTAGCTATGCCGAATTAATTATTATGCCTGTAAGATGAAAATTAACAATGACATAATTTCGGTGACAGTCACCATAACCTCGAAATTCATCAGAAAGAATATTTGATGTATAGGGGGGGCATATCGTACTGATAAGAATAGGCAGGGTGACCACCTCCAAAAGTAAACACAAGGTTTGCCCCTACAGCAGACTGTTTTTACATTGACCCTGCCGATCCCGATATTATGATTACTACTGGGCAAGCGGTTCATATGCCCGAATCATGCTAGGAGTTACAGATGCCTATTTATGAATATATATGCCTTGACTGCGGTCGTGAATTTGAAAAATTAATACGGAAGTCCTCTGACAACAGTGAGATAGAATGCCCCGAGTGTCACAGCTCAAGCCTGGAGGAAAAAGTGTCCAGCTTCGCTTCGGTTTCACCGAACGGCGGATCCGGGGCTCCAAACTGCGCCCCCAGCGGAGGCTGAAGCATAAACTGAAATCGGTCGTTGACCGATAGCACTCATAATCCGAACAGAAAAGCACCCGAAAGGCCTGTATTATGGAAATCACCGTTGACTTCCCGGGGGGATCCCGGGTGGATGCCCGTTTCGAATCCTTTACGGTTTGCACCGATCAACCCAAGGAAGACGGTGGAGACGGAACCGCACCGGCACCCTTTGAATACTTCCTTGCTTCCCTGGCGACCTGCGCCGGATATTACATCCTTGAATTCTGCAAAACCCGGAAGATTGATACCAGAGGCGTTCGTCTGAAACAATGCGTCGAGCGCAATGAAACGACACATATGGTCGAAAAGATTTGTATGGAAATACAGCTCCCCGAAGAATTTCCGCAGAAATACTCTTCCGCCATCATACGGGCGGCAGAAAAATGCTCGGTGAAAAAACACATGGAAAATCCACCGGCATTCGATATAAACGTCACAACATGGGATTGAAAATTGAAGATTATAACAGCCCGGATTCGTTATTAACGGCGGACTTCCGGCTTCTATTTTTTTAGTCGTTTTCTATCCAGTACATCGTTCCATAGACGGTATCTTCCAGAACGACCTTGCGCTTTTTGAGATCCTCGCGGATCCGGTCCGCCTCTTCGTAGTCCTTCCTCTCCCGGGCTTCATCGCGCCGGTTTACCATTTGTTCGATCTCCGGATCCTCGTATTCCGTTCCCGCCGGATTGAAATCGATTAGTGCCAGGACAGCGTTGATCCTTGCGAGCGCATCCAGAACAAGCGAGGCATCCTCCTTGGACAATTCGCCCGCCGTAAACTGCTGATTCACCTTCCGAATCAGGGTGAAGATCGCCCCCATCGCCATGGGCGCATTAAGGTCCGCCTCCATGGCGCTTTCAAAAGAAGTCAGGGTTTCCTCCACAAGCCCCTTGACCGTATCACTTCGCCGCTCTCCCGTACATCGCTGGAGTCGGATTACGAACGCATCGATGCGACGCAGGGCGGCGAGGGCGGCATTCAGCTTTTCCTCGGAATAGGAAAGCGGTTGCCGGTAGTGCGCGGAAACAATAAGATACCGGATCACACGAGCCGGATATCCCCGCTGCTCGATTTCCTTCAGAGTTACGGCATTCCCTGCGGACCGGGACATCTTCTTGCCGCCGGCGAGCACCAGTTCCGAGTGTGCCCAGTACCGTGCAGGCCCTTTTCCGTTAAGGACTTCGCATTGGGCGATCTCGTTCTCGTTGTGCGGAAACAGGATGTCGGTTCCGCCGGTATGAATGTCGAATTCCTCCCCCAGGTAACGCATGGCCATGGCCGCACACTGAACGTGCCAGCTGGGCCGCACATTCCCCCAGTCTGTTTCGAAGAAGATATCGCGGGACATCTCGGCCAGCGTTGCCCGTTTAAACAGTGTGAAATCACGGGGATCGTTTTTGTCGTACTCGTCAAGATCCACGGTTGCGCCCACTTTGATCTTTGAAAAATCGAGTCCGCTCAATGCGCCGTACTTGGGGAACTTCCCGATATTGAAATAGACGCTGCGCAGTCTCTCATAGGCATAACCCTTGTCGATCAACCTGCGGGTCAATGCGGCCATATCATCGATATGTTCCGATGTCCGGGGGTATTTCCAGGCATGCTTCACCTCGAGCTGGTTGAGGCACTCCATAAACTCGGTCGTATACTGATCCGTCAGCTCCTTTAAAGGAATCCCTCGTTTTATGGATTCCTGGATGGTGTTGTCGTCGAGATCGGTAATGTTCATAACATGCTTGACCTCAAAGCCGCAGTATTCCAGGTATCGCCGCAGCAGGTCGGCCACCACAACCCTTCTAAGGAGCCCCAGGGTCGGCTCGGCATTGACGGTCGGCCCACAGGAATACATGGAAACCTTCCCCGGAACCAGAGGCTCGAATTTTCGTTGCGCCCGCGTCAGCGTGTCATACAGTTCCAGTTTCGGTTCTCTTCGGATTTCGGTGATTGAGGCACGGAAAAGTGTCGTGCTGAGGTAGCGTTCGCCGCCGTCCGGGAGAATAACAACGATTACACCCTTCGGTAATTCCTTCGCCAGCTGGATCGCCTCATACGCCGCTGCCCCGGAACTCATCCCGACAAACAGGCCTTCTTCACGGGCAAGAAGACGGGAAGTGGCATAGGCATCTTCATCATGAATATTGACTTTCTTATCCAGGCGTCCGCGGTCGAAAATGCCCGGGCGATAGGCTTCCTTCATATTCTTGAGCCCCTGGATTTTATGCCCCAGATACGGCTCCACTCCGATAATTTTTATTTCCGGGTTGAGTTCATTAAACCGGCGGCTCATTCCCATCAGTGTTCCCGACGTTCCCATCGTTGCCACCAGGTGTGTAATCCGTCCCCCGGTCTGATCCCAGACTTCGATTGCGGTGCCGTTGTAGTGTGAAAGGGGATTCGCAGGATTGTTGTATTGATCGGGAATAAAGTATTTTCCCGGCTCGCGCCGCTGCAGCCGATATACCGCCTCAATAGCCCCGTCCGTTCCAAGACGAGCCGGCGTTCGCAGGAACTCCGCTCCCAGAGCGGACAGGATCTGGCAGCGCTCCTGGCTGACTGCCTCGCTCATGGCAAGCAGCACTTTGTATCCTTTAATCGAGCCTACAAGAGCCAGCCCGATGCCCGTGTTGCCGCTGGTCGCCTCCAGGATGATCTTGTCCCGTGTAAGATCGCCCGACTTTTCAGCCGCTTCTATCATCGACCTGGCAATGCGGTCTTTTACGGAACCTCCGGGATTGTGGCATTCAAGCTTGGCCCAGATTTCAACTTCGGGATTCGGACAGAGACGCTGAAACCGGATAAGCGGAGTATTTCCTATAAGGGCCAGCGCCCCTTCATTGAGTACAGGAGCGATCATGGTGCGAAGGCTATCACGATAAGGACCGTTGCGTCCATAGCCACGATTTTTTTGGAGTACGCCAAAAGATGCGATACGATCATTAAGTCGGCAATGGAAAGGAACGCAATGGGCATACCGATATCACAGATGGTTGCCGTAACCTCGTATGTTACGAAACAGAAAGCGACCGGAAGGAAACGCTATCCGCTGGTTTTAATGCTCGAACCGCTGTTTCGGTGCAACCTGTCATGTGCGGGATGCGGCAAGATCCAGTATCCTTCCGACATCCTGAAGCGGCACCTGACTCCCGAGCAGTGTTTCAGGGCCGCGGAGGAATGCGGCGCGCCCATGGTCAGCATCCCAGGAGGCGAACCCCTGTTGCATCCGCAGATCGCCGATATTGTAGAAGGCCTGGTCTCGCTCAGAAAGTACGTTTATCTCTGTACGAACGCACTGGTGCTCCGGGAGAAACTCGATATCTTCCGTCCGGATAAATATTTCACAATCAACGTCCACCTGGACGGGCAGCGGCAATTCCACGACCGTTCCGTCTGCCGGGAAGGCACTTACGACAAAGCGGTTGAAGGCATTCGTGAAGCGCTCGCGAGAGGCTTCCGGGTGACTACCAATACAACGCTTTTCAACGACGCGGATCCCTCCTCCGTACGCGCTTTCTTTAACGAGATGACGGATCTCGGAATTGAGGGCTTGACACTCTCTCCCGGCTACAGCTACGAAAAAGCACCCGACCAGGAGCACTTCCTTGCCAGGACCGAAACCATCCGGATTTTCTCTTCAGTCCTGACTAATGGCAACAGACGCTGGAAATTCAACCAGAGCCCTCTCTTCCTACAGTACCTGATGGGCGCACGGGATTTTGACTGCACACCCTGGGGCATGCCGGCCTACAACCTTTTCGGCTGGCAGAAGCCATGTTACCTTCTGCAGGACGGGTATTTCGAAACATTCGCCGAACTGCTGGAAAAAACCGAATGGAGTCATTACGGACGAGAATCGGGCAATCCCAGATGCGCCGACTGCATGGTCCACAGCGGATACGAAGCCAGCGCCGTCAACGACACTTTTTCATCACTCCGGGGATTTCGCGATACATTGTTGGCTTATCTGAAGTAAATAAAAATCGTTACATTTTGAAAATCGCACATGGAACGTCGAGACGCTAACAGCCCGTGGTAAAAGTGCAACAGGTCGCGCGCATAGGGCTTGCGAGGCAGGCTCAAGGCGCGAGGAGGAGTCTAATGCAGCGCAACGCAAGCGTTGCGTTGTACTTTTACCACGGACCGCCAAACGTTTTACGTAAAACTTACCACAGCCTATCAGAACGGCAACCGGTTATCGCAATCTCATCACTCCAGCCCTGTAGATTGATCTCTATGGACACCGTTTTCAGACCTTCAACTTTAGACTGCTAAGTATTTCCGCAATTTCAAGATGTTCACGTTTTAACGCCCAATCTTATGTATAATCCTGACTGGTTACAATAAATCGGGTTCATGCATCGTAGATGGACGCCACGTTACCGGGAGTATTACAGCTACCCGCAAGGCAGCCCATGGTTTATACAAGCACACTGTCATTACTGAAAAACAGCGTGATCCCCAGGGCTTTGTTCATGGTCATGGGGTTTCCCAAAGATGGGTTCGGCTCCATTGACGTAACCGGAAGGTGCAATCTTCGTTGCAAACACTGTTATTTCTACGCACAGGAGATCCCTCAGGACATAACCGACGAACAATGGTTGCGCCGGTGCAGGGAACTTGCTAGCGGAGTTTACAGCAAAACCCGGTCCGTAACCTGGGTGGGCGGAGAGCCCCTGCTTCGAAAGGATCTCATCGAAAAAGCAAAATCCTTTTTTTCCAACAACCTGGTGGTCACGAACGGATTAATCCCGCTACCGGACTGGCCTGATGTGAGTTTTCATATTTCCCTGGACGGTGACGAAAAGACGCATGAAGTACTTCGAAACAAAAGGAACATTTATCAGAAGATAAAAAATCATGCCCGCCGACCGGAACTGGATGTCACTATGGTCTACTGCATTTCATCCGAGAACATGCACTGCGTGGAAAAGGTGCTGGACGAATGGAAGGATGTGGGCGTCCGAGGATTTTTATTCAGCTTCTACACTCCCTTTGAATCCATCGAAGATCCGTTGTTTCCGGGGTGGGGGGCGCGGGACCGGATTCTGGATCGGCTGATTGAACTGAAGCATCGGAGCTATGGCGATTTCATTCAGATGGATACGCGCGTTCTGGAGCTCATGAAACGGGACAATGCAAAATCGGTTACGGACCGTTGTCTGTTCCTGACAAAAGGCGTGGCGCTGGATACGACCGGGAGAAGAAAAGCAAAGTGTATGATGGGGGACAAGGCGGACTGTGACCGGTGCGGATGCATGGTGCCGTTTTACCTGTCATGGCGCACCGAACGAAAAAAAATCCTGAGAGATCTATATATCGACACCCGGCAGCATCTGGCATACATCCTGAAAAAGTTCCGTACTTAGCTGTCATAGATACGATAGAAAGGGGTTTTATGGGATATAAAATTCCGGTACTTCTTCTTACATTCTGTATTTTAGCGACACATGCCCAGGAGCGGCCCGAATGGGACAACCTGTCGGTGTTTAAAGTCAATGTCGAGAAACCTCATGCCACGATGATGCTTTATGAATCGACCGAACAGGCTAAAAAGGGCGACCGGACACAATCCCCGTGGTTTCAATCCCTGAACGGATCCTGGAAATTTCATTGCTCCGACAAACCCAACGATCGACCGACGGATTTTTACAGGCAAGACTATGACGACAGCCAATGGCGGACGATTCCGGTGCCCTCCAACTACCAGCTTCATGGATGCGATATTCCCATTTACACCAACGTCCGCTATCCGTTCCCAATGGATACCAACGGGCCGCCGGTTGTCCCGAAGGAACGCAATTCGGTCGGCTCGTATCGAACCGTTTTCGAGGTTCCTAGCGACTGGGACGGCAGGCAGGTCTTCCTTCATTTCGACGGCGTGGATTCCGCATTCTACCTATGGGTAAACGGACGGAAGGTCGGGTACAACGAAGACAGCCGCACGGATGCCGAATTCAACGTCACCTCATATGTAAAGCCGGGAAAGAATATAATCGCCGTGGAAGTGTACCGTTTCAGCGACGGCGCCTTCGTTGAAAACCAGGATATGTTTCATCTGAGCGGCATATACCGCGACGTCTATCTTTGGAGCACATCAAATCAGCACATCCGAGATTTCGAAGTCAGGACCAGTGTGGATACCGATTCCCTTAATGCAACACTCCGGCTCCATGCAGAGATCGTCAATTATCGAGGAAACCTGGAAGCCGGCTCCATTGAACTTGATTTGCTTGACGCCTCCGGCAAACAGGTAACACTCCAACTTACCACGCAGCTTTGGGCCGGAAAATCGGAGGATGAAATTGAACTTTCCACTTCCTTTACTAGCGTAAATAAATGGTCAACCGAAACGCCGTACCTGTACAAGCTGTTGCTGACACTGAAGGACTCCAAGGGCAAAACCATTGAAGTCATTCCAGCCGATATCGGCTTCCGTGAAGTCGAAATCCGTAATTCCCAGCTTTGGATAAATGGACAGCGGGTNNAATGCCGTCCGGACATCCCATTACCCGAACGCACCCGAATGGTATGCATTGTGCGACAGGTATGGATTGTACGTGATCGACGAAGCAAACCTCGAAACCCATGCCTACGGGCTCAACAATAAAAACCGGCTGACCAACGATCCCGAATGGGAACCTCTCTACCTGGACCGGTTCGAGCGNNATGGTGGAGCGGGACAAGAACCACCCGTCGGTCATCATCTGGTCCCTGGGAAATGAACTGGGCGACGGCCCCAATGCCGCGACTGTGTACGGCTGGTCCAAGCAGCGCGATCCGTCCCGGCCCTTTCATTACGAAGGGAACAGCAGGTATGACGCCGCACATACAGATATCAGCTCCTGGATGTATCCCACGCCGGAAGAAGCCGTAAAACGCGCAGCCGATCGTCCCGAAAAACCGTATATGCTGGTCGAATACACGCACTCGATGGGCAACAGCAACGGCGCCCTGAAGGAATACTGGGACTTTTTCTATTCTGGAGCCAATACGATCGGAGCCTTTGTCTGGGACTGGGCCGACCAGGGTATCCGCCAACCGGTCCCGGAAGAGTACCGTAGATCTTCCGGCACAGATAAATTCATCGCCTATGGCGGCTGGTGGGAAAATCCAGCAGGTATATACAATGATAATAATTTCTGTATGAACGGCCTGGTGGGCGCGGACCGGGACGTCCACGGCGGGCTCTGGGCGATCAAGTACGTCTACCGTTACCTGCATGCAAAAACCATAGACCTGAAATCGGGCCGCATTGAAATAGAAAACCAGTTTGACTTCATCAATGCCAGGGAAATCGCAGAATGCCGATGGGAGGTGAAGGCTGGAGGAAAAACCATTGCCGATGGCATACTGCCGGAACTGGATATCGAACCGCACCAGGCGAAGGAGTTTGCAGCCCCGATTCCGGAAATCGATCCCGAGCCCGGGATGGAATACTGGCTCAACCTTAGTTTTGTATTAAAGAACCGCACTCCCTGGGCGGAGAAGGGCCATGAAATTGCCTGGGAACAGTACAAGCTGCCCGTATACGCGCCTGGACTGAAAGCACCGGCGGTTGAAAATCGTCTCGTCATTGACAGCGAAAACGACAAGGTGCAATTTTACGGCCGCGATTTCACCATGACTTTCGACTCTCATTCCGGCCTGATCGCAGACTATTTCTATAAAGGAATAAGGCTGCTCGACCGCGGGCCGCGTCCGGACTTCTGGCGGGCGATGACAGACAATGACAGGGGCGCCTGGCAGTCCCCTTACCGGGCCAAAACAGATCCTTCCCGGGATTATACAATTTGGCGCGACCAGGGATCCGCATTGGAAACAGATTCCGCCCTGGTAGAAAGAATAGATGATAAGAGCGCCCGAATTACGGTTCGGGGCAAACTGGACGAGGCAGACGATTCCTACACAACGACATACCTTGTCTACGGCAATGGTGATGTAATAGTTGAAAGTTCCTATACGCCCGCCGAACAAAAAGTTCCCATGATGCCCCGGTTCGGGACAGAACTGATTCTGTCACCGGGACTGGAAAATATCGCCTGGTACGGTCGCGGTCCGGCACCGACCTATATCGATCGGAATTATGAGCGTGTCGGCATCTACCAATCCACGGTGGACGGGCAATGGAACGAGTTCTCAAAACCCCAGGAGAACAGCAACAAGGTGGATGTGCGCTGGGTGGCGCTGACCAACAAGGACGGAATCGGCTTGCTGGCGGTCGGGTCCTCCCTTTTAAGCGTCAGTGCTTACCACTATCCCAAGAATGAAATCGAAGAGGCGGATTATACCTTTAAACTGGTTCGCCATCCGCAGGTCTACCTGAATCTCGATCTGAAACAGATGGGCGTAGGCGGTGTAGACAGCTGGACCGAAAATGCATTCCCTCTTCTCCAATACCGCATAGACGGCAACCAGCCATTAAAATACCGATACCGTCTGACGCCTATCCAAGGAGATTTTTCACGCCGTACCATGGAAGCGTTTTAAATCAACCGGCCGTGCCATAGAAACCAATATTACCAACCATGCGGGATCGCTCACCGTGCTTTGCCTGCAACCGATTCCTATCGGCCTCGACCTTGGACGGTTTTTATTGAATATGAAGATATTGTAAAGATTCCACCGCATTTATGCTATTTTACCTCCCGACATTAAGCGGCTTGCCAACGACAGGCATCATGGACTGCAGCCGTAATGGCAGTCGAAAGCTCGAAGCATCGCTAGCGCATTATTGAGGCTCCTATTCCAGGATGCTTCAAATCGAAGTGGCCGTCAGTGGTTGAGTTCTTTACAAATCTGGAGATGAAAATGAAAATTAGAACAGTCGCCGTCCTCTTATGCACGTTCATTGCATTGGGGGGTCTCGCACAAGCACAAACGCACTACCCTGCCGGAGCGGAAGGCATCAAAGGCCCTCAACTGCCGCCGCCCGGCCTTTATTTCAGGGACTACAACTATATCTACTTTGCCGATGAATTTCCCGAAGGGCCTCCGGAATTCGATCTTATGGCCTATGTTCAGGTGCCCCGTCTTGTATGGATCACCAACAAGCAGATCCTGGGCGGTTTCTACGGCATGGACATCATCGTACCGTTCGCCTACCAGGATCTTAGTTTCGTGGAATTCGGCGCCAGCGATTTCAGCCTGGCGGATATCTTCGTTGAACCGATCACGATATCCTGGCATAAGCAGAAATTCGACGCGGCGGTCGGCTACGGTTTCTGGGCGCCTTCAGGCGATTTCAGCCCGTCGGATCCGGTTGCACCGGGCAAGGGTTTCTGGACCCAGATGCTGACCGGAGGGATCACGTATTATCCCGATGAAGGGAAAACATGGTCTCTGTCCGCTCTCAACCGTTACGAATTCAACCAGGAACAGGACGAAACAGGCATTACACCCGGCCAGTACTGGACCGTCGACTGGGGCATCAGCAAGGGTGTTACCAAAACCATGGAACTGGGCCTCGCTGGATACCACCAGATGGCAACCACCGCAGCCAGCAACGACTCTTCAGGGGACAGGAAAGATCACGCCACGGCGCTGGGACCGGAAGTCACTTTCGCGTTTCCCAACAAGATGTTTTTTGTAACCGGTCGATATTTGTTCGAGGTTGACGCATCCAACAGACCGGAAGGCAATACTATCGTCATAACCTTTACCAAGGGGTTGTAGCCGGCAGGCTCTGCACCATCACCAAAACAAAAAGGGGCGAACTTTGTGTTCGCCCCTTCATCCTTCTTTCAATCCTCTTAGACTTAATCCCTCTGCATCCTTTCTTGTGCCCGCTGAATGAGCGTCATCAGAGTCTGCATTTTAGGTTTCGGCGTCTGGAGGAATCGTTCTATTTCTTCAGCGGAATAATTTTCTTCAATGAACTTTTGAACATCGATCTTTTCAAACCAGCAGTCCAGAATCTTGAAGCAAGGCATTCCTTCCTGGCACGAACGGCAATAGGAAAAACGCAGATGATGCCCGAGAATCCTGCAGTATCCTTCTTTATCATCAAAAACGGTAATCCGGATTTTAGTCATCGTTCGTTATACCGCTACCATTTGCCGGTTCGATTCTGGGGGGCCGGCGGAAAGCCCTTCATCGATTCCAGGGATTTCTGCAACTCTTCATCCGGGAGATCGTAATTGGTAAGCTCTCCCAGGAAGTACTTGTAATACCCGTAGAGATCCAGGAGACCGTGCCCGCTGAGGTTGAACAGAATCGTCTTTTCCTTCCCCTCTTCCTTGGCTTTCTTGGCTTCCTGTATCGCACAGGCCACGGCGTGGCTGGTTTCCGGCGCGATGATGATCCCCTCGGTTCTGGCAAACATCACGGCCGCTTCATAGCACTCCAACTGTGGCAATGCAATGGGCCGGATCAATCCTTCTACGGCCGCCTGCGACACCAGCGGGGCCATACCGTGGTATCGGAGCCCGCCGGCGTGGATCGGAGGAGGAATGAAGTTATGCCCCAATGAATACATGGGCAAAAGAGGTGTCATCTGGGCGGTATCGCCATGATCGTATGAGAAGGGCGCGCGCGTCAGTGTCGGGCAGGAAACCGGCTCTACCGGGATAATGTCAATTTCAGCTCCGTTGATTTTGTCCGCGACAAACGGAAACGAAAGGCCGGCGAAATTGCTGCCGCCGCCGGCGCAGCCGATGACAACATCCACCTTCTTTTCACCGATCTTTTCCAGCTGCTTTTTGGCTTCCAGGCCGATGATGGTCTGATGCAGCAGGACGTGGTTCAGAACGCTCCCCAAGGAGTAGCGTGTCTTTCCGGATTGATCCGTCACGGCCGCTTCCACGGCTTCACTGATGGCGATGCCGAGACTTCCGGGAGTGTCGGGCAGCTTCGCCAGGATGTCCCGGCCCGCCTGGGTTTCCTCGCTCGGGCTGGCAACGCATTTGCCGCCCCACGTCTGCATCATCAGTTTGCGGAAAGGTTTCTGATCAAAGCTGATCCGTACCATGAATACTTTGCATTCCAGGCCAAGCAAAGCACAGGCAAAGGAGAGGGCGCTGCCCCACTGTCCGGCTCCGGTTTCGGTGGTGAGTTTCTTAATGCCGAACTGCTTGTTGTACCATGCTTGAGCCACCGCGGTGTTGGGCTTGTGGCTGCCGGCCGGCGAGACGCCTTCATTTTTATAGTAGATTTTCGCAGGGGTACCCAGCGCCTTTTCCAGGAAAGTGGCCCGATGAAGAGGAGACGGCCTCCACTGATATAGAATTTCAAGGATTTCTTCCGGAATATCGATCCAACGCTCCTGGCTCACCTCCTGTTCGATCAGATTCATTGGAAACACCGGCGCCAGCATATCGGGCGAAACCGGATTTCCGTCCGGCCCCAATGGAGGCAACATCGGGCTTGGCAGATCGGCCGCCAGGTTGTACCACTGTCTTGGAATTTCATCCTCGTTAAGAAACACTTTTACGGTCATGGAAGCTTCCTCCTCAAACAGTTATTATGGCTTCATTTCTCCCCAATAGAGGGCAGTAGAATAATTCGTCCGGGCGCGGCAATCAAGAATTAGATACAAAAGGATTCGGAAGACAATAAATCCGCCGGGTTCCCGGTTTTTCAAATATTCGGAACCTGCTTTTTAAAAGGGGGTTTAATCATAAACATTATGACGGTGCCGGCGGCGCACCAGACTGCAATCGTATAAAACACTCCCTGGTAGCCATAACCATTGTCGTACAAACGGCCGGCAATAAAAGGGGCAATGGCTCCCATGGTCGTATTGACAGCAATCGTCAGTCCGGTTAAGGAGGCAAACGGCTTGGTGCCAAAATAATTGCTCAATACAGTTGCAAGACAGACAACCCCTCCATTGAAGCCGATCCCGATGCAGGCGGCCACGAAGACCAACAGCATCGTAGAATCAGCCTGCACGGCCAGCACCTGGCCGACTCCGAATATACCGATAAAACAGGCCCAGATATATCGTGGCTCGATCCGGTCTCCAAACACACCGACAATTACCTTAGCCAGCAGTCCGATCAGCGCCATCAGGCTGATCGCCCACGCTCCGGCATCGCGTGTATGCCCCAGATCCATCAAATGAGCGACTCCATGACTGAGAAAAACGACAAATCCCCAGCTCACACCCATCTGGCAGACCATCAGCAGCCAGTAGACCGGACCGGACAACGATTCACGGTACGTCCAGGTTTCCGTTGTCCTATGGACCATGGCGCGCTTGTGTCCGGTCCCACCCTTGTCCGTTGCAGATGTTGCATCCTCAGCGCTTCCGTCGGGAACCTGACCCAGATCCTCCGGTGATTCTTTGACAAAAAGGACGGCGATCACTGCAGCAAAACAGGACAGCACGGCCATAAACCACCAACCCACGCGCCAGCTTCCACCGCCGAATTCGATCACCCGGTTCAGAAGGGGTGCTGCAATGAAACCGCCGACTGCGGTCGCCGAGCTCAGAATGGCCAGGGTGAAGGCGCGTTTTCGAACAAACCACTTCACAAGCCCGACCTGGGCGGCGATCACGCCTCCCATAACCACTCCGATGCCGACCACAATGCCGAATACCATGGCCGCCAATAGTCCGCTGTTTACAACCGTAGCCATTAAAATGGAACCGACGACAACTAGCAGGCTGCCGGTGAGCATGGTGAGGCGGATACCGTACCTGCCGACACAGAGAGCTACAAGGGGCCCGGGAAGACCCGACATAATGGTGAAGATGGAAAATATCGAACCAAGGGTCTGTCGATTCAGATCCAGATCCTGCATCATCACCGCCTCGACACCCCTGGATCCGTATATCGGGAAAGCCAGGTTTATGAAAACAATGATCCACAGAGCGGACAGCAGCTTCCAACCGTAGAAATTACGAGGCGGCATCGGCATCTCCTTCCTGAAGCTCGAAAACAGTTGCTGCAGTATAGCATCAGACATGAGACAACACGCCTGCTTTTCTCACAGGCTTCCGCCGACTGTTTTCAGGCAGAGCGCAGCCTATAAACCTCCAAGAAAAATAACGGGCCGCGAACAGGAATCAGGAGGGAGGTTATCGTCCCGGACAGAGATCGGATTTTCGTTTATTCTTCCGAATCCAAACGGATGATATGAGCGTTGTGCTGCCGGACTATATCGAGCAGGTCTTCACGGCAGGTAAAGAGGATCAATTGACGGTGAGCGGATTCCTGGACCAGTATATTGCATGCCTCAAGCAGTCGGGAGCGGTCGTAAGCGGCAAAGGGCTCGTCCAGCAGGCAGGGGCAGGTCTCGTCTTCGTTCGACACCAGGTCCAGGATACCGAACCGTATGGCGAAATAAAGCTGATCCTGGGTTCCTCGGCTCAACTGATCGGCCGATCGCAGTTCGCCGGTTTCTTTTTCCCGCGCCCAAACCTGGAAATCCGGATCGATCTTGACCTCTTCGTACCGNNAGTGCCATGCCGAGTGCCGCGCGGTTTCTCTCAAGTTCCCGGAATTTTGCTTCGGCAATGCCAAGATCTTCGTCAATTTCGGACATGGACCGGTAATTCTGGAAAGCGCCCCTCACTTTTTCCACGGAACGCGCGTGCTCCTGGCGCGCATCCGAAAGCCGGGATGCAATATGCCTCTCCTTTTCCTCCAGCTCTGCAATCGCAGGCAGATACGGGAGGCAGGGTATATCGGACTCGACATCCGCATTCAACTTTCCAGCGTTTTCATCCTTTTCCGCAAGATGATTTTCCTGCTGCGCCCCCAACTCCAGTAAAGCCTCTTTCCACTGTTCCAGCGTACGCCCTTCCGCCAGCCTTTTGAATTCACGACTGCGCGACTGTTGCTTCTCTATAAGTTCGATCGACTTCTGTCGTTTCAGGCACTCGCCCCGGAATTCTTCAGGCGTATCGACCCTGGCCTGAACCAGCAGCGCATGAATCCTGTTGCGTTTCTCGGTGTATTCCCCGTCCAGGGCGACCGCCTTGGTTTTCAACGAATCGGCCTTATGCACGCAGCGCTGATAATTTCCATCCAGTTCGCGGAATCGCCGTAAATTTTGGCGTAGAATATCAATCTGAAATTTCAGGTTGCCGGGCGAGCAGGAAAGGCCGGCTTTAGCCAAGCTGTCTTTCAGCATTTGATATGTTTCATCCGATTGCTTTTCGTGGCTTTGGCTCTGAAGTTCCGTTTCCTCCAGTCGGGCGTATATATCCTCCAGTTTCCGTCGATCCTGTTCGCTTCTTTTGGCGCCCGCCAAAAAACCATCCAGGTCCCGGCAACCCGAGTTCTCAATCACTTCGTCCAGCCTTCTGCGTTTACTCTCCCCCTCCTCCCTGATTCTATCCTGCTCCATTTCCAGGTCCCGGATCTTCTGTTGTATTTCGCGTCCCCCTTTAGCGCATTTTTCGGCGACAAGCCACATCAGCACCGAGAGCATCAGGCAAACGCCCCCCAATACATACTCAAACCATCCGGGAAAGCTTTCGAATCGGGCCCAATGACGCAGCGCAAAAGGTGCAGCGGTTGCCAGCAGCAATATTACGGCAAGGAACCTCCGGTTGAAGGCTGTCCGCAACGCAACCGTCATTTTTGACCTTTGCTGCGCCACATTTTCCGACAATGTCGAGCACTTCCGGGAAGCGGTCTGTTCGTCTTCCGCAGCCTCGCGGGCAAAACTCTGCCAATCGGTTTCCAGATCCGCCAGAGCGGGACAAAGCTTGCTCAAGCGTTTCTCCAGGTCCTGTGCCTCACTCCGCAAACGGTCGGAAGTCTTTTTAAGTCCATCCTTTTGAAGCGACAGGCTGAGATAACTCACGAACCACTCTGTGATCTTTTCAGATTCCGCACTCTCGGACAGCGAGGCATAAGATGATAGTTCCCGGCGCTCCGATTCCGCCTGGGCCAACCGGGACAGAGCCGTTTCTTTTTCGGCACGGACCTCCTGCAGGTGCCGGGCTATACTGTCGCGGGCGCCGACAAGCTGATTCAATGCATCCAGGCAGTCCACAGGAAAGTCTTCACGAGCTCCCATGGACTCTATTTCTTCCTTGAGCCCGGAAATATCCCTGTCGATATCTGACAGGGAATCAATCCTTGAAGCCATATCCCGGCGCCGTGCCTCCAGGAGAGAAATCCGGGTTTGAGTAAGCTCGCGATTCAACCGCCGGACTTCGGCAGCAAGACGGTTTCGCTCTTCCAGCCACTCCTGAAACTGGACTCGCCGCTCGTCCAATCCCTTTTGTTCGGACTGCAGATTCTGTACAAGATCCATTGTCTGCTTGTAGGGTTTCGTGGGAGCGCGTTCGGATCCGATGGAATCGAGCATTTCTTCAAGACTGGCAATGCTTTGACGGATGGAGAGTTCCTCGTCTCCGGAATGGGCTAGATTGGCGATCCGATCCCGAATTGTTTCACGGCTGGGGATTTCTGTAGCCCGGTTCTCCCGGATTATCCCGACGGACTCGTAAAGTTCCTTGGGAAGACCGAAATGGTGCCTGGCGAAAAGGATTTCCCCGTTACGCTGCTGTTCGTATTGCCGGGTAATATCCTCGCCGGTCGATGTACGGATCTCGATTCGATTTTCGTCACGCCCGAACGACCGGCGGATTTCCAGATCCCGGCTATCCGCCACACGGCAGTGAAGCATTCCTCCGTAATCCTGTCCAACCCAGGGTTTATATCTCTCAACCCACGCATCCAGTCTCCTCTGGATTTTCAGGTCGGGACGGAGCTGCCCGTAAAGTAAGCCGATAAGGAACTGCTGAAGGGTGGATTTCCCTCCCTCATTTGCGGCAAAAACAAGGTTCATCCCTTTTTCAAAGTGAAGTTTTATATCCCTGAGCTTCCCAAAACCCAGGATATGGCTGTCTAGAAAAATCACCGAAGCCTCACTGCATGTCCGCTAAGTGCCTGAATACCGTAAAGCCGGGCACGCTCCAGGCGTATTTTCTCTTCCCCCGACGCCGCGTCGATACGTTCGTTCAGGCTCTGGACGAACCTTCCCCGAAGGGTTTTCTCATGGGAGAGCGACTCGAAATCCCAGGCGGGATGGGTCTGGTCATCCCACTGGATGTACAAGGCATGTCCCGCCAGCCTCTCATCAAGTTCCGGAATGGAAAGATCCAGTTTGGGATCCAGTGCGCCGGCAAGTCGAACGCGCAGGATGGTATTCGAATCGAATACATCCTCGTGCCGATTGAGAACGGCATCCAGAATCTGTTCCCGGGTCGAAAAGGAGTCGCAATCGACAGCCAGGATATTCAGCGCATATTGATTGCAGGTTCTGTTTTCGACCGCAAGATTTCCGTCGGTAAATTCCCCGAACAGGTATCCGCATGGGCCTGTTTCGTCCCATCCGCGCCCTTCGGGAATCCCCGAATACCAGGCGGGCGTATCGTCCACCGGATTCGGCAACTGCTGCTGCTGGTGATAATGCCCCAAAGCGCAATACTGAATGTTCTTCCCTGCAATCTCTCCTATTGTAAATGGCCCATGCCTCGATTTACCCGCAGGAATCCGGCCGGTATTGGATCCATGGGACAAAATAATGTTGAAGAGATCCTTCGACAGAACCGGCAGTTTTTGAAAAAAGCGATCTTCCAGGTGAGGCCGTTCGAATCCGAATCCGGTCACCCGGATGCCAAGTTGAGGGATCTCGACCGAGTGAAACGCCTCTTCACTGAAAATGTAAACATTATCCGGCCAGGATTCCTCCCTGTAGGGAGAACCGGGAATAAAGGGATCGTGATTTCCCGGCGCGATAAATACGCGGATGCTACCAAGCCCTTCAAACTGCTTCCTTATAAACTCCACAGTGTCGGGGGTAACACGCTCTGATTCAAAAAGGTCTCCGGCGATAAGAACCAGGTCAACATCCTGTTGGCGCGCGTCGTCCATAATCCGGCGAAACGTTCCGCGAATCGCCTCTCTCTTTCGATCCCCCAGTCGGGAGGGAAATCCTGATCCGGAAAAACTGGTATCCAGATGGATATCCGACGTATGGATGAATCGAAACGCAGGCATTCAACCCTCATGGAACCGGCGACGGCAATCGCACGGAAACTCTTCATTAATTTATTGCAACCCGACGTGTTGACTATGCAGGAAGCCGGATACAGGATGCAAGCACCAAGATGAGAAACAGATTCGATCCAAATTGATTTCAGTCTTGCCGGTCTCTCCTCGCCCGAATTTACCGGACTCCGCTTCATGGCCGCCCATGAAACCGCATCCCCATAAATACTGTAAATAATGATCTTATTGTCTTTACTACTCTTGTTTTTTAAAAATATTACTGCCGAAATTCTGATTTTAGCCGAAAAGAAATAATGATCAGAAAAACCGGATTCCGGACGGATGCGCCGGATGGGATAGGTTTGGATGCCAGTCTGCGGGTTACCAGGTTGCGGAACAACAAATGTCTGCCCCGACCCGTTGCTGATGAAAGTATGTGAGAGATGCGGAAAAAACGCATTAAATTAGGACCGATAAGCGGAGACCGGCTCGAGGATAAAAGGCGATACGATCTTACCGCCGCACTCCGGATCCTGCGGCACGCCGGCAGGGAAGATCCGAAACTGTATACGAATAACTCCGACGAGCAGATACAGAATGTCATCGACGCATTATGCGACCTATCGGTTCATGACGGCATGACGGGGCTGGTCAATGCAACGTTCTTCCACGTGGTATTGTCAAGAGAGATCGAGCGCAGCCTCAGGACAGGGAAAGCCTGTGGTTTGATGGTGCTGGATATCGATCATTTCAAGGGTGTCAATGACCGATACGGTCATGCGGCGGGAAACCGTGTCATTCAGTCCGTCGCAGTAAATATTATGCAGAATTTGAGAAGTATGGATACGGCGGCACGAATCGGAGGTGAAGAATTTGCAGTGATCCTTCCGGAATCTGCGCCTGAAGACGCTCTCCGTGCTGCCATCCGAATTCACAATGCCCTGAATCCGCTCGAAATTATCGTAAATGGTCAGGATTTGCGCATCACATCCAGTGTCGGTCTTGTGTGGACGGAGCTATGCCATGCAGGCAGTTCCGGCGAATTGTTGTCGGAGGCGGACCGTGAAATGTACAGGGCAAAACGCTCGGGAAGAGCGCATCTGTGCCATCCGCCGTTCCTGAGCACAATGGTCACACAGGAAGAAAGATCCATTCTGATGGATTTATTGAGCGAGGAAAATACAGATGGCAGGTGATATAAAAGCTCGTCGTATTGCGGTCATCAGCGGCAAGGGGGGGGTCGGCAAAACAGTTATCACGGCAAACCTCGCAGCGGCATTGGCCGCTGCAGACAACCGCGTCCTCGTGCTGGATGCCGACCTGGGCCTGGCCAACCTTGACATAATATTGGGACTGGATCCGAAACACACCATCCAGGACATATTCCAAGGATCCTGCCGACCGGATGAGGTTTTGGTAAAGACCGAGAAAGGATTCGACCTGTTGCCGGCCGGATCGGGATTGCATGAAAATACGGTTCTTTCAAAAAACCTGGTTGAAAAAATGGAGGCGCTCCTGATCGATCTGGAAGACCGCTACGACATCATTTTATTTGATGTGGGAGCCGGGTTGGGCGAAGTGGTTCTTTACTTTGCAACCCTGGCCCACCAGATTCTCGTTGTAGTCACCCCGGAACCGACCGCCCTGATGGACGCCTACGCTTCCATTAAAGTACTCAACCAGTATTACGAAAAGAATAAATTTCTGCTTCTGGTCAATCAGGCAAATCCCGAACATCCCGATCGGAACGGGATTACGGTGGCCAAACACCTGCAGAGCGTGATTTCAAAATTCTTCGATGCAAGCAAATCTCCACCGGTATATCTGCAATTAATCGGCTCCCTTCCCCGGGATCCTGCCATACCCAGGTCCGTTAAAAACCGTCAGTTGCTTTTCGAAACATGTCCTCCGGCAGTATCGACATGCTTTGTAAACACAATAGCGAACAATCTTCGCACAAACTTTCGAGGCGCTTAATTCGCGGGATTTGAACACAGACACATCGAAGAATCCGCCGCTCCCGGCAGCGCAAAATAAATCCAAGGCGGCGGTAGAAGTATTGAGTGAGATGCGGGCACAAACAGGGTCATAAGCCGATTTTGTTCCCCGTGCGGATGGCGCCCAGGATTTTCCTGTAGATGTTCTATCCGTCTTAATTACGGGTAGCGCAAACACATGAGGGACTTGCGAGAAATTGAGCTGAACATTAATATTTTATTCATCTATACCGAAGAATTATATATGTACTGGTGTAAGATAAGGCAGTTTGAAATAATTTGTTCTACCGGAGAAAACAACCGTTATTCCGATTCGAGGTTAAAAATTGGTTCAAGAAAATCAGGCTGTTGAAAAAATTAAGTTAGATAACGCCGAACTTTCAGCGCTTATCAAAAAAATAGGGGAAGGCGATTCGACCGCCATTGCAGCCCTGTATGACGGCACCAGCAGTCTCATCTTCGGCCTCATGCTGCGTATCCTGGCCAAACAAAACACCGCTGAAGAAGCTCTACTCGATGTTTACACACGGATCTGGAGCGAAGCTGCATCCTACAAACCTGAGAGCTTCATGCCGCTGGAGTGGATCATAACGATTGCCCGGACATGCGCGATCAAGAGACTGGATGCAACCAGGGAAGGGAGGAAACGGAATCTTTCGAACTCAGGAGAAACGGATTCCCAAACGACCGTTGCCCCCGCCATGCAGAATCACGTCCGTTCTTCTCTGGACTCTCTGCCTTCCACGCAAAAGGAATTCCTGGACTGGGCTTTTTATACCGGCCTGAGCTGCAGTGAAATTGCAATTCGGAGCGGAAAACCAACGGGAGCAGTAAAAACGTATACCCGTATCGGAATGAGCAAATTATACGAATTGTTTCGCCCTCTGTACGAGCGTGAAACAGGATCATAGACCGCTAAAGGGGGACAGGATATTGATTCATGAAAAACCAACCGAGGAAATACGGGGAATAGCCGCTCTCTTTTCTCTCGGAATCCTAACACAGCATGAAGCAGACAGTTTCGAAGCTCATATCCGGGAAGGATGTCCTGTTTGCGAAGCGGAACACTATAAGTTCAAGCATATAGCGGCCGAGATAGGATTAGCCGTAAATGAAGCGGACGCTCCCGACTATGTTAGAGAGCTGATCCTGGCACGCATCGAACGCCAACCTTCGGAAAAAACACCCGCGGTAGAATCCGAAAAAGAAGAAACTCCTGCAGAGACACCCCCGGCCGCCGTTTATCGGCCCATAATACTTTCTAATCCCCCTGAAAAGCAGCGAAGCATCTTTCTCTGGGTTCTGATGGTCCTGTTTGCAGTTGCAGCGGGAGTGGCTTTTTACGCCTTTTACTCCGAACAGGTCGTCAATGACCGATTAAGAACGGATATAGACTACGAGAGGTCGCAAAGACAAGATCTGCAGACATTGCTGGATAAACAGAAAGACAAGCCGATAGAACTGGAAGAGATTATTTCCGTAGTTTCCAAGCCGGAAACAAGGATTTTTCATCTAGCCGGATTCCCACCGGTGCAAGCCGCATCAGGCGCAATCCTTTGGGACGTACTACGGAACAAATGCCTGATTTTCGGATATATTCCGCCGGCGCCTCGGGGCAAGACTTACCAGTTATGGTTTCTAACGTCTACTAATGAAAAAATCCCTTCAGGTCTTCTGGAGCCGAATCCCGACGGCCGTCTATATGGCTGGTTCCCGATCCCTGAAGATATTTCAAGCCTGACAATAGTTATCACGTGCGAACCGGAGGGAGGATCCAAAATTCCTACGCTACCGTATTACGCTATAGGCCGCAACGACTAGCTTTTCCGCAGAGGTTTCGGTCATTTCGTTAACCGGCCCAGACCGGCATATACCTCTGTTCTGCCGCAGCATGAAACCGTCCCAAATATTCTCCAGAAATCCCTGGCGAATACTCAGTCTTGTGAGAAATGCGGGTTAACCCTTTAAATATGTCGCAAAGACAGATATTCTCTTTCGGTTATCTCAAGGAGGATCAGGATGCCCGCTTATGACCCGCATGCCATCGAAGCGAAATGGCAGGAATTTTGGGAGCGGAACAAGACTTTCTGCGCCAGCGACACAAGTTCCAAACCGAAACTTTATGTTCTGGATATGTTCCCGTATCCCTCGGGCGAAGGACTGCATGTGGGCCATCCCGAAGGATACAGCGCTACCGATATGTACTGCCGCTTCAAACGCATGAAGGGATTCAACGTATTGCATCCCATGGGATACGATGCCTTCGGACTTCCCGCGGAGCAGTACGCCATCGAAACGGGGACACATCCCCGCATAACGACGGAAAAGAACATTTCCAACATACGGCGTCAGATCAAGTGTCTTGGATTCAGTTACGACTGGGAAAGAGAATTTGCATCAACCGATCCCGAATACGTACATTGGACTCAATGGATCTTTCTTCTGCTCTTCGATACATGGTTCGATCCCGAATTTGATTGGGTGGATCCGGAGGGAAAAAGGAGGACCGGCAAAGGCCGCCCCATCTCGGAACTGCCCATACCCGACACGGTCCGGGCGAAGGGAGAAGAAGCCGTGTGCCGGTACAGGGATTCTTTCCGCCTTGCCTACCAGGCCGAATCGCCGGTGAACTGGTGCGCGGCACTTGGCACCGTGCTTGCGGATGAAGAAGTGATCAACGGACGTTCCGAACGGGGAGATCACCCGGTACAGCGGATCCCGCTGCGCCAGTGGATGCTCCGGATAACGGCCTACGCCGACCGACTCGTTGAAGACATCGAGTCCCTTCAATGGCCGGACCCCATTAAAGAAATGCAGAAAAACTGGGTGGGCCGCAGCCAGGGCGCAGAGGTCGATTTCTTCATCGAAACACCCGGCTTGAACTACGAAGAGTGGTCTGTCCGCAGGAAAAGTACTGGATTCCCTGAAGAGCCCGACCCGGACGCCATCCGGATTTACACGACCCGGCCGGATACGCTGTTCGGTGCCACCTATATGGTCCTGGCCCCGGAACACCCACTCGTGGAAAAACTGACGACAGATGATCACCGCAGCGAGGTCGAAGAATATATAAAATACGCTTCAAATCTCAGCGAAGAAGACAGGATAGCCGGACGCGGGGAAAAGACCGGAGTCTTTACAGGAGGATATGCCACAAATCCGGTGAACGGAGAGAAAATACCCGCCTGGATCGCCGATTATGTATTGATCAGCTACGGAACCGGCGCCATTATGTCCGTCCCGGGCCACGACCAGAGGGATTTGGAATTCGCCAAAACTTTCCGATTGCCCGTGCGCGCTGTCGTCATGCCGACTGAGGAATGGTTTCAGCGTCTGCAGGACTACCTGGACAATTTGCACGATGGATTCCCTGCCCAAATGCCCGAGAAACAATGGCCGCCTCAGGAGCCTCTGGGCTCCGACAACTATGCCCAGTACGTCGAACTTTTGCCGGAAGCCTTTATCGATGACGGGGAAGGAATGCAGTCGGCGAATACGGAAGTCTCCCTCAACGGTCTACCGACACTCCAGGCCAAAGAAAAAATTCTCGCATGGCTTGTTAAATCGGGAGTCGGGCGCCCTGCCGTCAAGTATAAGTTGCGGGACTGGCTTTTCAGCCGCCAGCGTTACTGGGGCGAACCGATCCCGATTCTGCACGCCCTGGATACCGATGGCGAACCGAATGGATTGATACAGGCGGTTCCGGAAGATGAACTCCCGGTTCTTTTACCGGAAATGGACGATTTCAAACCGACCGGCAGACCGGGCGGTCCGCTGGAGAAAGCAACCGAATGGATTCGCGTCCGGATAGGCGGACGCGATTTTGCCAGAGAAACGAATACAATGCCGCAGTGGGCGGGCTCCTGCTGGTACTACCTTCGTTTCTGCGATCCTCGGAACCGCAACAAGGCATGGGATCCCGACAAGGAAGAATACTGGATGCCCGTGGACCTGTATGTCGGCGGTGCGGAACATGCGGTTCTTCACCTGTTATATTCACGTTTCTGGCATAAGGTGCTCTTCGACCGGGGGTATGTCTCCACCCTGGAACCGTTTCAAAAACTGGTCAACCAGGGAATGATCCTTTCTACAACCTATCGCACGCCGAAAGGCCGGATTGTTCCATACTCTAAAATCGATTTCGATGAAGGCAAAGCCTATCATAAGGAAACGGCGGAGGAACTTAGCGGAGAGACAGAGAAAATGTCCAAGTCACGCGGGAACGTAATTCCCGTAGATGTCCCGGTTCAACAGTATGGAGCCGACACGACACGGCTCTATGAAATGTTTATCGGACCGCTGGAATCCACAAAGCCCTGGAGCATGCAGGGCGTCGAAGGCATCAGCCGCTTTCTCAACCGCGCATGGCGTATGATCGTCGATGAATCTGCGGACTCTTTGAAACTGAATCCTGCAGTCTTTAACAACGACACAACCCCCGGCGAAGAGGAGTTGCGCGTGCTGCACAGGACCATCGACGCCGTATCCAGAGATATGGAAACCCTGAGTTTCAATACTGCCATCAGCCGCCTGATGGAGTTTGTCAATCATTTCACCGCACAGGAGACCCGGCCTCTTTCCTGCATGGAGAGTTTTGTACGGATGCTTTCACCCATGGCACCCCATATAGCGGAAGAACTCTGGCAGGTTCTTGGCCATTCGGAATCCATCGCTTATGCTCCCTGGCCCGTTCTGGATTCCCGATACATCCAGGAAAGTTCCATCCAGATGCCCGTTCAGATCAACGGCAGGGTCCGGGGACGAATTACCATTTCGGCGGATGCGGACAAAAAGGAGATGGAGCAGGCGGCACTATCGGATCCGAAAGTAAAAAAATATCTGGAAGGCCATTCCATTCGGAAGACGATCGTGAT
>DKBB01000129.1 GCA_002451015.1 Acidobacteria bacterium UBA6911
GGTTTGGAGTCCGGGATGTAATAGCCGACGGGATTCCCTTTGATCTGCAGATCGTGATGCTGCCGCGAAAGCCACATCTTCCCTTCCCCGTCATTCGCCTTTCCCTGCAACCAACGGTCAAATTTCCAGAGAACATTGTCGTTAAAATCCCTTAACTGGATTTCGACGGCATCCTGCCTTCCGTGTACCCAGGCAGCCGTAGAAGCCAGGAGATATCCCCCCGCATAGACCTTGTTCGGGTGATGCAGCTTGCCCTTCCACAGATGCACCAGGTTCCCGTTCATATCTATCAGGCGCCCCTCCTCGGAGGAAAGAATCGTGAATCCGTTCCAGCACTTATCCGGTTTGTACAGGGTCGTTCCCAGCGGATACACGCTGGGGTGCGCCCGGATAATGACGGGGACTAGTAGCAAGAAAACGAGTGCGATATATCCTGCTGTTCGTTTCATCTCGGTATCTCCTTGGCATATATGTTGGGACTTCCGGACGCTTCAATGTATCACAGTCCCGGCCGGCATTTTTCACAAGCCCAAATTTTTTAAAATAATTTTAAAATAATTTGGTCCAGTTTCATAATGCGGCGTCCTGCCGGGCGCGACGGCGCGTGCAACACCCGTTCACTCTGGGAAGCCTGCAGCCATTGAATTCACTGATTGATGCGTTTGCATCATTCCCATATTGAGTACCGGGCCCGTTGATGCGATCCTTATACGGTGCAGTAATTACAGTTGTGCACGCATAGGGCTTTTTGAATAAAGGAACCTAAGCTGTTATGAAAAGACGAGAACTCTACAACCTGGGGATCCCCGGGGGAGAAGCCATGAAAATGGCAATAAGCACGGTAAAGGGCCTGGCCAAAAGGGGCGTATCCAGGCAGACCATGCGAATCCGGTTAGCGGCTCTTGTGGAGAAGCCTGAAGATTTCAGCAAGGATGAGGATTTTGGGACACTGGCCCGGGCACTCCTGGAAAAATCTACCGCCCGGGCCGGTTTTGAAGAAAGAACGAAACCGGCTTCCTGTCGCAGATGGGGATCGGACTTCGACCAGACCTCATTAATACAGATNNGTAGGGATGGATATTGCATGCCGGATGAAAATGACCGTGCTGGACATGCCCGTATCCGCCATTCGTGGCGAGGAGGGTCTCCTGAGAAATGTGTTGAAAAGGGAAACGCGGTTCGGCATCGGGGCCGAATTCAAACAGAAAAGAGACCACCGGGTCATGGATGAAGACTGGTCGGTAAGTCCGATTACCCGGCTTAACAAGGACAGGGCTTGGAAACAGCTCGGGACCAGCGGCAGCGGCAATCATTTTGTCGAATTCGGAACACTGACCCTGGACCGGGACGACCTGGATCTTAAAGCCGGGGTCTACTTCGCGCTCCTGAGTCACAGCGGCAGCCGGGGTACGGGCGGTAGTGTCGCCCAGCATTACAGTAGACTCGCGATGCGTCTGCACCCCGAACTTCCCCGGGAGCTGGTTCATCTGGCGTGGTTCGATATGGACAGCGACGCCGGGCAGGAATACTGGGCCGCGATGCACCTCATGGGTCACTATGCGGCGGCCAATCACGCGTTGATCCACCGGAGCATCGCCCGGTCTCTGAAGGCCAGGGTCCTGCTCGACATAGAAAACCATCATAACTTCGCCTGGAAGGAGAAGCATTTCGGGAAGGATGTCATCGTTCATCGAAAAGGAGCGACTCCGGCGAGCGAAGGCGTACTTGGAATCGTTCCCGGTTCCATGGCTTCTCCGGGCTACGTCTGCCGGGGCAAAGGGAACGCGGAATCGATGAATTCGGCGGCTCACGGCGCCGGTCGCGCCATGAGCCGCAAAGCCGCAAAAAATTCCTATACGTGGAATGAAGCCTTAAAATTGCTGAGAAAACGCGACGTTGTACTGATTTCAGCCGGGTTGGATGAGGTGCCGATGGCCTACAAGGACATTGACAGGGTCATGGCGGCGCAGCAAGATCTGGTCGAGATCGTCGCACGCTTCGATCCGAAACTGGTAAAGATGGCTCCTGCCGGCGAGCGACCGGAAGATTGACACGATTGCAAAGCCCGTATTTCTCACAGGATTCCTGTCGCTTCGCACCTGATGCTGAAACATTGGAAATCTTGTGAGAAATACGGGCGGGATTTGAATATACCCGGTGCGGTTCCATGAAACACCGGAATTCACGACATGGCTACAGGTCTGAATGAAATCCGGCTGTCGCCCTATTACAGCTTCCCTTTCACTTGCTTGTCCATGAGTTCCTGTGCTTCAGCTCTTCTGGCAATGGCGTCTTCGAGCTGGTTGTCCAGTTCAAGGGCTACCTTGTAGCTGGCTTCCTCACCGACGAACAGCAACAGAAGCTCCTGCCGCAGGAAATTTTTCAGGACGGTATCGTTCTCTTTCCATTCTTCTTCGCTCAGGGAAATGGACTTGGAGTTCACAAATTCCCGGAATTTCTGCATGAGGTCTGCGTCAATTTTAATCTGCTGAGCAACCTCTTCCTTATACTCTTCAGAAGCTGTTTCGAGCTCTTCCTTGGAAATCTTCTGCCCCAGGGTTGAAGCGATTTCGCCCGAGAATACCTTGGAAGCGAACTCCCGGGGCAGCCTTCGCGCCTGGATACGGCTGGCAGCCTGCTCGAGTTTGTCCACCTCGATGGTCACGTCGGGATTTATACCACCTCCGCCATAGACGAGCCTCCCGCTGTCCGTGAAATACGCTTCCTTGTCCCCGTTCGAATTGTCTTCCTCATGGTTGGCGAAATAGCTCCAGTAACTTTCGGAATAATCACGCTGTATCAACCGGTTGCTCGGCGTGTAGTACTTGCCGGTTGTCAGAGCGAGCCCGCGGCCGCCTTCAAGGGGAAAGAGCGTCTGCACCAGAGCCTTTCCAAAGCTGGTTTCTCCGACAATCAGAGCGCGGTCGTGGTCCTGAAGTGCGCCGGCCACGATCTCACTGGCACTGGCACTGGACTGGTTGATCATTACAATCATCGCATAATGATTCTTCTGCGAACCCAAGGCTTTATAGTCCCGATCCTCCCGTCCCGTTCTCGACCGGGTTCGGACAATAATCTGGTCTTTTTCGAGAAACCGGTCGGAAACCTCCAGGGCCTGGCTCAACGCTCCACCCGGGTTGTCCCTCAAGTCGAGAATCAAAAGTCTCAGGTTGTCTTCGTTGATCGATACGAGCGCTTCATCCAGCTCTTCTCCTGTCGTCTCGGCAAAGCGGGTGATGCGGATGTAGCCGATGTCCGCTGTTAAATTGAAAGCGAATTTTATGGTATAGATGGGGATCTTGTCACGTTCGACGGCAAAGTATAACGGGGCATCCTCGCCCGGCCGATGAATGGTAATGTTGACTACCGTTCCTTTGGGTCCCTTCAGGTTGGGAATTACCTCCGTGTTCATATCCCAGTCATCGATCGGCTTCCCTTCTATTTCAGTAATAACGTCGCCGGCGCGCAAACCTGACTTGTATGCCGGCGTTCCCGGAGCCGGAGGTTCGACTATGACCACCCTTCCGCTGCCGGGGGTTTCCGACCGGATCGATATCCCAAGTCCGTAGTACTTACCCTTCTGCTCTTCCTGAAGCTGGTTGAAATCGCGACCTGAGAAGAATGAGCTGTGGGGATCCAGGGTGCGAAGCATGCCACGGATTCCGCTCTCCACAAGGCCTTCGAATGAAACATTTCCGACATAGTTTGCCTCTATAGTGTCCAGCACTTCCGTAAAAGTTCTCAGAAATTCCCGGTTGTCGGAAGCCACGTCCGCAGCAACGGTTTCGTTGTTGCTCCAGAACCCGCCAAGGACGGCAGCCGTCGAAATGAAAAACACTATTAAAATTATGCCGAATCTTTTTCGCATCAGAGCCTCTTAGCAAAAGGTTTCATACAATGGTATAGTATACCATTATCTGGGGAAAGCGGACCTATTGGATTCAGTGGGATCGTAAAATAAAGGGAATTTTATTCCCGGCATTTCTACATAACGTCCCGCCGGAAATGTTTCTTCAGACCGTGCAGAACCGTCCGGATCACTGTTTTGCAGTGACGGCAGCACGAGCAAGAACCATCGCGGAGACATCCGCCATGGAGTCGTAGAACGAAACGAATTTCCTGGTTTCGGCCGCCTCCTGCAACTCCAGATACCTGGCCCATCGATAACCGATCGGCTGGTACAACAGCTCGGCCCGGATGGTGTAGGGATCTGCATCTGCGGCACCAGATCCCATTGCACTTGTGCTTCGAATTCCAGCTCTCTCGCCCCCAGAAATTCACACATGGGAGACCAGGCTCTACCAAATTGTCCGGAGGTGAAGGTTCGCCCCAGAGAAAAGCGCCAGAACGCCTCCTGGCCGGCCAGGTCGGTATCGACGGGAAGCTCGAATCCGGCTTGAGCCTGGACAAAAAACTCCGATGGGAGTATCTGCCCGAAGGAGACGAATAGTTCAAAAACGGTCGTGCCTTTGCCGACACCTTTCTTACGGTCTCCTTTAGGTAATATGATTTCTCCGCTTACACTGAAGATTGTCCCTGTCCGGGCGCTGTGAAAAAACGCGCGTTTGGCGCCGAAAACGATGCCCCCGAGCCCCCCGTCCCAGTTCCCTGCGGGAATCTCCCCGGTCCCGGAGTCGTTCCGCTCTTCCCAGCCGAAAAGGACGAATGCAAGCATTGCGGTCACGCAGAACAGGGCAATAACTACTGGCTCATGCCGGGAAGGGCTTCTCCGGATCGTATCTCTGTCCACTGTAAGTTGTAATTGTTGCTGCCAATACTCTCAGCCCGACACCTGGTCATAGGAATCTGTTGGGACGAGCATAGCGCCACTGCCTTTTGAAGGCAAACGATCGCTTCCAGTGGACACAACCCTCTCTGCAATCTGTTTTTAATCCCGGAGCGGAGCTCGCAGGAAGGGACGCAGTCGGTTCGGAAGTCCGTCTGGAGTTGATTTTCCGAGATTTCTCTTCTGACCCGACCGTCCACCTTTTCCCTTGATTGCCTCGACGGAACGACCTATAAGTGTTTTCAAATCCGGAGTAGTATTATTTCAAAGGTCTTGGATTCATAACGGATACTTTTGAAGGATGCGTTGACCACCCTATGACGAACGCCAGAAAATTCGGGACATTCAGTGGAGTATTCACCCCGTCGATCCTAACGATTTTAGGGGTGATCATGTACATGCGGCTTCCGGCCATCGTCGGAGAAGCCGGCCTTTTTCCGACAATCGGAATCATACTGATTGCCCACGTGATTTCAGTTACCACCGGCCTCAGCGTCTCTTCCATCGCCACCGACAGGCGCGTTCAGGGCGGAGGAACCTACTATATGATTTCCCGATCCCTGGGACTCCCGATCGGGGGGACCCTCGGCCTCGCCCTTTTCGTCGGTTTGTCGTTCAGCGTCAGCCTCTACCTTATCGGATTTGCGGAAAGTTTCCTGGGATATTGGGACATTGAAATTACAAAAAATACGATACGGCTGGCAGGAACGTGCATTCTGCTGGTTGTAACAACCGTAACCATGATAAGCACCTCCCTGGCCATCAAAACGCAATACCTCATCATGGCCGCTATCGGACTTTCCCTGCTGTCCGTTTTTTTCGGCAGCCATGATTTCACCCCCGCGCAGCCGTTGCTCAGCAATCCCAACAGCACGGTACCCCTGATGGTTCTCTTCGGGATCTTTTTCCCGGCCGTGACGGGATTCGAAGCGGGAGTCTCCATGTCGGGGGACCTGCGCGATCCTAAAAGGTCTATCCCGGTCGGAGCGATCACGGCAATCGCGGTAGGATTCCTGGTCTATATTGGAATGGCGATATTCTTCGCCTACACAGTGGACTCCCGACTCCTCGCGGAAGATCCCGCGGTTCTCCGGAAGATTTCTCTGTCTCCGGTCCTGGTCATTGCCGGGATCTGGGGCGCGACCCTCTCATCCGCCCTGGGCAGCATTCTTGGAGCGCCGCGCATTTTGCATGCAACAGCCCAGGACAATGTCGTCCCGAAGTTCTTTGCAAAAACCTCGGGAAAGCTGCAGGAACCGCGCAACGCACTGATACTCTCGTTTTTCATCGCCGAAGGAGGCATCCTGATCGGCGAACTGGATGTGATCGCCAGAATTGTGTCGATATTCTTCATCATGACCTACGGATTCATCAATCTGAGCGCCACCTTCGAAACCTGGACGAGTTCCGACTTCCGTCCCGAATTCAAGACCCCCGCCTGGATCAGCTTTATCGGCGCGGCCGCCAGCATCATTGTGATGATTCAACTGGATCTGCTGGCTCTGTTTGCATCCGCCCTGATCCTTGGACTGTTGTTTTTCTACCTGAAGCGGAAGGAATTGAAACTGGAATCCGGCGATGCCTGGAACGGCGTATGGGCGTCCATCGTAAAAGAGGGCATTGGCCGCCTGGGCAACGAAAAACCCCGGGAATCCAACTGGCGTCCCAACATTCTGATGTACAGCGGGGACAAGCAACAGCGCAGCCACCTGGTTGAATTTGGAAGGGCAATATCCGGCCGTCTCGGGATACTCTCCAGTTTCGAGTTGGTTATAACAGCCGAAAAAGCACTCCGAAGAACGGATAACGAACCTGTTTCCGACAATTCCAATACCCAAAGCGTTTTCTCGTACCGGTACCAGTGCAGAGATTTATACGAAGGAATGGAAGAAGTGTCCCGGCTTTACGGATTCTACGGAGTGGAGCCCAACACTATCCTGATGGGGTGGAGCCAGAAGCCCGAAAACCGGGTCTCCTTCAGTCGGCTGCTTTCGTCGTACGATCAAAGCGGATTCAATATCATGCTGCTGAACCATAATTCCGAAAGGAATTTCGGCACGGGACAAAATATCGACCTGTGGTGGAGCGGCGCCGGACCGAACCTCTCTTTCTCTCTCGTTCTTCTGCGTCATCTGACGACCTCCCGATACTGGGAAAAAGCATCGCTGCGCCTGCTTGTCATCAATTACGACCGTTCTCGGAAAGAGCAGATTCATCGTTCCCTGTCTCGGATCCTGGAAGATTATCGTCTGGATATGGACATAAAAATCATCCACAACCAGGACTCTTCCATTGATGAATTCGAAATCATGCAACAGGAGAGTTCTCAGGCTGACCTCACCTTCATCGGTATAGATGACGAACAAATGCACGTCCTGGACAGGGTTTTCCCGGATTACTGCCAATTCCTTTCAAAAATGGGCACAACAGCCGTTATCCATGCAGCTCCCGGTTTTGAAACCGTGGATGCAGGAGTGGTTCGGGACAAACAACCGGCCGATGACTCCGAAGAAATACCGGGAATGGCCGTCTCCCTGTCGGAGTTCCCCGAATTGAACGACCCGGCCCTGGCAACGGAGCTTAGAAAAGCCAAAACCACGGGAAGCAGGGTGCTGAACCGTTTTTATGAAAAAGCGATCCGCCCCTGTTTCTCCGACAATACCGAACATATCGAGAATTTCCGCGGGAAGGCAACGGCCGTCGGCACCTCGCTTGAAAAAGCCATGGAGTATAAAGACGCCTACCGCTACGAAAAAATGCTGCTTAAAATCAAAAACGACTACATGTTCAGTTGCCGCCGTCTTTTTGAGCAGATAGGAGAAAGGCAGGCATCCGGATTGAAAGAATCCCTGGCGTCGGGAATCGGGTTGTATGTCGATTGGTCCGGAAGGAATTACGCAAAATTACCACGGCGCCTGAAGGTACGGTATCAGGAGAATGAAATCGTTCCCAACCGGATCGATTCTATTTATTTGCGCTGGATCAAATTCTGGAAACGCACGTCGCTTAAACTTTCCCGGAAACCGGCCCTCCGAACGATTCCATTCAGGGAAACAGCCCGGTATTTTCTCCATGACACGCGGCAACTCTTCCTTAACGATTACCTGCAGGAGCTGCAGGAATACCAGGTCGCGTATCTGAATCACCTGAAATCCCTCATGTTCTCCCGACTGGATTCCATCGTACATCTGGAAAGAAAATTTCCTCCCGACAAAGAAACCATCCTGCGCCTTCAAAAGGATCTGGAGGACCGGATAGACGAATTTGCCAAGGAACGGAACCGGGCCGTCGAATCCTTCCGGAACCGGTTGCAAATCGAGTTCGGAGAGGACATTATCGCCATGGCCGGCAGCCTGCAGGCGGCTCCCAACCGTCGATTCCGCCCCCCGAAACACAGAAGCCGGAAATACTACTCCACCCTGGCGAATGAAAACCGGGAATTTCCGGATCGCTGGTCGATTCTCATGCAGCGCGTTACGAACAAAATAAAACTCGACATCCAGATCGCCGCGTTGCGATGCCGGACTGAAGACAAGGCGGAAGATCTTCTGCGCCGGACAACCCAGAATGTGGACGTCAGAATCACGCATCCCCTCCGGAACCTTTTTACAAACCTCAACGCTTCACTGAGCCGTGAAACAACCTCCGCAACCGATCTCCAATGCGATATAGACACCCAGATAGACATCGAGGAAGGCGTAGAGGAATTTCGCGATTCCATTTTTGCGTTGACGAGTTCGCTTCCGGACAAGCTGTCGGTCGGTGATGAAAAAGAGGAAACTGAAATACCTGTAGCACGCCTTGCCAACAGGATCCTGGAATCCCGGATGATCAGTCCTCTTCAGGACTTTCTTGTTTCCGGGAACGAATCGCTCAGGAACCTGGGTTTCAGAATCAAGGACCTGGTCAACCTTACCCGGTTCAATCTCCAGAATATCGATACAGACGCCCCGGATCGGCAAAACGCCATCGGTGGCATCCTGAAAGAAACAACCCGAAATATCCGTTTGGAAGTTGAAGCGGTCGATAATTTCAAGAAAGCCCTGCGGGAAGAGGTGCGGCGCATGCTATCGGACGCTTTCGAACCGCTGGCTCCCGAGAAAATA
Organism: Acidobacteria bacterium UBA6911; assembly: GCA_002451015.1. Taxonomy (GTDB): domain Bacteria; phylum Acidobacteriota; class UBA6911; order UBA6911; family UBA6911; genus UBA6911. Next base: position 8,893 of record DKBB01000129.1, read on the forward strand.
GAAAAAAGTTCGGGAGAGATGTCGGACATACTGCGAGAATACGCCGGCTATAAGGTAATGACCACGTTCGGAAACTGGAGGAACACTGCGAGCCGTTTGCTGGAACGCTATACGATCCGTATTCTATACTCTAAAAGCGAGGGGCTGCTGTTCGCCAGAAGGCTGAAGAGCCTGCAGACGGCGGATTCGGGGAACGCGTCGGTGCTGGATCTCGTCCAGTCCGTCACCCCGGAGAGAAAAGTGATGCAGGCGCTTCCCCGTTTCTACACCAATCTGTTCAGCAGCCGGTCAAGCATCGGAACGGAGTTCTTTATCGAACGGGATGAAGATGCAAGGCGAATGCAGCTGGCTGTAGACCATTATAATAACGGGTACAGGGGTGGCATTCTCGTTCTTGGCGAACGGAATG
>DKBB01000130.1 GCA_002451015.1 Acidobacteria bacterium UBA6911
GGATATTTACCGTTCCACCTGCGCGGCCTGCCACGGTTCTGACGGCAGGGGGGCAGCCGACAATTTGCGCGGTTTTGAAAAGCCGGATACTTTCCCGGACTTCACCGTGTGCCGTGCCACGGCGCGGGAACCCGATGTTTTCTGGAGCGCAATCCTCCACAACGGCGGGCCGGGCAGGGGTTTCTCCGAAATCATGCCCTCATTCCGCGAAGCGCTCTCGGACGAAGAGATCCATCAAGTCATGGACTATGTACGGGGATTCTGCCGGGAACCCGCATGGCCCCGCGGCGAATTGAATTTTCCACGAGCCCTGGTCACTGAAAAAGCCTTTCCCGAGGACGAAATGGTGCTGGACGCGGCTTTCAATACGGAAGGGGATGCCGCCATTACCAGCCGGGTTGTCTACGAAAAACGCCTGGGGCCACGGGGGCAGCTTGATGTCGTCGTTCCGTTCCATTTTCAGAAACCCGAGGGGAGCGATTGGCAAAACGGCGTCGGCGATATTGTCGCCGGCTACAAACACGTGATGCTGAGCAATCTTCGCACCGGTTCCATATTCAGCCTTTCCGGGGAAGCCGTACTCGCAACCGGGGATGCCGCACGCGATATGGGCAAAGGTACTACGGTGTTTGAGTTCTTCGGCGCTTACGGCCAGATTCTGCCCCGGGATGCTTTTCTCCATTTCCAGGTAGGGGGCGAGTTGCCGGTCGACACCGACAGGGCGAATCAAGCCATGTTCTGGCGTACAGTCGTTGGCAGGACCTTTGCCGCTGACAAGGGGCTGGGCCGGCAGTGGACCCCTATGGTCGAGCTGCTGGCGGACCGCGAATTCGCTTCAGGAGAGCGGATCAACTGGGACATCGTGCCCCAGTTCCAGGTAACCCTGAGCCGGCGCCAGCACATTCGGGCGGATATCGGCGTACGGTTGCCGTTAAACGACTTTGGACCCAGGCCCACGCAGTTTGTGTTCTATCTGATGTGGGACTGGTTTGATGGAGGCCTGCGCAATGGATGGTAACAAAATACCGAAAAAATTCTGCTCGTACCGATTGTCGATCCTTGCTGCCGTGGGACTGGCGGTGTCTGCCTGGAGCGCCGAGACCGGCGTCAAATCCCGTGTACCGTATTTCCAGACTTCCGACAGATGCGTGGCTTGTCACAATGGCCTGTCAACGAGCTCGGGGGAGGACATTTCCATAGGCCTGGCCTGGCAACCCACTATGATGGCGAACTCCGCCCGGGATCCCTACTGGCAAGCCAGCGTGCGGCGCGAAACCATCGATCACCCGGAATCGCGCGCGGCGATCGAAGACGAGTGTTCAATTTGTCACATGCCGATGGCACGGTTCGAGTCGCATCTCGGTAATCGCGAAGGCACCGTTTTTTCCCATCTCGGATTTCTGCCGGACGATCCCGGCGACCAGTTGGCCGCCGACGGCGTTTCCTGTTCGCTTTGCCACCAGATCGCCAGGGATAAACTTGGGACACGAGAGAGTTTTGTCGGCAATTTTGTAATCGGCGGTCCGAACGTGCAGGGAGATCGAATTGAATACGGCCCTTTTGCGCCTGATGCCGGGCATACCAGGATTATGAGGAGTTCCACAGGCGGCTTTCTGCCGACGGAATCGTCCCATGTCCGAGAAAGTGAGCTCTGCGCCACATGCCACACGCTTATCACCAAAGCCCTCGGGCCGGGAGGCGAAACAATCGGCGAATTGCCGGAGCAGGTTCCCTACCAGGAGTGGCGGCACAGCGGGTACCGCGAAAAACGCAGTTGCCAGTCCTGTCATATGTCCGTGGTCGAGGAAGATGTGGCTGTTACCAGCGTGATGGGTATCCCTCGCACCGGAGTCTCCCGGCATCAGTTCCTGGGCGGCAATTTCTTTATGAACGGAATTCTGAACCGCTACCGCCACGAATTGAGCGTGAAGGCGACGCCGGATGAACTTGCCGCCAACTCCGGCAGGACGAAAGAGCACCTCCGGTCGGAAGCGGCGCGAATCTCGATCGGCAAGCCGGCGGAATCCGGCGGGAGGCTGGAAACCGAGATCGTGATAGAAAACTTCGGCGGCCACAAACTGCCGACAGCATACCCTTCACGGAGGGTCTGGCTGCATGTAACGGTGCGGGATAAAAATAACCGCACAGTATTTGAATCGGGTGCGGTAAATTCTTCCGGCGCCATCACGGGCAACGACAACGATGCGGATGCTGCGAAATTCGAGCCTCACTATGCCGAGATCCGCCGCGCGGAACAGGTGCAGATCTATGAAGCGATCATGGCCGACAGCGGCGGCGGAGTCACCACCGGACTGCTCCATGCGGTTCGATACGTAAAGGACAACCGCCTGCTCCCGCTCGGCTTCGACAAGAAAACCGCGGAAACCCAGGTCGCCGTTGCCGGCGGGGCGTTCGACGACGCCGATTTCGGGGGGGGCACCGACCGGATACGGTATTCAATTGATCCGGGTGATGCACAGGGTCCTTTCCGTATCGAGGCGGAGTTGTGTTACCAGCCGATCGGTTATCGATGGGCCATGAACCTGAAAGGCGTGGATGCCGACGAGCCCCGGCGGTTCACGGACTATTATGAGACGTCTTCGGCCGATTCCGTGCTGGTGCTGGCAAAAGCGCAAACGGCGCAGTAGTAAGGCACGATTATGACTTCCGGCAGGAAAGCAATAGACGGCTCGACTCGAAGAGGTTTTGTTAAGGAACTGTCCGTCGGCAGCGCCCCCGATTCGGCCGCCTGCAGCTTGGAGGAATGAAACACCCGGGCCGGACCGGCTCTGCGGAATGTATCCCGGAACACCTCGGACAGCAAAATCAGGGCTCAAGAGGATCGACTGGATTCCAGGTACTGTCCGGGTCGTACGTCTGTATCTCTCCCGCTATTTCCGCAGTTTCCTCACCCAAATCTTTTTCGTAAATGGTTCCATTTTGATCCACGATGAAGGTCATTACTCCGCTGTTGCCGTACTCAGCGGGGAAGGCAACCAGCGCGAACCCTTTACGCATTTCACCGTTGACCAGATAGCTTTCGCCGCCATCGGGGCCGTGTGCGGTCAGGATGCGGTAGTAGTAGCCCCGGAAAGGAATCGGTTTTTCCGAAGAACGCGTGTAGCCTTCGGCTGCGGCTTCGGCGGCCAACTCCCCGAAAGGGCTTTCATCCTCACCGGATTCGACCTGCCAGTAGAGTCCGTTCTGTTTGCCCGGGTCGCTGGCCAACTTCTGAGCATAGATGCCCGCAGGCTTGCCGTCGCGGCCTTTCAGTGCATACTCCTTCTGGGCGGCTACGTAAGCCCCGCAGACGCCAATGGTGGACAGTTCGTTCCGCCCGATACGGCGATAGTACAGCTCCTCGATGCCGGAAGCCGTGTCAAAGCGCCATCCGTCAGCTTCCTCGACGAGCGGGATCGGAAACGGCCAGTTTTCGCTGCCGATATGCAGAACCTTCGTTTTATCTTCATCGACGAGCACACAGCGCTCTGTGTATGCGGCAAGAAATAAGTCCCGGCCCTGCTGGTCGGCCACCTCATCCCCCGAATTCATGGCCTCGAGGGCTTCAGGGCCGAAGATCTCCACCAGCTTTGCCGTGTCGTTTGCTTTCAGCGCATCCACCATGGCTACAACCGCGTCCTCGGCACTCTGAAATGCGAGCTGTTTCGGGCTCCGCTCACCCGTTTGACAAGCCGTAAAAAAAAACACGGCCAGCAGCACAATGGGAAACAACAGCCCAACAACCGTTCTTTTCCTGTTTATTGAAGTCGTCATGATTCGTGTTCTCCTCATTATCTGCGGCGGCTATTGGTAGTTCGCGAGGGGGCGCTGCTGCGTCCACGTGTACTTGCGGCTTTCGCACTACTCCCTTTCTGATACCCGGAAAATGCATTGGTGCTCGCGCCGCGTTCCATTTGTCGGGCAGGGCTTGCCGTACGGCTGGATGTAGCCGGCGCGTGTCCGCGACTGGCATTGCCGGAAGGCTGTGAACGGGCTGTTCCGGTGGCCGGTCTCTGCGATGCAGTGTTTCGACCTGTCCGAGCCGGAGAGGTTGAAGCGGTTGTGGGCCGAGGTGTGCGGGTTCCGGTGTTTATATTCGTCCGGTTCACGTTGATGTTTTTGTTAACATTTATGTTGACGTTGCTATAGCGGGGCGCGTTGATGCGGGCCGGGGGGCGGTATCCGGGCCGGGGCCGTGCGTAGGGGTAGCGCCCGCGGGGAGGAACGCGCCAGACGCCGCCGCGCACCACCACTACGTGCGTGTGCCAGTGCATGCCCCACGCACCATAACCATGGTAGCCATAGTGGTCGTTCATCGCCGCCCCAAGTGCGATACCCGCAACGAAGCCGATCACTGCAGCGGCCGCAACATTTCCGGAGTTGGATGGTGGCGGCGGCGGCGCAGCGACGTAAACGGTCTGCGGATTGTACACCGGCACGTACACCACCTGCGGGTTGGCAGGCTGAACCACAATAACCGTTTGGCCATCCTGTGTTTCTGTCTTCACTTCCTGCTCCGGAGTGGTCTTCAGGTTTCCGGCGGCTTGCGCCTGGGTGCGCAAACGCTGGACCGAGTCGAGCACCGCCTTCTGGTCGCTGCTGAAGGCATTGCCGACTTCGGTGGTCCACTCCAGGTTCTGCTCCAGCATCGTGAGAACGTCGGGGAATAGAACCATGGCAATGAAGCTGGCATCGAAACCGGCCTTTTCGGCGGCCTCTTGAAGCTCAGTGCCTTGCAGCTCATTGTTCTGCTGAAGCCACTTGTTTACATCCGTAACCTGCTCCGGGCTGCCGGCGCAGGCCAGGGTTTGAGCCAGCAAACCATCAGGATACAGCGCGATGGGAGCAAGTAATTCGTCCATCGCCTGCTGATCCGGCGAGCCCTCACTGGGGGCTGGCGCTACGACCATGCCCCAGCCTGAAGGGCCCGTCGTTATAACCGCTGACAAAATGACAGCCAGAATACGTTTGTACATGGTTGGATTCTCCTTTGTTTTCTAAGTGTGACTCAGAAACAAATCGACTGGCCGAAGCGGATAGCAAAAATAAATCATGGTGTTTCGAGACTCTTTCCCTGTCGAAACTATCTCTGTATCAGATAAAATTTTTTATGTCGTTTTGCCTTAATTCCCAGTAGCGATTTTACTACAGAATGGGGCGTTTAATTCGTAATTCTGGTTTGCCTCGCACAGTGGGAGGGAAAACAAGCCCGGTTTTGAGAAATTTCTCCACCATCAGACCTATTTACTGCTTCTGATAATTCTTTATTATGCTAAAAAGTTTCCCAATGCAGCACCTGCACGGCATTTCCACCGACCGTGCCGGTAAAGAGCATACCGGTGCCGCCAAAACCATTTTCATCAATTTCAGCGTCGAGATTGACTTCCCTCGGATAATCATACAGATCACCGCTGCGGCTTTCTGCGGTAGAGGTCACGGAGGCCGACAACCTTCCGTCAATCACCTTCATTTCAACCAGGCATTCCGCGATGAATGCGCTTGACATGAGTTTCCTGGTCAGGGGAGTTGTCTTTCCGTTCTCATATTTGATCAGCGAGAACGCACAGCCTGCGGCAGCCCCATCGCCGTTATAGCCAAGTGCGGCGATCTCGGTCGTGTTCAGGCGTTCGATGCGAAGGGCATACCCGCTTATGGCTGCAAGGTCGAACTTGATGAAAACATCCAGGAACTGATCGGTCGCTGAACCGAAGCCTTGACCGGAAGTCTTTTTAGGTTTAAACAGCGCTCGAACGGACATATCACCGAAATTGCCGCCCACAGGCGTATAGAATAAGAGAGCCCCTCTGCTGGTCTGTTCCAGCCCCCTATATCTCCCAGATCCGCTCTGCCCGGCTGCGTATGTCCAGGAGTCGGGTTTCGGAGTATAACGCGGGGTTGGCGGACTCATTGCCTCATCGTAGCAATCGGGTGAGAAGTACCCGTCCAGCGTCCATGTGCCGGGCAGTATCAAAGGCTGAGGATCGGTGGGGAGGTTGTGGAAGTCGGTGTCTATCCTGTTGCTCTTGACATCCTCCGCTGTCACCGGGAAATTTGAATACACGGTTTTCGGGTCCCCCGGATCACAGCGTTTGTGTTTGGGCTGGATGGTGGCCATCAGATAATATCCAACGTCACCTTCGGACATTGTGTAGGCAGTCTCCGGATCGCCCGAGCGGGTGACGGCAACCTTCAAGGCATCGCTGCCATCGGTATCTTTACAGCGATACCATGTGATGAGCGACTCGTCCTTAATGCCGCCCAGGTCGAGCTCATAAACCAGATTTACGCTGCCGTTTTCAGACTTTACGATTGCAGGCTCAAGGACAAAACCGGGAGCCTCGATGTATGGCGGCTCAACAGTGAGTTCAAACACGGCTTCGATGCCTAATTTATTTTTGGCAACGATAATGACGTCGACATCATCCTGGGTGTCGTTCGAGCCGGACACGGTAAGAGTTCCGTTTTTATCGTCGGTTATGTGGATATATTGCGACATCGACGGATTCTTCGTTGCGAAGGTCCAGTTTCCCAATGCTGGGCTCATGGCATAATCGGCTGGCGATACACTGTAATGCAACACCGACTCAGTCTGACCTGAACGGATCGTGGCGCTTGATGCGGGATTAAGCGTCAGCTCGGCCGTCATGGGAATGCTGAGATAATAATTCTCCGCCTTACCCTGTGCAACGGCTGCAGCTTTTATCGCATCGGTGTAGTTAAAAGGATCGAAGCCGGAGAGAATATTGGGTACGTTATAGTATGTCTTACCGTTGTAAACGAGCTTATATGCCTTCAAAAGCTCGGAACCTTCAGTCATTACCACGGTGGCACCGGGCGTCGCATATTCCTGTATGACATAGGGCTTGCCGTCAAGCGTGACGTTGTACTGATAAGAGCGCGTGGTATTGGTTTGGGGTATTCTGTCCCAGGATATCCCAGCCGTCATGCCGGCATTTACAAGCTCGGGGCTGCGGTGGAAACGGGTATCCACGCAGACGAGACCGTTGCCGGGACCATCGACAAACCCGAATATATAGGTTCCCCCGTCCTGGTAGTTGTTCGTGAAAGGCGTAAGATATATGTCACAGTCAAAGAATTTGCCTGCAGAGAAGTTCACGTTGTAAAGCTCAAGGCTGCAGCCTATGTAAACGCTGTTGAAGAAAGAAGCATGGCCGCTGCTTTCCAGGTGACAGTTCAGGTAGGTCATTGCAAAAGGGAGCAGATTCAAACGGCTGATGAAGTTTGAGTTGACCGCAACGCCGTCTCCGCCACGATAGTTGAACAGTTGTGCCTGAGCAATAGCCTCTGCGCGCTTCTTGCGGTTGAATTCCGGCAACAGAGGAAATTCCAGGTCCACGTTGCAGAAGTTGCCGAACGTTACGTTTTCGGACTTCAAACCAATGCCGTGAATGCTGAACATTGTAAAGTTACCCGAAGCACCCTGTGTCTGGCCTCGGTTGACCGCGTATACCACATTGTCCGGATTAGTGCTCAGGCCATAAAAGTAAAGGTAGTTGCAGGTAATTGTCAAACCTGTCGGGGAATAGCCACCAGGTTCCGGAACACGAATTTCAGGGTCGTCCGGGTCGTCAACCCAATACACGCCGGGCGCGGTGAGCAGCATCATCGGCTTATCCGCCGTGCCGCTGGTCAGAGCCGCTGCGGCATCCTGAATATTGTTGAATGCATAGGGATTATCTGCGATTTGATTGTCGTCAAGACGATAATCAAGGAAGATCGTATTTGCATCGAGCGTAAAAGTCTTTCCTTCCCATGCAACTCTTTCGCCATCAAATGTGATGGATTCTGCAGGATCCAGCGAGGTGTAACCGGTGTATGCTTTTTCTTCGGACGAAACAGGCATCAAAGCGGCGATCAGGCTGAGTGCGAGAACGACGGCGAGTGTGCAGGGAATTTTCTTCATTGCAGCCTATCCTTTTTTTTCTGCCGTGTACTGTACGAGATGCGCCGCTACGTTAATAAAGACCAGTCGTGTATTCAAACATATTTCGATACACTTTACGGATTCCGGAAATATATCAAAAATTCATTGTAGGGGCGACCTTGTGTTCGCCCCTACAATAAAAATGCGACTTGGATAATGATTGTTCCCTATGTCTCAGGAATGAACCCTGGATAATTATGGTCCGGGTGTCTGAAACGCGTTCCGCAACTGGGGGATAGAGGCAGCTTGAAAACGAAGCGCCGATTCAGGCGCCGTAAGAGACTATCTGCCGATTCGAATGGTTCCTAATTGAAATGATTTTCCACTGTTGGGATTCCTGCANNTCAGAGTTGAAAGAGATATTTATAGAGGGAGCCCTGTTTTTTATACTGCTTTCCGGATACTATTTCCGGGGAAATAATTCCAGGCTCTTTGCCTGATGCTCCAGGATACAAAGACGTTGTCTATGATTGACCTGACGAAGGGAAACGAAACTAAAGTCATCCTCCGGTTCGCCGCTCCCATGCTGATAGGGAATGTTTTTCAGCAACTCTACAACACCGTAGATAGTATCGTAGTCGGCAGAGGCGTCGGCGCGGAAGCGCTTGCAGCGGTTGGTGCCAGTTTCCCCATAATCTTCCTGATGATTTCGCTGGTTTTGGGGATAACAATGGGATCGAGCATCATGCTCTCCCAGTATTTCGGCGCCGGCGAACAGGATCGAATTCAAAAAACGGTAAGCACGACGTACATCTTTCTGTTTTTCGCTTCCATCGCGACCACC
>DKBB01000249.1 GCA_002451015.1 Acidobacteria bacterium UBA6911
GATGCCTTCCTCGAAGACGGCGAAAAAGAGTCGAAGATTAAAATTTAGCTGAAATTCTGCCGCCGGCTGCGATTATACTATGGGCTTCGTAGATGTCGGGAAGAAGGTTTTTTCCTTTGGAATCATGACGGAAACCGCCGTTGCGTGCATCCCCGCCGGGTATGTTCTGCACCATATCGGAGTTATCCATGCCGCTGAATGAAAGCAAAGACGCTGAAGCTCCAGTGAAACAAAGGCAAGCCACCTTGGGGCTTGTAACTATATTCTGCACTTATTTCGCATCCATATATTTTTTCCGGGGATCCGCCGTGACCGCACCGAAAATCGCCGCGGATCTCGACGGTATGGCCCTGTTCTCCTGGGCGATTTCATTGCCGGCGCTGGCGGCCGCGATCGCCACTTTGGTGTTCGGCAAGCTTTCCGATATGTACGGGCGGCGAAGGGTCCTGTTAACGGCTATTATTTTCTACCTGGCGGGCGCCGTAACGGCCGGTTTCAGCCATGACTATATTTATTTTATCGTTGCCAGCGTCATCCTTTCTTCAGGGCAGGCGGCGTTGACCCCCTTGTGCTTTTCGGTCATCGGGGACCTCTACGCACCGGCCGAGCGCAGCCGGTGGAGCGGCCTGCTTCAGATCCCGGCCGGGATTGCGGCACTTACGATCCCCGCCCTGGTAGGCATGATGACGGACAGCCTCAGCTGGAGATATTTTTATTGGATTTCCGTAATTCTCGCGCTGATCAGCGGTTGCCTGATGCTTTGGGGCATACCGTCGGTTTCGAAACGTACGGAAAATAAATTTGATCTGCCCGGTTCCCTGTTGCTGGCGGTTGCGGCCGGCACAATGATTATCGGATTCTCCTGGGCGGGAAGCGAATATCCCTGGACATCCGTACAGATTATCGGATTGTTTGCGGCCTCTTTAGGTTTCTGGACTATTTTCCTGTGGTTCGAAAACCGGAGGGAAGAACCGATGCTGGATCCCCAGGTTTTCAGAAACCGTAGATTTCTTACTGCGGCTGCAGCCGGATTCATTTCCTATTTCGGGCTGCTGGGGGTTTTGAGATATTACCCGTTGTTTCTTCAGGGTGTGCAGGGCACCAGCGCCACTCTGAGCGGACTGATCATAACCCCGTTCGGCATATTGATGGCTTTCATCGGGGTGCCGACCGGTTATCTGCTGGCCAAAACCAAACGGTACAAATGGATGTACATCATTGGCTATGGCATCCTGACCCTGGCCATGTTTGCCATGGTTCCCTTTGACGTTGGAACACCCACATGGCTTGGAATCCTGGTGACCGCACTGGCCGGTTTCGGATTGGGTTCGATTCCGACTATGAACACTCTTATAGCCCAATTCGCCGTTCCCAAGCGGCTGTTGGGTGTGGCCGTTGGCGCGATGTTCTTTTTTGTGTTCATGGGAGGCGCGATCGGACCCGCCATCCTGGGATCGGCTATGAATGCTTCCTATGAAAGAGCGCTTCAGTCCAGGCTGCCTGCCGAACTCAACCGGCTTGCCGATGAAACCACCCTGGCGTCCCTGGTGGATTCCCGGGTTCTGCTTTCACCGGAAGCGATGACCAGGCTCGAGCGGGCTATGGAGCCGGCTGGGAAACAGTCCCGCGAGCTTTTCGAAAAAACGGTCGCGGCTCTGCGCGACTCCCTGAAAATAAGCCTCAGAACCGTATTTCTGATGAATGCCGTCTGCGTGCTGGCAGCTTTCCTGCTCATCCTGACAATTCCCGAAGTTCCCATAGATGTGGAGGCTCCGGATAAAAAACGAAAAGACTGATCGACTGAAAAGGGATACTCAGTGATACTTAAAGAATGAAAAGACGGGGTCTCCCTCCTGTCGGATGTACTTGTAATTCCGGGCTCCCTCTTTCATTTTCTTTTGGGATTACTTCCCTCAGACATGCAGCCAGAAAACTTCAGGACAAACAGTCCGTTTGCATTGGCTGTTTTCTGTTTTTACTGACGGCGCATGCGCCAAGATCGTAAAATGGGTTAAAAGTAGGATTGAATTCGTGAATGGGATTTTTTTATCGGCCGGTTCCAATCAGTAGCGGTTGCGATTTGCCGGGGAGATGAATTATGAGGAATGTTTTCAGGATTTTTGTTGTTCTGTGTATGGGTTTTTCTTTATTTGTGGTCGAAGCCGCCGACTGGCCGCAGTGGCGGGGGCCGCAACGGAACGGAATTTCGTCCGAAACCGGCTTGCTGCAACAATGGCCCAGGCAGGGCCCGAAGCTGCTCTGGCAGGTCAACGACATCGGTGATGGGTATTCCACGCCTGCGGTGGTCGGTTCACGAATCTTTCTTATAAGCAACCGGGGTATGAAGGACGAATTCGTGCAGGCCCTGTCTGTTGAGGACGGCAAAATTGTCTGGACGGCGCGCATCGGAAACGTCGGCAATCCCGATCAACAGCCGAGTTTTCCCATGGCTCGATCCACGCCGACGGTTGATGGCGCATGGCTTTATGCCCTCGGATCGGACGGTGACCTGGTCAGCATGGAGACCCAAACCGGCAAGGTGCGCTGGCGGAAAAGCCTTCGTGAAGATTTCGGCGGTGTGCCCGGAATCTGGGCCTATTCGGAATCTCCCTTGATTGACGGCGATCTGGTCATTGTCACTCCCGGTGGAGCACCGGCCACCATGGTTGCTTTGCATAAGGAAACCGGAGCTGTTCACTGGACATGCAACGTGCCGGAGGGCGATCCCGCGGGTTATGCCTCGGCCATTGTCGTTGATGCTGGAGGGCTCCGGCAATACGTGCAGTTCATGGAAAAAGGGGTCGTCGGGGTGGACGCCGGTACCGGCCGGTTTCTCTGGCGATATGACGAACCGAACAAAGGGCCGGCAAATATACCGACACCGGTGGCACGCGACGCCTATGTCTACGCCGGGGGGGCACGAATCGGGGGCGGGCTGGTTCGCCTCAGGGCCGCCAACGGGGGAATTGCCGCAGAAGAGGTTTATTTCAAGCGCGGCCTGCCCTACAGTATCGGGGGATCGGTGCTCGTCGGCGATTGCCTCTATGGAACCACCGATCAGGGGATGGTAGCGGCCGATTTTCTCTCCGGGGATGTGAAGTGGCAGGCTGAAGGCATCGGAGTCGGGTCGATTCTTTTTGCGGATGATTGCCTGTATGTTCATGGTGAAAACGGTGACGTTGCCCTGGTAGAGGCTACTCCGGAGGAGTACCGTGAAAAAGGGAGATTTACGCCCCCGGGCCAGCCGAAACGCCACCAGGAGATGGAAAAGGCGTGGGCTTACCCGGTGATTGCTGACGGAAGGCTGTACATTCGGGACCTCGGAGTGTTGTGGTGTTATGATGTTAAAGCAGCCGACTAGTTGCGGCGTTGTTGATTTCACGAAGGCTGTTTGTTACCAAAACGGCTGATGGTTTCAGGGCGCAAGGCCGGAAGCCTTGAATTTATAAATCGATTGCGGGAAAAGGCCGGGGATGAATGGCAGTTGCGAGTTTGGGGGCAGAAGCCCCCATGGATTTTCACTTAGGAAGAGGCTCCGACATACGGTCGGAGTTCTTCACTACAGAAAGGTCGGTGTGGGGCGTTATGTCAAAATCTGCAGAAGATATTTTAAAAACAGCAATCCTGCTTGAACTCAGGGGGAAGGCGTTTTACACCACGGCCGCCCGCCAAAGCGGCAGCGAAGCGGTGCGCAAGATATTCACCATGATGGCCGAGGAGGAGGACGTACATGTAGAATACCTCTCCAGACAGTTTGCGGAATATGAAAAAACCGGCAAGTTTGCCAAGAAGGACATAACAGATCCCGTAGACGATACCGAGGCTGCCATGATCCTGAGCGAGCAGGTAAAAAATGAAATATCCGCCGCCGGGTTTGAAGCGGCAGCCATTTCTGCGGCCATAGATTTCGAGAATCGAGCCGTTGAGGTCTACCAGCAAAGGGCGGAGGAAACCACGGATCCCAATGAAAAGGAGATGTATCAGTCATTGGCCAACTGGGAGCGCACCCATCACCGTTTGTTATTCAAACTCAATGAAGACCTGAAGGAACAGGTCTGGAACGACAGCAATTTCTGGCCGTTTTAACCTTCTGCTGAGCTTGATAGAAAGGGTCGAAAACCGATATTCCCGGCGAGGCCGGCGCTTCAATATCTTGGATGCATGCACGATTTTGCCGCAGTTTCTTCGGAGATGCCGGCCTCAATAGATTGGAGTGCATTCCTTGGGCATTCCCATCAACCGGAACCACAATCGTAGGACCTTCAGCCCGGAAAACCATTCCCCGGCAATAAAATAAATCAGTTTCCAGGCACAAGCCTGAATGAAAAATTAACAGGAAATTAACATTTCAAGATGCAGTCCTATAGTAGAATTCTTCTTCATCCAAGCCATTTGACACAACCGGAATCGGGGGGATAGGCAATGGGTTTAGAGTGGCTATTCGCGGCAGTCATAATTTTAATTGCATTCGCCGTTTTCGATCTGATGGTCGGCGTAAGCAACGACGCGGTCAATTTCCTCAATTCGGCGGTCGGATCCCATGTTGCGCCACGCTACGTCATCATGATCATCTCCAGCATCGGTATCATGGTCGGGGTCAGTTTTTCCAGCGGCATGATGGAGGTCGCCCGCAAGGGCATATTTCATCCGGAATTTTTTACCCTGCCGGAATTATTGACCATTTTTCTCGGCGTGATGATCACCGATATCATTCTGCTGGATCTGTTCAACACCTACGGGCTTCCGACTTCGACGACTGTTTCCATCGTTTTCGAGCTCCTCGGCGGCGCGGTGGCCGTTTCCATCCTTAAAATTCTGCAGCAGGAGGACAGCCTGCTCTCGCTTTATCAGTACATTAACACCGGCAAAGCCATGGTGATCATATTCGGGATACTGCTGTCCGTTGTCATCGCCTTTTCCCTGGGTGCTATAGTCCAATTTTTAACCCGACTGCTCTTTACCTTCGATTATGCCAGGCGTCTCCGGCGTTACGGCGCCATCTGGGGCGGAATGGCTTTTGCCTTTATTGCCTACTTCATTCTTATAAAGGGAGCCAAGGGAGCTTTTTTCATATCCTCAGAAACGGCTGCGTCCATTAAAGAAAATGCCTTCCTTATACTGTTCGTCATTTTTGTCATTTCGTCCTTATTCCTGCAGATTTTACTCTTCTTTAAAGTGAATGTACTCAAGCCGGTGGTGCTGGTCGGAACTTTCGCCCTGGCGATGGCATTCGCGGCCAACGACCTGGTCAATTTCATCGGTGTTCCGGTGGCCGGGTATCAGGCCTACAGTATCGCCAGTGCCGCGGACGCTCCACTGACGACATTGATGGATGCTATGGATGATAAAGTTCCAACGCCTGGTTTTATGATTATTATTGCCGGTCTGATCATGGTTTTAACCCTGTGGCTTTCGAAAAAGGCGCGAACGGTCACCGATACCGAGATCAGCCTTGGTGAGCAGCAGGAAGAGGAAGAAAAGTTCGAATCGATTTTCCTGTCCAGAGCGATAGTAGGCATTACAATCCGTCTCATGCATTTTTTACGTGCGCTTGTTCCTAACTTTCTTCAACACTGGGTGAAAGGAAGACTGGATACGTCTCACTACAAGGCGGAGGTAAGCGGAGACAAAAGGCCTTCCTTCGATTTGTTGCGTGCATCGGTGAATATGATGGTGGCCGCTGCGGTAATCTCCTACGCCACTTCGCAAACACTTCCCTTGTCGACGACGTATGTCACCTTTATGGTGGCCATGGGCACGTCCCTGTCGGACCTGGCTTGGGGTCGCGAAAGCGCCGTGTATCGTGTCGCCGGAGTATTCACGGTCATCGGCGGCTGGTTTCTAACGGCGCTTTCCGCATTTGTTGTTTCCGGTTTGATTGCCACGATCATTTTTTATACTAAAGGATGGGGCGTCCTGTGTCTTCTGGGAGTGACGGCTTATTTAACCCTACAGAATCACCGGACCCACAAAGAAAGGACCAAACAGAAAGACATCGGCGCTGTATTCAATCTTAAGAAAATTACGGATGCTGAAGAATCCATCTCGATCACCTTCGAACACATGGCCGTGTTGCTCGGGGAAATCCGCAATTCCCTGAAAGCCGCCTTAACAGCACTTTATAACCAGAATGAATACGTTTTAAAAAATGAGTATAAAAAGATCGACAAGATCCAAAAGTGGTCCAACATGATTATCGCCAACGTTTTTAAATGCATGCGCCTTTTATCGCGAGAAGAAACGAAGTCGTTCTTGAAATACGGGCAGACGATAAGGCGAATACAAAAATTGTCCGACGGCCACCGCGATATTGTTCAGCGGGCCTATTCGCATGTCCGGAACCATCACAAAGGATTGCTCGACGTGCAAAAACAGGAACTGGAAACTGTCGGGACAATTCTGGACGACATGCTGCTGGATGTTGAAAAGGCCTTCAAGTCGAAAGACATGAAGAAATATAAAGATGTGCAGGAAAGGGATGTTGAACTGCGAAATATCTCCGACCAGTTAAATAAGAAGCAAATGGAACGTATTCGAAGCCGCGATTCAAAAACACGTTTGAGCATACTGTTTTATGCCATCGTGGGCAATGCCCTGATGCTGTCCAAGCAGAACCTCAAGCTGATTGATATATTTGCAGAGACATTCGGGGACTCGGAAACAAATGTCGGATCGGATGCGAATTAATGGCGTTTCCGCCTTAAGACTATTCCCGAATGTTTCGGACTGGTCCGATGCCCTATGCTCTGGGATGACGACAATTGGCTGTTGCGGTATATCCCCCGGGATCTCCGCGGATTTTCGCCGGGATGCCGAGCCGCTGTATTCTGAATGTTTCAGTCCATAATACCGGGAATGGAAGACCGGATATTGAATAATTCTTCCGGTATGTTAGGCTTAAGGGCTTAACCCACACTCCACTTGTTATTCCTATTGGGTTCATGCTTATTTTTTAGCGGGAGAATTCTGCAATTCAATGGAATCCCGCGCAGGGTTTACGGGAAAAAGCCGGAACGCCCCAGCCTCTGGCTGGGGATGCATGGCAGTTGGNNACCGTAGGTCGGAGTTCTTCACTATATCGAAAAAGGAAGAGTGCATGGAATCGGAAGATAATCCTGTCGTATCGTCCGTTGCGTCCGCTGACAGTGCCGATGGAGCAAAGAATACACTCAAAATTTCCAGTAGCTCCCTGAACAAGGAACTGAAAATGGGGGCTGAGTACACCGCACTGCACCTGATCCCTTCACCGGGTGCAATTCCCAGAATACCGGGTGTGGATATCTTCGGCATCACCCTCCCGTTTAACGGGGTGGCGGGTGGAGATCTGATTAGCTATGTCAATTTTCAGGATCGTTTCGACCTGGATGTCCGGATTCGGAATGCCAGTGTACAGGGTCGGGAAGATATCGTACAGGAGTTGCAGAAGCTTCGAAACACCGGGGGGATCCTGGTTGCCGATGTTGCCGGACATGAATTCACCGATGCCATGAGGGCACTGATGCTGCACCAGGCTTTCCATACGGCGGCGCAGTATGAAATGGATCTGAATGGTGAAATCACCGTTCGTTTGTTCGAGCAGGTCAATACCCGCTTTTTAAAGTCCAAGACATTGCGAAGCCCTGCCGCGGAAAAGGATTTAGCGGCTTTTATTACACTCATCTACGGTGAAATCTCGCATACGGGAAGATTCCGTTTTGTCAGTGCGGGACATCCTCCCCCGCTGGTATTTTCCAGGGAATACGATCGTTTTGTCGAAATCACCCCGGATCGTCTGATCAGTTATCCGCCTATTGGTTTGCAGCCGGGCGAGGATTATGCCGATGCCAGGCACTTTGAGCGAGCGCTGGGATATAAAGAACATTACACGGTTAATGATCTTAATTTAATGGGGCGCGGGGACATTCTGTTCCTTTATACGGACGGGCTTGTAGATGCATTCTCCAGATTTAATCTGGGACATTTTGAAAGGACCGTTTCCCGTTTCAAGGACGGTAATGCCGGGGAAATCTGCAAGGCGGTTCTGGGCGAGAGGGATACAATCCAGGAACAGTGCGACGATATCAGCCTGGTAGTGATCAAACGCAACTGATCCGTGCACGATGGTTCCGCCCTCCTATGAAAAACCCTGTCTATGAATATGCCGGCAATGCAGAGGAACCGTGCACCTCGGGTATCGCAATTTCTTCCTTTTTTATTCCGTTGACGGGCCTTCACGGGCATGTTTCATCGGCAGCTATTATATAGTGTGTGAGGGTTCCATATGAAGAATCGGCTCTTCTGGAAACTGGGCCTGATCTATTTCCTGATGCTTCTCCTGGTGATCGGCGCTCTCGGTACGTATGTCGTCGAGGCATTGAAAAAGGAGTACCTGCACGCAGCCTATACCCAGTTGGAATCCATATCCCGGGTCGCGTTGACAAAACCTCCCGCCCTGACTCACAGCACGGATCTCAAAGAATGGACGGACTGGCTTGCCCGAAGCGGGATCCGCATTACCCTGATTTCCGAGGACGGGATTGTGCTCGCGGACTCCGACGAAGATCCTGAAATAATGGAAAATCACGGGGGACGGCCGGAAATTCGCGAGGCATTTATGAACGGAACCGGACGCGCCGTGCGCTACAGCGCCACTCTAGGACGGGACCTGGTTTATCTGGCGAAACGATACGATTACGACCTGGAAAAATCCCTGGTTATGCGGTTTTCCATACCGCTTCACCAGCTCAATGAAACATTGCGCGATTTCCGGAATCGCCTCGGGCTTATTTCACTGTTTATCATGTTCCTGGCCGGTGGTGCGTCACTTCTCTATTTCCGGATAATTTCCGGCCGGATAAAGCGCCTGAAAGAATTCTCCCAGCGCGTAGCTGAGGGCGATTTCCGCCCCCTTCCCAAGGATCCACACCGGGACGAATTGTCGGACCTTGCCGGCAGTCTGAACCGGACCGCCAGGGAACTGGATCTCACGATTCAAGCATTGACTGAAGAGCGCAACCAATCCGCTGCCGTATTGGCGAGTATGGAGGAAGGAGTGGCCGTAATCGGTCGCGACCAGTGCATTGTCTACTGCAATCGAGCCTTCTGCCGGGCCATAGATGCCGCAGAATCCGACTGGCACGGGCGTCCGGTTATGGAATTGATTCGGTATCCCGATCTCGTATCCTTTATCCAGAAAGTCCTGACGGTTGAGGCGGCCATTCATAGCGAGGTCGTCGTTGGATCAGTCCGAACAAGCAGTTTCGCGGTAACAGCCGCACCCGTCCGTTCGGAGGGATCCACGACCGGAGCCGTCATGGTGCTGCATGACATCAGCGAAATCAGGAGGCTGGAGCGTGCAAGACGCGATTTTATCGCCAACATTTCACATGAATTCAAAACTCCTTTAACCGCCATTCAGGGATTTGCCGAAACGCTTCTGGGCGGAGCACTGGACGACAAACAAAACCGTGAGCGGTTTCTGGAAATCATCCGGGAACACGCGCTGCGGCTGAGCCGGTTGACGGAGGATCTCCTCAAACTGGCTCAAATAGAAGCCGGACAACTACCCTACGACGCCCGTTTTGTTTCCTTTGCCGAAGTGGTGCATCCGTGCCTGGATACCGCACGGGTTAAAGCAGAAAAGAAGAATCTGATTATAAAAGCGGATTGCCCGGCTGATCTACCAAGGCTGTACGGTGATCTTCAAGCTTTTCATGAGATTCTCGAAAACCTCCTGGATAATGCGGTCCGATACACTTCCGCCGGAGGCAGGATAACGGTGAGTGCGGCAGTGGAAGGCAATGAGATCGTGATTTCCGTATCCGATAACGGGATCGGCGTTCCAAAGGTGGACCAGGTAAGGATCTTTGAAAGGTTTTATCGTGCGGATGCGGCCCGTTCGCGGGAGTCGGGAGGTACGGGGCTCGGACTGTCCGTCGTCAAGCATCTCGTAGAAGCCCAGGGAGGTAGAGTAACGGTGGAAAGCGAAGTCGGGAACGGATCCACATTCCGTGTCACTCTGCCGATTCGAGAAGAGTTTTAGGCTGAGATCTTCAAAGTAATATCCTATTCTGCAACNNACCGAAACCTCTCTTCCTAAAGCGGCATTAATGAGTTCCGAACGGGAAAAGACGCGGCCGGGATGCTCGGCGAAGAATTGCAGCAACCGGAATTCGGTGGCGGTAAGTTCCACCGGAGATCCCTGGATACTCACTTCGCGCCTGGCTAAATCGATCGACAGAACTCCTTGATGAATGACTTTCGATTGCAGGAGGGGCGGGTGTGTCCGCCGTAGAACAGCTTTTACCCTTGCCGCCAGTTCGCGCGGGCTGAAAGGCTTGGTAACGTAGTCGTCGGCTCCCAGTTCAAGTCCTACGATACGGTCGGATTCCGCCGATTTGGCTGTCAGCATTATGACCGGAATGGAAGCCGTCCGGTTTTCGGCACGTAGGGAACGGCATAACTCCAAACCGTCCATTCCGGGCAACATAAGATCGATGAGAATAAGGTCGGGTAATTCCTGCCTTGCGATTCTCAGCCCCGATTCCCCGTCGGAAGCGCTTTGAACCTGGAATCCTTCCCGTTCGAAGTTGTAACGTACCAGCTCGATTAAATCTTCCTCGTCGTCAATCACAAGGATTCGGCCTTTGGCCATTGGCGTATTCTCCGTTGGGATCCTCCCGTTTTATATCTTCGTTTTACATTTCATTCGATCGGATCCGTTTGCGGTTTTCAGGTCAGTAGTTTGTGGGCTTTGAGCTTTGAAACGAAGGCCGTCGATTCCGGCTTTTGGCCGGAGGCGCTGCTACCGTTTGGAAAGATTCCGGTGGTTGACCTTTTTGGAAAGAGTGTTCCTGTGGATGCCCAGGCTCGCGGCCGCCCGTGTCAGGTTGCCTCCGTTTCTCTGTACCACTTCCGTGATAAAACAGCGCTCAATATGTTCCATGGCTTCGGAAAACAGAATTCCCTTATCGATCATTTCCCGGCAGAGTGTTTCTATCCGTTCTTTCAGTCTTGGCTGCGGCGCTGCAACGGTTTTAGTCATTCCGAACTCCATTGCTGGTTCCAGGCTTGAATTACTTTCAAGTATTGTTCGTTGAATTGGTCCTTTAAGCTCTGAGGAACAATGTGAACGACGATGCGGGCCCCGGCAAGCAGGTAGGGTGCCATGACGGACCGTGCCATAAAATCGTCCCGGATAGGAAACGCTATCATGGCGACAACCAGAATCGACGCAATGGCCCACCCACGGAGAAGTCCGAAAATTCCTCCCAGAAGTCGATCGACCCATTTGAGCGATGCCGCCTTGATGGCACGGTTAACCAGGAATGCCGCTACGGCGCCGATCAGGATAGAGCCGAAGAATATAATAACGAAGCCTATAAGGTTGGCGATGGCATCCGTTTTGCTGAATTCCTTGAAGAGGCCCGCAGGTACATGGTAGAAAAACACGGCCAGGATAAATCCGCCGATGAGTGCCGCCAGGCTGATGATTTCACGAGCCAGTCCCTTCAATAAAGCGAATGCGATGGAAACCAGGAAAATGACGATAAAAAGAAGATCCCAGAAGGACCACTGACTTAGAGGCATGCTCGAATTCTCCCTCCAATCTGCAATCTCTCAGGTTCCACTGCATTATTGCGGCTTTTGCATTCGTGCATGTCAGCGCTCTATAAGCGGTGTCACTTTGTTTTGGTGGTCAGTTCGGAAGACTAAACCTGTTATATTGATAAAGCTTTATTCTAAGGAATTCGTGGCGCCAATTACAAGGCGAATGATTCTGTATGGCCGCGTGGCAAACCGCCGGCGGGAGCAATTCTAGCCCGTCCGATTTTTTCCATACAGCTTCAGGCAACAGACTTTGCGGATTCTATCGAGGAACCTATCAAGTCTGAATCCGTACCGGCAGTTCTTGTTAAAGATTCAGCATTTGGGGCTTCCGAAAACCGGGGGCATTTTGGTGCTTTCGAAGCGTCAATTTCTCAAAAAAACGGTCTCGCGGAATCCGGGCTAAACCGTGGCGCCTGTCAAGCCGAACTGAAGAAAGAGAATCAAGTTTCATTGCCGGAAGATTCCGCATGAATACCATAGGGAAAACTTCGATGGATATTAGCCGTTATTCAGGGTTTTTAGAAAAGCCGAAACTGCCTCGTGTGCTATTGCTGGTCGCCTGGGTAGTAATTTTTATCGGCCTGCCGGGATGCGGCCGGAAGGCAGGCCCACAGATTCCTTCCGTGTTTCAAACAGGGAAAGCTTCCTGGTACGGTCAGAAATTCCATAACAAACGGACCGCCAGTGGCGAAAAATTCGATATGGGGAAACTGACAGCGGCCCACCGAACCCTTCCTTTCAATACCCTTGTCCGAGTGGAAAACCTCAAGAATGGAAAGAAGGTCGATGTTCGAATCAATGATCGGGGACCTTCAGTTGAAGGTCGAATCATTGATCTCTCCCGCAAAGCTGCGGAAAAGCTGGACATGATACGAGACGGTGTCGTTACGGTTCGCATTCAGGTACTAGACTGAATCCTAATGCGCCGCAAAGAATACGGGCCAGGTTTCGACTAAACCTCGATTCCGATATTGCTTTCTCTGAAAAAGTCGACCTCATTAATCATTAAAAGGCTAACGTGAGTGAAATCAGCTTCGCCGCAGTAGAAATGATTGCAGGCAACATTTTGATCTTTAATGAGACCAGCATTTCCCCGATCCTCAACTCCGGAATTGAGGCTTGATATTTTGCAGTTTTTAGGTCAATTTTCTTGATGTGAATTCTAGCGATATCAGCATCGTTATACTGGCAGGGGGGCAGAGCCGCAGGATGGGCTTCAACAAGGCTCTGCT
The DNA here is from genome assembly GCA_002451015.1 of Acidobacteria bacterium UBA6911. Classification (GTDB taxonomy): domain Bacteria; phylum Acidobacteriota; class UBA6911; order UBA6911; family UBA6911; genus UBA6911. Next base: position 12,822 of record DKBB01000249.1, read on the forward strand.
GAAGATCGACGGCCGGCCCCTGATACAGATCCTTTCCGACCGGATGCGCCCGCTGACGGACCGCATTATCATTTCCGCAAACGACTCCGACAGCTACAGGTTTCTCAACATTCCCGTCATACTGGATCGATTTTCAGGACATGGTCCTCTGGCGGGACTCCATGCCGCCATGCTCGGACAGGAAAGTACTCTCTACGTTCTGTTAGCCTGCGACCTTCCTAACCTGCCGATCACGATGCTTGAAAAAATGGTCCTGCTCTGCGAGGGATTCGACGCGGCCATTCCTCGTACCGACAACGGGCTGGCGCATCCCCTGTGTGCCGTGTACCGCCGAACCTGTCTTCCTTACATAGAGCAGGCTCTGGAGAGGGGGGAAAAGAAATTCATCGAGATATTTGTCAGTAATCCGCTGGCTGTAAGGTGGATCAGCCCGGAAGAGGGCCAATACAACGAAACGGATCTGGCTAATATAAACTCACCAGATGACTTGCATATGCTCGGTATCCAGAACTGCTCATGATTCCTTGCTTCGAGTTTCCAACCCGGTTTGTCCCTTCGTACACACCCGTTCGCGCGGATCTATTCGAGTACATGGTATTTTCCCGCTTGAAGCGTTTCGTTTAATTTCCATAATACTCTATATGTAGTAGTCGATCTGTACTAGCCCCCGATATATTGTGATTTTCAGTTGGCTCTCTTTAATCGCTATGCTATATTGGGGGCGTATTTTGACAGCGGCAAAACAAAGCCGATAATTCTATATAAACTGTTATAAAACAATGTTTTACAGTATTTATACCGATAATGCTTCCTATTCGGGCCATACAGGATGTTAGGCGGCATTCAGGCTCAGCCGGAGACTGGACTCGATTAAAGACCTGTGGCTCGTTTCCGGCCCCATATGCCGGTTCTTACCCTGAGAGCCAGGGAGTTTTAGGCAAGGAGTTTGGATTTTCATGACAAAGCGCCTGTTTTCAAAGGGTCGCATTATTAAAGTTATTCTTCCTGCCGCTCTGATATTGTGCATCTGCATTCTGGCAGTACCGATCGTGTTCTTTTATAAGGTTTCTCATGTCGAGCCGACCGCGGAGCCGTTGAATCCTTCCTATTATCTGCTGAAATCATCCGATTTCCGGGCGACTTCCAAGGACGGGACCGAGATAAAGGGGTGGTGGATTGCTGGTGATCAGGGAGCCGCCGGAATCGTCCTTTGCCACGGGTACGGCATGAACCGTTCGGATGTTTTGAGCCTTGCAGCCGCCCTGCATGCAAAGGGCTTCAATATCCTGGTTTTCGGACAGGGCGGCAGCAGTGCGCCCACTCGAAAAACAAGCACTTTCGGATTGAAAGAAAGCGGGGATATGCTGACCGCCATTCAGTTTGTTCTGAGAAGTCCGGAATGCGATAGCACACGTATCGGAATCTGGGGGGTGGATGTAGGCGCTTATTCAGCTCTGCGTGCCCCTGCGTCCGTGTCCGGAGTGCGGGCGATTGCTGCGGACAGTCCATTTGATTCCCCCTATGACTTTATGGACTTATTGATTGAAGAGGAATACGGGCTGAATAACCGGATGCTGCAATTCGGGTGCAGACAGATCCTGAAACTAATCTGCATCGGGACAGCGTCCCCGGGCGGCGAACAGATACCGGTTGAAAGCCTTTCCGATTGCGCCCTCCTTTTCATTACGGGAGAGAACCGTAATAAGCTGGGGCGTTTGACGACTACCTTGTACGACAGACTACCTTCAAAAAAAGAAATCATTACCTTTGAAACATCACGCATTCACATGATGAAAGGGAAGGAATTTCAGGATTACGACAGTCACGTGACGGATTTTTTCGTGCAGAACCTTCGATGAACCGGCAAACAATTTGTTTATTACTGTCAAGCCGGTAAAGAAATGCAGGTCAGGAGGCATTGAAATTTAATGAGCCAAATAAATAAGTTGGAGCTTGTCGGGTTCAAGTCATTTTGCGACCGGACACAAATTCCCTTCAGCCCTGGAATTACGGCCATTGTTGGTCCGAATGGTTGCGGAAAGAGTAATGTTTCCGATGCCATAAGCTGGGTTGTCGGTGAACAGAGCGCCAAATCACTGCGTACAGATAAAATGGCGGGAATAATTTTTAACGGTACGGAAAAGCGTAAAGCAACCGGTTTCGCGGAAGTAACGCTTTCGCTCAGTTTATCGGAACCGATAGAATTTTCCGGGATTTCGGATCTGAATAGCGAGAATTTCACCGTAGGAAGACGTCTCTATCGTTCCGGAGAAAGCGAATATTACTTGGATGGACGTCGCTGCCGATTGAAGGATATTCAGGCGATATTTGAAGGGACAGGGCTCGGACCGAATTCCTATGCGATCCTGGAACAGGGCAGGATAGGGCAGATTCTCAGCTCTAAACCCGCAGAGAGGAGAAGCCTTATCGAAGAGGCGGCCCGTATCACATTATTTAAGAGCCGCCGGTATTCAGCTGAAATGAAACTGGAGATGGCCCAGCAGAATCTATTGCGTGCCCATGATATCATCCGCGAAGTTGTGCGTCAGCTGAACTCCCTGCGCCGTCAAGCGGCCAAAGCCCGCAGATACAACCGTCTCCGTGAAGACCTTCGTTCTGTGCACCGTCTCAAGATTGGCATGGAGGAGCGCCAGCTCCGCGGGAAGTTGACGGAATGCACCACCCGGTTTGAGACAGCCCGGGAAAAGGAAAAGGCTGTACTGCTTGATTTGCAAAACGCCAAAGAATCCCGGGAATCCGTTTGGAATGCCTGCTGTTCCCGGGAACTGGAGGTGAATCAGGTCCGGGAACAGCTTGCCAGCCTTAAAGTCGATGCCGGGAATGCCCAGAATATGCTGGAGAATCAGGAAACCCAGAAGCTCGGACTTGTAGCCCGTTCGAGAGATCTTGTAAAAGAGAGAGGTGCTATAGAAGAACGGGGCGAACTTGTTCGGCACGAAATTGAACGATTGAATTCCATGGTGGGAGTGCTTGACAAAGAACTCGCCGGTGAAAAAGAAATTCTGGAATCGGAGCAGGCCAAAAGCGAGATGCTACAGGATGCGATCGTCCAGACAGAAGGCAAAATAGACGAGTTGCGTACATTTCTGCTTACGGGAGCCTCCCGGTTGTCGGATCTGAAAAATATTCAGGCTCGGTGCCAGGAAAGTCTTGAGCGGATTTCCATCGGCAGGAACCGTCTCGAACACGAGCGTCAAATCAAATCTAAGGAACGGGCCGATAAAGAGGAAGAGCTCGAAAATGCCCGCAGAGAAAATGAAATAAAGACCGCCAGACTGAGCGAGGTTGCCTCCTCACATGAGGATCTCGAAACCAGAATGGAACAAACCGCAGCGCGAATCGAACAGGTATCGGCTGAAATGTCCGAACAGGTCAACGAGCAGGGCTTGTTGCAACACCGTTTCTCGTCCCTCGAAGAGGTGGAACGGCGGCGCAGCAATTATTCAGACGGAGTGCAGAAATTTTTATCGACAAAAATTCCTGGAGAAGATGAGTGCCGGGCCAAAACGTTGGCGGACCATATCGAGACCGATCCGGCTTACGAAACGGCCCTGGAGAGCTATCTGAACGATCCCCTGCAGTATATTCTCGTGGATAGTCGCGAGGACGCCGTAAACAGCATCGATCGTCTCAAACGCATCGGCGCGGGAAAGTGCACCTTTATGACAATCCGCAACGGTCATTCCTCGCACGCGAACACCCGGTCCCGGCCCGAATTACGGGGAGAAGGAATCGTAGGCTACCTGCACGAATTGCTGCAGATGGACCCTGAAGTGAAGCAGGCATTCGAGCGGGCGCTACCGGAATACGCCTCTACTGTTATGGTTTCCGATCTGAACACCGCATTCCGGGTTTCCGAGCAATCCTCCGGAGGCAGGTTCCTGACCCTGTCCGGGGAGTCCTACTCACCCCTCGGGACTTTGTCGGCGGTGGGAGAACAAAAATCCATGTCGGGTTTCCTGGCGCTGAAACGTGAAAAGCGTGAACTTGAAAGAAAGCTGAACAAGCTTTGCAGCAGGATACAGGCCACACGAGAGGAACACGAAAGCCTGAAACGGGAACACGCGGCCATGGGGGAATCCCTGAAAGCTCTTTCGGCAGAATCCAGAAAGCTGGAAGTGGAAACCGCGCTTTCAAAGCAGGAAATATCGAGTCTTGAGGGAGAGCTCGAAAAAATCGGGCAGGCGGAGAATGTCGCCGTCACCGAACTTGCACAACTCTCAGAAGAGAAGAGCGATCTTGAGGCTCGATTGAATGAGGCCACTGTACAGATCGGCGAGATTGAAAAACGCAGCGGACATGGATCCGAAGAGATGCGGGAATTGAATGTCAGGCTCCAGTCACTCAGATCCGACAGCTCCGCCCTCACAAAAGAGCTTGGAATCCATACATCCGCCCATGCCGTAAAGCAGGAACGGCGGACTGGAATGGAAGTCGATCTGCGTCGACTCGCCTCGGAATCGGATGATGTTCTCCGGCGCATTGAGGTGAATCGCTCCGAAACGGCTCTGGCACAACGCAGGATTCAGGAACTGGAAATCGCTCAGGAGGAAGCCAGCGCCAGGATTGAGGAATGCAATAGAAATATTGAAGAAACAGGTAGAACACAGGAAGAAAAGCAGCAACAGCTTTCCGAACAACGCCGCATTCTTTCAGAGATGGAAGAAAAACTGCGGAAGATTCATGTATGCCGCGAAGAGGCAATGGACATTCGCAACAAGATCGAAATCGAGAAAGCGCGTATTGAGAGTGATATCGAACATCTGGACCGGCACTGTATGGAAGAATTTCATCTTTCAATCCCGGAAGTTGTCACGGACATCCCGGATGCCGACTGGGAACGGGGCTATTCGGAAGTCACGCAGTCTTATGACAGAATTCGGGAAACGGTTGAGAACTTTGGAGCCATCAATATGCGCGCTCTTGAAGAGTATCAGGAACTCGACCAGCGCTATCAGTTCCTGAACGGCCAGCGCCTGGACATTGAAAAATCGATCGAGGATACCAAGAAAGTGATAGCCGAGATCAATCGCCGCTCCGTGGAACAGTTCGATGAAGCTTTCAGGGCTATTCGGCAGAATTTCAGGGAAGTGTTCCAGATATTGTTCGACGGGGGACAATGCGATCTGAAGCTTCTGGATGAAGACGATGTTCTTGAAAGCGGCATAGACATCATCGCACAGCCGCCGGGCAAGCGCCTGCAGAATGTACTGCTCCTTTCCGGAGGTGAAAAGGCACTGACAGCCCTGGCACTGCTGATAGCTATCTTTCGTTATCGTCCGAGTCCGGTCTGCGTCCTGGATGAAGTAGACGCTCCCCTGGACGATGCCAACATAAATCGATTCGCAAAGTTGATTGGCGAGTTGAGTCAGGATACGCAATTCATCATCATCACACACAATAAGACAACGATGGAAATAGCCCAGACGCTCTACGGGATCACCATGGAGGAGCCGGGAGTTTCCAAAGTAGTGGGAGTGGATTTTCGGCAGCATCAGCAAGCGCTGGCCAGTTAACCGGACCTGAAGGGCAAAACCTTAATAAATCGAGTTTGAAGGAAGAGGGCGCCATGGCCAATGGATCAACTATTTGTTACCAGACGGAATTGTATGGATTGAAGCAACCACGCAGGGGAAAAGTTCGCGATATCTACGAGTTTGGGGATAATGTGCTGCTTGTCGCCACGGACCGGATCTCGGCCTTTGATGTCGTGCTTCCAACCCCTATTCCCATGAAGGGCGCTGTCCTGACCCAACTTTCCCGCTTCTGGTTCGATATGATGCGCGATATCGTGCCCAATCATGTAATCAGCACAAGCGTAAACGATTTTCCGGAAGAGCTTCAACCGTTTCAGGAGATCCTCAACCTGCGCAGTACGCTCGCCGTTAAAGCCGAGATGTTTCCGGTCGAATGCGTCGCGCGCGGTTATATTACCGGCTCCGGCTGGAAGGAATACCGGCAGAAGGGATCGGTTTGCGGTATATCCCTGCCGCCGGGATTGCGGGAGTGCGACCGGTTGCCGGAACCGATCTTTACGCCGGCGACCAAGGCGGAAACAGGGCATGATGAGAACATTTCTTATCAGGAAGCGGCAAGCATCATCGGTCAGGATAATGCCGCCAGGCTTAAAGAACTAACATTAAAGCTGTATTCCAGGGCAGTGGAGCATGCCCTATCCAAAGGCATCATCATCGCCGACGTTAAATTCGAATTTGGAATTTACAAAGGCGATATCATTCTCTGCGACGAACTTCTGACACCGGACTCCTCGAGATTCTGGCCGCTTTCCGAGTATCAGCCGGGTAAATCCCAACCCTCTTTTGATAAACAGTATGTCCGGGACTATCTGGAACAGATCAATTTTGACAAAAAGCCTCCCGGCCCGGAATTGCCTTCCTCCGTTGTTGAAGGCACGACCGAAAAATACCTGGAGGCATACCGGCTTTTGACCGGATTAAAAAAATGGTGACAGGCTAGAATTTCACTTATTAACAGAATATGTTTCATGCAACAATTAGAGAAACCTTAGGCACTGTAGGATAAACCTTGTTTGTCCGATTCCCTAAAAAGTGAAATTCTAGCCTGTCACCATTTTTATCTTATGCGTCTTCACGGCTGGCTACTGAAGACGTCGGGCGCCATCCGCCGTTGATACAAAGCACCTCTCCGGTTATATAGCTGGAGGCGTCGGACGCAAGGAAGAGCGCTGCCTGGGCGACGTCTTCGGTTTCGGCCAGGCGATTCAGGGGTACCATGCCGGATGCCTCCTTTTCCATTTCCGGTTCTTTCCAGAAATCCGCATTAAAGTCGGTTTTGACAATACCCGGAGCCAGCGCATTGACCCGGACCCCAAACTCCGCCATCTCCTGCGCCAGTTGCCGTGTCAGCATGAGAATGCCGGCTTTGGATGTCGAGTAGGCGCCGGCACCCATCGCAGGATCGAGTCCGACCTGCGACGAAAGGTTGATAATGCAGCCTCTTCGTTGTGCGATCATTTGCCGGCCCACTTCCCGGCAACAGAGAAAAGTGCCTTTCAGGTTTGTGTTCATCACGACATCCCAGCTCTCGTCGCTGCATTCCAGAAGCGTTTGGCCGGGTATCCAGACGCCGGCACAGTTGACGAGGATATCGATTTTCCCGAAAGCCTCGATCGCTTGGCGTGTCATTTTCTCGACTTCGTTTCGGAGTGAAATATCCGCTTGAACAGCCAGAGATCCGCGACCCTGCTTTTCGACGGTATCTTCGGTTTCCTTCAGTTTGCCATCGTCAACGACGGCGTCGCAGACGACAACATCGGCGCCGGCACCGGCAAAGGTGACCGCCACCGCCCTTCCGATTCCCCTTCTGGCACCTGTAACAAGCGCTACCTTGTTCCTAAGACAATCGATTTTCATCCCTTCTTTCCTTTGTGGATAGTGAGCCTATTCTTCCTCGTCCGGTGCGCGGCAGATAAAATTCCCGGCATCGTTCGTACTGCCTGGTCCCGTATGTGCCGCGGTTTCGGGATAGGGGCAGAGGGGACGAGTCATATCGACACGGTTATCGGTAACGCGATGAGCGGTTATTCTGTCCGGTTCGATTCCGGCTTCACGCCAGCGTTCCATGGCACTCATATAGTTGGCCTGGTCCGGTCCCGTTCCGCCCCGGCAGTGTCCCATCCCGGGCACCATGAACAGCCGCAGCCAGTCGTCCTGCCCGGAACCCATGAATGATAGGACGCTCTCGTAATAGTTTATGGTATTGCCCGGGGCTATGCCCGTGTCGTTCCAGCCGTGATACAGGATCAGCTTCCCGCCGCGGGCTTTGAACGCTTCGAGATCCGGGTCTATAGCATTGATGAATCCGGTTTTTTCGTCGGCAAGCGCAGTATCCCGATCTTTGTCGAAGGTCTGCCAATCCCAGTCGGGATCCTGGTAGGTCAGGTGAAATGTTCCCAGGGATACCGGGGAAGGTTCTTTGCTGTTGAACATCATCCAGCCGGTCTCGCTTCCCATTGTCTTGCCCGGAAAAATAATTTCTCCGGATGACAGTCTTGACGGGGCGTATGCGCTCCTGACCGCATCGAGTTGTGGCTGCGTCAGGCAGTTTTCTGTGTCATTCCCCTGGCAGAGTAATGATGCGGGATCAAATTTGCATTCGTTTGGATTTGTAAGAATATTATCTTTTACACCGTCCAGGGCATCACAGGCCTTCATAACCTCCCTGTTCAACATTTCGAGCTTGGCTCTGGGGACGTTGCTCTCCGGGTTTTTCAAGATCGGAACCACTAACGCCAGATCGGAGGCGTGCAGGCGGCTGTGGTAGTTGGCCGGCGCTCCGGCGACGATTCCATCGTAGTCTTCCGGATAGCGCTGCGCTTCCATC
>DKBB01000283.1 GCA_002451015.1 Acidobacteria bacterium UBA6911
TTCATGAGCGGCTGGATGTCGTGGTTCGCTTATGTGGTGGCGTGCGCGTTTCGGGCTCCGCAAAGGAAGCCTTCCTGTTCCTGATGCTTTTCTCGGCGCTGTACACAATGGTTTTTGCCCTGGGATCGGTGCTGTTCGATTTAATCAACATATCCCTGCCCATGCCCGGCGAAATTTCGACCCGATGGATCGTATCGTTGCGTTACGGGATTGCTTCGGTTGTGGTGTCGTTTCCGATTTTCATATTTATGAGCCGGGTGATAACGCGGGAATCCTTACGCAATCCCGGACAGAGGATTTCGCCCGTGCGTCGCTGGCTGACCTACCTGACCCTGTTTATAGCCTCCGCCTCGATTGTCGGGGATCTTATCTCTCTGGTTGTTCGTTTTCTTTCAGGAGACCTTACGCTCCGATTCGGGCTGAAGGTCCTGGTTGTTGCCGTGTTGGCGGGGAGCGTGCTTTACCATTACCTGCGGGATCTGCGCCGGGACGAGGTCGCTCCTTCCAGCGAGTACCGTTCTCCCAAATCGGCGAAGATTGTCTTTGCTGTATTGATAATGGCTGTATTGATAGTAATCGGATTCGGGTTCTGGACAGCGGGAAGCCCTGTGAAGGCCCGGCTGTATGCGCGGGACAGCCAGCGCGTCGGCGACCTGGCCAATATTGTTCGGCGTGTGCAGACCTTTTACGGAAACAAGGGTGTTCTGCCGCAGACGCTGTCCGACTGCGATGCAAGTCCGGTGACCTTCATCGACCAGAAGGCGGACCGTGTGACGGGAAACGCTTACCTGTATCGCGTCGTCGATGCCACGCATTTCGAGGTAGGCGCCACTTTCGATCTTCCCACCCCGGCGGACGGACCGAAGGCTCCTGCAGGATCTATTCCCGGGACGGGGATGGGAGACCCGGGCTTCTGGAATCATGGCGCGGGCAGAATTACTTTTTCAGTGGATGCGACGAGAATCAACCCGGGGAGAAATTGATACAATCGTCGATACAGTGCGGGCTGGGCACGTACATCAGACTTCCAGTCCAACGGACCGCATAAGTTCCAGGGCGTTGCTTTTTCTTACGACTCCCCGGTGAAGGGTGTAGTCGAATACCATCCGTCCGTTTTCCATGTGGTCTTCGAAATGCACGTTTGAGACCCGTGGGGCGAGCCTCTCGGCAATATCCGCCAGCGAAAGATCGTGGGTGGTGAGTAGCCCGACGGCATTCCGATGGGCGAGGGCTTTCACTATAGCTTCCGCGCCGATGCGGCGGTCATGGGAGTTCGTACCGTGAAGCAGTTCATCCAGCAGAAAGAGCAACGGTACGGGACCGCCGGCCAGCGAGACGAGTTCCTGGATCCTTGTAATTTCCGCATAAAACCTGGAAGTCCCCGCCTGTAAAGAATCCGTGATACGTATGGAAGCCCCCAGTACCAGGGGTGAAATACGCAGATGCCGGGCGCGCACCGGCGCTCCTGCCAGAGCGAGAACCGTGTTGATGCCGACCGTGCGCAGCAGGGTGCTTTTACCGGACATGTTGGAGCCGCTGACAACAAGAACCCTGGGTTCTTTCGAAAGGCTTACATCGTTGCGAACGCACTTGTTCCCGGGAATCAGGGGATGCCCAAGTCCCCGGCCTTCAAAACAGGGGATTTGTTCGGTTAGCTCCGGGAACGGATCTTCCGGATGTTCGTATGCGTATCCCGCAAGGGAAGAGAGGGCTTCAAATTCCGCTGCTGTTTCAATCCAGCCGGCAACCGCATTGCCGTGCCTTCTGCGCCAGTCCTCTATAAGAAAAACAAATTGAACTTCCCACATCAAAATAAACGCAACGGGTGCGAAAAGGGCGTTTCGCCTGGATTCCAACAGTTTCGTCAGTATATTAAGATGCGCGATCAAACGGGACGGTGGCCCGTCGTTTCGATCCAGTGCCCACCTCAACGCGCTGAGATGTCGGGACTGAAAGGTTTCTTTTTCAAGCCGGGCGAGCACAAGAGAGAGGAGTTTCAGGTCCATGCAGGCCTTTTCCGCCTCCCGGGCTGCATGCCTGATTTTACGGCGCAACATGTATATGATTACGATTTCAACCAGAACGGCTGCCAATAACCATGTGTGTTGTCCCGTCAAGCCCCACAATGCCAGGGAAACCAGGGCAAAAAGAGATGTCAGTGCGGCAGCGGTCCGGATCGGGACGGATACAGGCATCACGGGTCCGTTTGCCCATTGCGTCAGAGGGGCAGGATCCAACCCGGCGCGCATATCCTCTCCCAGAACGGCCAAATCCTCACGAAGATCTACCATGGGACGCAGTTCGTCCACGGCCTGTTGCCGGGAGTGAACTTCTTCCAAAGCCGCCGGAGTTTTGATCCAGGATGCCAGCTTCTCTTCTCCTGCATGAGTGCGTGCACTGCACAATAGCTGAAACAAAGAGCCGTTTCCGAAAAGATCGAGGTCCTGTGCATAGAGATGGGACGCATCGCTGAAACGTTCCCCCGGTTCTCCGCGGCCTTCCCAACGTTCTTCAATGCGTGCAAGTCCCATCTCGTAGAAATGAACAGCGCGCCTGTTGCGATTGAGATTCTTAAGGACGCGGCTGTGCCGGACAACAAGCGAAAGGAATGCGACCAGGGGGATGAAAAGCCACCCGGGATTGAGTCCGCCTGATATGAATGCGAGCCAGATCATAACGGCAGCCGTTAAAAATATTACGAGCCTGGCGTTTCCAATTTTTCGATGCAGGGAATCATAGGAAGCGGCAGAAGCTTGTCTTTCCTTTAATCGAATACTGTATTCGTTCCCTGGATTTGAACGCATCGGTTTTTTGTATCCTTATTGTTCGGCACCGCCGGATATAATCGCCTGTTGATCCGGCTGCACTACTTACCGGATTCAACGTTCCCATTATCCGGGGCCCAATCCCCCGCAGGAGATTCGGGATAGAAGCAACAACACAAGAGTAATAGGGAAAAATCCCGCATGCAATCCTGTTTCTGATACATTTATGGATCCGGTCCTCAGCCGGCACGTCGTGGATAATATGGAGGTAAGGCAATGAAAATACTTGGCATTACGTGCAGCCCCCGAAAAAACGGAAATACCGAAATTCTGATGCGGCAGGCGTTGAAAGCCGCCGGGATGGAGGGCTGCGAGACGGAGATGTTTCGAATGTCGGAGAAGGATGTGGCTCCTTGCGATGCCTGCCAGACCTGTTTCGAGACCGGGGGGTGCATCGTTCAGGACGATATGCAGGAACTATATGAAATGCTCGAAAGCGCGGACGGTGTTATTTTCGGCACACCGGTATATTTCGGGAGTGTGAGCGCGCAGGGCAAGGCCATAATGGATCGCATGTTTGCTTTACTTCAGCGCCGAGCCCTTAAGGGTAAAGTCGCGGGGGCTCTGGTGGTTACCAGAAGAGTCGGGGCAATACAGACCCGGTCGCTGATCTATTCCTTCTGCATTGCACAGGGTATGATTGTTGCCGGGGGAGCTATCGGCTATGGCCGTGAGATCGGCGATGTGCTCACCGGCGTGGGTGGAGGGATCGATATGTCGGCAATGGAGGAGTCCCGCGTCCTTGGGGTCAGCGTGGCACAGTTGGTGAAAAAATTACAATCTTGAGGCTTTGATTTTCCGGGAAACCGGTGCCCGAATCGGTGCTACACGGTTAAGCCGTTCGGAATGTATGATTTACGGGAAAAAGCCAGAATGCCCCAGCCTTTGGCTGGGGCTCCAGCCAAAGGCTGGGGATGAATG
>DKBB01000282.1 GCA_002451015.1 Acidobacteria bacterium UBA6911
CTTCAGGATTGCGGGGACGATATTCAGCGGCAGTATCGCAAACACAGAGGGCTCTATCCGGTACGGTGATGCAATCGTATGCGGAAGGAATCCTGCAGGTAACGGGCAGGATTGAGGGATCACGGCTCATAGGTATTGCTGCTTTCCATAAAATCGGAATTTCACAATACCTTTAATCAACTACGGACAATTAGAGCCAAATTATTGGCAGATTTGCCGCGTGCTACTAATGATTGTTTTTAGCCGGATACCGGTTCTCCAGAGTCAGAAGTCAATCCGGTCTCCGACTGGCGTGGGACTGAAAAATCTGTGACTGGGAATGTTCAGGCCTGGTCCAAGAAACAAGAAGACAGGAGTGAAGGAGCAAGGAACAAAACCCAAATATACTGTCAGAAATCTAGAAAAACCGGATTCACTTTCGGGAGTCAGGCCAGAAGTCCGGCTCAGCCGGAGGCTGAGCTGGATATTACAACCTGTGACCCGATTCCGGTACCAAATACCNNCCATATCGGCCGCTAAAGCCCGAAGTACGAACTCTCCTCAGTTGAATTTTCTGGAGATCCAGTCCTTGCAAGTGGAAAAGAAGCAAGCGCCTGAAAAACCTGTTAACGAGAAAAACCGCGAAACCGCGGAGAGCATGGCCAGGCGCCAGAGAGACATATCGATCTCGGAGTTTTTCAGCAAGAACCGTCACCTTCTCGGATTCGACAATCCCCGAAAAGCCCTGCTGACTACAGTCAAGGAGGCCGTCGACAACTCCCTGGATGCCTGTGAAGATGCAGGAATCCTGCCGACATTGAAAGTCGAGATACAGCAACTGGAAGAGGACCGTTTCCGCATCTGCATCGAAGACAACGGCCCGGGAATTGTCAAAGCTCAGATCCCGAAGATCTTCGGCAAACTTCTCTATGGATCCAAGTTTCATACCCTAAAACAGGCACGCGGGCAGCAGGGGATCGGAATATCGGCGGCGGGTATGTACGGACTACTCACAACCGGCAAGTCGATCGTCGTAACGTCGCGAACCGGCCCCGGCAAACCGGCTCATTATTATGAAATCCAGATCGACACCCGGAAAAACGCCCCGCAGGTAATCAACGATCAGGTGGTGGATTGGGAACCGTCCCATGGGACGAGGGTTGAAATCGAGCTGATCGGAACCTACAAAAAAGGGAGGCATTCCGTAGACGATTACATCCGCCAGACGGCAATCGCAAATCCTCACTGCGAGATATTCTTTTCCGTTCCGGGCAACGACGAACCGCTCCATCTTCAACGAGGTTCCGAGGTCCTGCCTCCGGAACCGAAGGCGATCAAGCCGCACCCCTACGGTGTGGAACTCGGCGTACTCATACGCATGATGAAAGAGTCCACCGTCCGGCAACTCAGCGCTTTTCTGCAGAAAGACTTCTCGAGGGTCAGCAGCCGCGTCGCCAAGGAAATCTGCAAGGAGGCGTCATTGAGACCGTCCTCCAATCCCCGCTCCATCGCGATCAATGAGGCTGAACGCCTGTACAAGGCGATCAATTCCATCAAGATCATGAGTCCGGCCACGAACTGCCTGTCTCCGATTCATGAAGATCAGATTCTTGCAGGGCTTAAAAAGGAAATTGACGCCGATTTCTATACCGCCATAACCCGATCTCCCGCCGTGTACCGGGGGAATCCGTTTCAGGTTGAGGTAGGGCTGGCATACGGCGGCAACCTTCCGGGAGACGAACTGGTCGAACTGATGCGTTTCGCCAACCGCGTTCCCCTCCAGTACCAGCAGTCCGCCTGCGCCATTTCCAAATCGGTCCTGGGAATCGACTGGCGCAGCTACGGCCTCTCCCAGTCCAGGGGCGCATTGCCGACGGGTCCGGTCCTGCTGTTCGTCCATATCGCTTCCGCCTGGGTGCCCTTTACCTCTGAAAGCAAGGAAGCTGTTGCCGCTTATCCCGAAATCATGCGCGAATTGAGGTTGGCGCTTCAGGAGTGCGGACGCAAACTGGCCACCCACATCCGGGCGCATCGACGGACGGCCGAAGAGGAGAAAAAAAGGTCTTACATTGAAAAATATATACCCCATATAGGCATTGCATTGCGTGAAATCCTGGGATTTTCTGAAGACGCGGAACAGAATCTCGTCGTCACTCTGAAAGATGTACTCGAGCGCAGTCGATCAAAATAAGAAATGCGGAATACGCCACTGCAAGCAGGTGCCCAATCGATTGCAACCACTATTTAAGAACAGGATCGGTTCATGGCAAAAAAAAGCGAAGCGACTAAAAAACAGGTGTCTTCCGTAAATAAAAACGTTCTGAAGGCGATCCGGACATCAGCCCAGGACATTCACAAGAAGATTTTGGCGCGAAAAAAACCCACGATGAAATTCCCGGTACGGTCCCTGTCCAACGTCCGGTACCATCCCCAACGCGGCTTCTTTGAAATGGCCGGGCAGAAAAAAGAGCGCACCCTTACGGTCAACACAGTAAAAACCTTCGCCCAGACCCTCAGGATGGTTTCTCTTTCGAAAGAGCTTATAGAGAACGACGACATCGCCACTAAAAGAGAAGCCTACTATGTCTCGAAGAACTGGGAGGAGGCGCGCTTCAACGAGCAGCCCGAATCGGACACGGTGATGGACGACGTCGAGGCTTATTTCGGGGTCAACCGCGAGCAGTTGGGATTTATACCCGAGGAAAAAGGCGGGGACGTCGCCGGGCGACTCATCGTTATCGACCATGACAGGGACACCGGGAAAAAACTTCGAATCGACTGCACAAAGTTCGGATCCGGAGCCTACAGCATACCGATATCGGTCGAGCAGCTGGAATTTGAAACCAATGCCAATTTTATCCTGGTAATAGAAACCGCCGGCATGTTCCAACGGCTGGTCAAACACAACTACTGGAAAAGATCGAACTGCATTCTGATCAGCATGGGGGGCGTGCCCACACGCGCCTGCAGGCGCTTCATCCGGCGCCTGGCGGACTCGAAGAAAATTCCCGTTTACGTTTTCGTCGACGGCGATCCTTATGGAATCACGAATATCTACAGGACCCTGAAAGTCGGTTCCGGCAACGCGGCGCACCTAAACGAATTCTTCTGCGTTCCACAGGCCAGTTTTCTGGGGATTACGCCGCAGGACATTGTCGATTATAAGCTTCCGACGCATCCGTTAAAGGATGTGGATATAAAACGCGCACGGGACGCGATCAAGAACGATCCCTTTATTCGCCACCATAAGGACTGGATCCGAGCGATCGAACTTTTGCTGAAAATGAGCGTGCGCGCGGAACAGCAGGCGTTGGCCAAGCATGGTCTGAATTACGTCATCGACACGTATCTTCCCCGGAAACTGAAGCATCCCGAGCGTTTCCTGCCATAGTTTACCGAGTCGTCCGCCGGATTATCCGACTTGCCGGAAATGCTGAACCCGCGGGCGACCTTATTTCAAAGGGCGGAGTATGGCGCGGCTCGGACCGGCATCTCCATTGTACATCAGCAGCGGCAGGCAGAGCAGTTCGTATTCACCCGCAGGCACATGACCGAGCGCACAGCCTTCCAGTATATATACGCCCGCCGAAAGTAGAGACTGGTGTGTTTTCATAACACTTTCTTCATTCTTGATGTCCCCTATAGTGATGCAATCCAGACCGAAGAGAATAATTTCTTTTGCCGCCAGGTATTCGGCAGCTTCCGCATCGAGGTACACATAGTCCTCGACAAACTTCGGCGATTCGTAAGCTTCCGGCGAGTTGCGTGTCTTGCACAGAATCCGTTCGCCTTTCCTGATATCATAATCTTCCAGCTCCGCCACCTTGATCTTTTCGGAATCCTTAATCTCAATAACGCGCGCAGGGCCTATCGTAGCATCCAGTGACATATCCGATATGGTGGAACCTCCGGGTATGAAATGAAGCGGTGAGTCGATGTGCGTGCCGGTATGCGAGATGATTTCCAGCATCGACATGGTAACCTTGGAACCGAGTGCCACATCGGCAAAGCGATAGATTTTCGGCGCGACAGGGTCTATGGGCAAATAGTTCATTCCCTGCTTGAGGGGAACGGAAATATCGTACCAACCATCGGGGACTTTCACTGCCATGGCAACCTCCTGATTTTTCGTTTGTATTATGGAGCTATCTTAACCGATGCTAACAGTACCGGCCTTAAAATTAATACAGCGAATATGGTGTCAGGAGATAGGGTATTTTGTTGTAAAAAGTCATTCCAGGAGGAATAAATGGTTCTTCGGATCCCTTTTTTTCTTTTAGCAGGACTTGCGTGCTTTCTATTGCCGGCTTCAGGCAGAATGGCGAATGCGGCCGATTACGCCATCGGCGCCGACCTGTCTTTTCTAATGTTCGCCGAGGAACGCGGTACGGTTTTCAAGGAAAACGACCGGGCGAAGCCGGGCCTTCAGATATTCAGGGACCACGGCTACAACTGGATCCGGCTCCGGCTGTTTCACACGCCGTCCGAGCATCGGGACAACATGCCCAACGATCTCGACTACACAACGCGACTGGCGGTGAAAGCAAAGGAAATGGGATACAAGTTCCTCTTGTGCTACCACTACTCCGACAGCTGGGCCGATCCGGGCAAGCAGTGGGCGCCCAAAGCCTGGGAAGGCAAAAATCACCCGGAGACAGTGAAACTCCTGCAGGAATATACTAAAGAAACCATGACCGCCCTCCGCCTGGCGGGAGCCATGCCTGACATGGTCCAGATCGGCAATGAGATCACCCCCGGGATGGTCTGGCCGGACGGAAGGTTGGGCGACACGGGACCGGACAACAACTGGCCCAATTTCTCCGACCTGATTAAAGCCGGAATTCGAGGTGTAGAGGAATCGCTGGAAGGGGCACCCCGTCCCAGGGTCATGCTCCAGATCGACCGCGGCGGGGATTTACCTGCCACCAGATACTTCTTCAATAAGATCCGGGAATACGGCGTGGAATATGACGTCATCGGGCAGTCGTATTACCCCTGGTGGCACGGCAGCCTGCTCGATCTGAAGGAGAATCTGGATTTCATGGCGATGGAATATGAAAAGGAGATTATCCTGGTTGAAGTTGCCTACCACTGGAAAGAGAACGGCGAGTACGGCAGCAGTCCGACACCGTTTCCCCAAACACCCGAAGGGCAGAAGGAATTTCTGGAGACGGTAAACCGGCTGTTGCTGGCGACGCCGAACGGCCTGGGCAAAGGAATATTCTGGTGGGAGCCTGCGGTGCCCCTGCGGCCGGGAATTTCCAGTCGCGGGATCTTCGACATGGAGGGAAACGTCCTGCCCGTAATCAACGTCTTCGACAAATACACCCGTGGCCGCGCGGGCAGAGTGACAGGACCCGGCGGCTTGACTCAATAGGTGCAAATGGTGCCAGGCACCATTTTTTCCAATCCGGACAATTATTGAAAAGGAAAACATTATGAAACGTCTTCAGCTCACCATATTTGTGCTGTCGGTACTGTGTCTTAATCCTACAGGCTATGCAGCAGGCAATATCGAATGCGACCGCGAGTGTCTGGCCGCCTTCATGACAACCTACCTGGAAGCGCTCGTCGCGCACGACGCCTCGAAACTGCCTGTTACTAAAAATGTCAAATATACCGAAAACGGAGTGCGTCTCAATCTAAACGACGGTCTCTGGCAAACGGCGTCGGCATTGCCCACGTACCGGGTGGACGTGATTGACGAACAGGCGGGCCAGGTCGGATTGATCGGCAGAATCGACGAAAACGGCAACAATAATTTCTTCGCGTTACGGCTGAAGGTCGAAAAAGGGAAGCAGGTTTCCGAAATTGAAAACCTTGTGGTCCGGAATATCATGGCGGGGGGAATGCCCGATATCGGCATTCCGATCATTGTCCATGAAGAGCCGCACCCCCTGATGATGCAGGAGATCCCGGAAGGCAAACGGTCGTCCCGTGCCGAACTCATCAGAATCGGCGACAGTTATTTCACCGGATTGGATACCGAAAACCATGGTAAAAACGTTCCCTTCGATCCTGCCTGCCAGCGTCGAGAAAACGCCATGGTCACGGCCAATAATCCCGATGCCGCTGAAGGCGCCATCGCGGGGATGGGATGCAAAGCGCAATTCGACACAGGTTTCTCGGTGATCGTGACCGACATCCGGGAACGCCGTTTCATTGCGGATCCCGTGACCGGCCTCTCCTTCGCCATGGGATATTTCGATCACGACGGCGCCGTGAACGCATCGTTGTCACAGCCTTATTCCTTCATCATTGGAGAAATATTCAAGGTTGTAGACGGTAAAATCCGCCAGATCGAGGCCGTATTGATGATCGTACCCTACGGCATGGAATCCGGCTGGTAGGAGTAACGTATCGAGTCAAGGAGATATCCACTATCCATACAACCCTGACCCGATGCGATTGAAGGATCTTTGAGCCGATCATTTGGGCTACACTTCGCCACGGGAACATGTATAATTCGATGGATGAGGCAAAAATGTGCTGAAGCCGAAATATCAATAATGTGACCGCAAAAGGCTACGCCCAGTCACTACTCACCAATAAACGGGGAAAATGATGATTAAGAAAAAGAGCATATATTATTGTAAAAAATGTCATAACATCGTCGAAAGCCTATGGAACGGGAAAGCTCCACTGATGTGTTGCGGCGAAGAAATGCAGGAGCTTGCTGCAAACACCGTCGACGCGGCCGTGGAAAAACACGTGCCTGTAATCGAACGCAATGGTAGTACGGTAAAAGTCTGTGTCGGAAGCATAGCGCATCCCATGGAAAAGGATCATTATATTTTGTGTATCGAAGTCCTTGCCGGGGACAAGGTATACAGACATGATTTCAAAGAAGGCGATACCAAGGCCGAAGCTGTCTTTACAATAGAAGCGACTGACATCGTCGCAAGAGCCTTCTGCAATCTGCACGGACTGTGGNNAAAGCAAATAGTTCAGACCGCCCATTGTTATGCATTCGATCCCACCCTGCGCGTGAGATCGAATGCCTCCCCCCCAGCAGTTTCCTGTGGCTCGATCCTTATCCATGACCACATGCCGGTTTTTTTTAACGGGCATTTTCCGAATCTGTCCGCTTTCTCTGAAGATTTTGGCATCACCCGGCATGACACTCGCGCATTCCGAAGGCTGTCCTCCCTGTAACCGGCCGAATCCTCCAGGAAATGTCGGCTAACCGCGGACTTGTAGTGTAAACCGTTGATTTTTCTGGTACATTACTGGGGTTCCTATATATATTTCCCGGCGGCGGTATCCGGGACAGGCAGTGACTTTATCCCTTCAGATGGTGCATTTATCGATGCAGGAAATTAAACGTGTTCTACTAACCGGAGGAGGAACCGCAGGGCACGTCAATCCGGCGCTGGCGATCGGATCGATCTTCGCCGGTCCTGAAGCCCGTTTCCTCTTTGTCGGCATTCGAGGAAGGGTCGAAGAAGACGTAGTTCCCCGGGAAGGCATGCCGATCCAGTTTATCCGGGCCTCCAGATACCCTGGAAAATATTCTCCGGAAATTGCCAAATTCCTGCTCAATCTCCTTGTAGGATCGCTCCAATCCATCTTTATTCTGTTGCGTTTCCGCCCGGACATCATTGTCGGAACGGGAGGATATGTAGCGGCTCCCATCATGATCGCTTCGGCGTTTCTGAAGAAATTGCGCTTGAGCAGAGCCAGGATTTACATGCACGAACAGAATGCCGTTCCGGGAAAATTGAACCGGCTCATGGGACGATTTGTGGATAAAGTTTTCGTAACGTTCCCGGAAACTCTCTCCCATTTTCCCGGTAAGGGGGCGCTGGTTGGCTATCCGCTTCGGAAGCGAATCATCCGGGAATCCCGTGAAGAAGCCCTGAGGAAGATCGACTTCCCTATCCCGGAAGGAAGAAAGATAATCCTGGTTTTCGGCGGATCGCAGGGATCCCGGATCATAAACCGAGCATTGGTCGAGGCTCTCGCCTACCTGATTCCCCACAGGGATTCTCTATTTGTCATCCACGGGGTCGGGCTCTTTAATAAAAATGAGTACAATGCCGTGCGTGACACGGAAGAGAATCTGCGCCGTTGCTACAGTGAGACTCAGCTCAAGAAAATAGAAACCTTTTACACCTACCGTCCGTTTTTTTACGATATCGAAAATCTCTATGCCGTGAGCGATCTCATCGTCGCCCGGGCCGGGTCCGGTAGCCTGAACGAAATTTCAGCCATGGGTCTTCCGGCCCTGATCGTCCCCAAGTCCAACCTTCCCGGCAATCACCAGGTTTTGAATGCCCGTTCCATGGAAACAGCCGAAGCCGTGGAAATTCTTTACGAACAGATCGCCGTCAGGAACAATCGACTCTCGGAAACGATCGACGGGAAAGAACTGGCGGAAAAACTGCTTTCCCTTATTCAAAACGATGCTCGTCTGAAAGAAATGGGCACAGCCAGCCAAAAATTCTTCAACCAGAACGCCCTGGTTCGCATAGAAAAACATATACATGGGGAATCGGAGACCGGGACGGGCGGCGAACCTGTGTTAAGGAAATCCAATACGAATCACGGACTGCCCAACGACCATTTCCTTTTAAGACGGCTCGAAAGGGAAGCGGAAAAGCATCGCCACGATTACAAGCCGGAGATGGTCGTTCCCCGTCCCCAGGATCTGGAATATCTGAAAAACCGGGCGGGCTCGCTCCTGATTCATTCCTCGTGGCAGCACCGCAACCTGGGCGTCAAACTTCTCGGATTGCTTGGCGCAAAAGAAAAAATCCCCGTGGTGCTGGCGCTTTATTTCGAACGGAAACCTGTCCCGTGGTTTAAAAAGTTGCTTGGGGGAGACTTCGAGCAGGTAGGATTCATACGGAGGAACATCCTCACGGCGCTGATCCGGCTCAACGAACTTTCCCCTGAAGTCGAGGAAGCGCTTCTTGCAGGCATCACGGATCCATACTACGAAGTGAGGGCGCAGGCAGCTCACGCAGTGGCTCATTTCGGTCCCAGGCTGTCCTCCACTAAAATCCTTGTTGAAGCTGTCAAGAAACTTCTGGCGGATTCCAATATCGATGTTACCGTCGCAGCTGCGGAGGCTCTGGGGCAGATCGGGGGCGAAAAGGATGCCCTCCCTGCCCTTCTTGGAATGTGGGACACCAGGCTATGGAAAGTGCGGGCTGCGGTTTTGCGGGGCATCCTGCATCTCGTGAAACGGGGGACCATCGGGAATCCGGAAATGATAGAAAATCAGGCCGCCAAGTTTATTTTAACTTCCACAGACTTCAGACCGCATTTTGAGATCAAGGCTGTCTATCGCCATCTCATGGAACTGATTGAAACGGAAAAAGAAAAGAGAACTGTGCGATGATCTATTACCTCGGCAGGTTCCTGCACACGCAATTCGAAGTGTTTTCATTTCTCCGCCTTGTGGATTCCATCCCGGCAAGGGCAATCGGGGCTGCGTTGACGGCAATTCTGCTGACTCTGTTCTTTACTCCCATTTTCATTCGCTTTCTCCATCGCCGCGGCTTTGTGGACCAGTGGCGCAATACCGGCATCGCGTCCTCCTACGACAAGGCGGGAACTCCGGCCATGGGAGGAGTCATAATAATCGGCTGCATTCTGGTTTCCTGCCTCCTGTGGTGCGACATCTTCAACAAATATCTAGTTTCCGTTCTGACAGGGATGGTGTTTTTCGGGATCATTGGAATGATCGACGATGTCGCCAAAGCCCGTAGGAAATCGGGCGATCACGGTCTCTCGGAATCGAAAAAGCTGCTGTTGCAGGCCGGTTTTGCCGCGGCCTTCACGGCATACCTGGCCAGCCCGTTCTCTCCTCTTCCCCCAGACCAGATCGGCACGTTCTATATCCCTTTCCTGAAAACTGCACTCTTCGATTCCGTGTGGTTTTACCTGCCCATTGTTTTCTTTTTCGTTATTGCTGTCGGCAATTCGGTCAATATCACCGACGGTTTAGACGGCCTGGCCATCGTCCCCTCGGTTTTCGTCATAGGAGTCCTGGGGGTGTTCGGGTATCTCCTGGGCAGAGCCGACTTTGCCCCATATCTCATCTTTTCCTATCTCCCCTACGCCGGCGAGATGACTGTTTTCAGCGCCGCCTTTATCGGAGCGGGCATTGGTTTTCTCTGGTTCAACGCCTACCCGGCACAGGTGATTATGGGAGATACCGGCTCCCTGGCCATCGGCGGCAGTATGGCTGTGCTTTCGGTTGTCCTGAAACAGGAAGCGCTGTTTCTGATATTGGGAGGAGTATTTGTCGCCGAAGCGGTCAGTTCCCAGGTCCAGGACAAAATCGGGATACGCTGGCTGGGACGGAGGATCCTTTTGCGGGCCCCCCTGCACCACGCGATGCAGCACAAGGGCCTGGCAGAAACAAAGGTGGTTATACGCCTCTGGATCACGGCCGGCATCCTTGCGTTAATCGCCCTGGCAACTTTAAAACTGCGTTAGCCCTCATTATCAATCTTTTTATTCGTCGATTCTCGGAACTCGCGGATTCTGACCTTCCTGATGTAGAATCAAGGCCTGCGCCGTCCCATTCCCTACTGTTTCAAACGGGACATGCGCATCGACGCCCTTGTAGAAGGAATTCCCCAAACCGGTTTATGAATGCGCCGGGAGAAGAAGGCAGCGGGCGGTCATTTCTTCCGGCACAGGAAGGCCCAGCAGTGCCAGGACAGTGGGTGCGATGTCGGAAAGTATGCCCTCAGAAGCCAGTGTCCAGTCGTGTGCGTCCTGCGCCAGATAGATCAAATCGACAGGATTCAGGGTATGACTCGTCTTGACGGTCTTGGTTTTGTGATCGATCATTTCCTCCGCATTGCCGTGATCCGCCGTAATGAGTACATGTGCGTTCCGTTTGTTGAAGAAATCGACTACCCGCCCGACACACGCGTCGACCACCTCAACCGCCCGTTTTGCCGCGTTAAAATCGCCAGTATGTCCCACCATATCGCCGTTTGCGTAGTTCACCAGGATAAAGTCGTATTTCTTTTCGCTGCAAAGAGAAAATAATCTTTCCGTGACATTGTACGCCTCCATCTCAGGATGACTTGCAAATGAAGCCGGGTCGAACCGGCTGGGCACTTCAATCTGCTCTTCGCCCGGAAACGGTTTGGTGGACTTGCCGTTGAAAAAGCTGGTGACATGACGGAACTTCTGTGTTTCAGCGATACGAAGCTGTCTCAATCCCTCCCGGGACATAACTTCCCCGAGAAGATTGCGCATTCCTTCCCCGCTGTCGATAGGAGCCATCAGGTAATTGGCAAACTCATTGTAATATCGTGTCAGGCCTGCGAAGACCACCTTCGGCCGGCGTTGGAGATTCCCCGGGTAATTCTCCGACACGAATGCTTTTGTCAGCTGGATCGCCCTGTCCTGACGGAAATTCGTATGGATTACCGAATCTCCATCTCTGACGCCGTTGTAATCTCCAATGACGTGAGGGGGAATATATTCGTCAAACATCTCGACACCGTCGGGCGTTTTGTCCTGTTCATAGGATGTTTTAATAGCATGCAGGGTATCCGCCGACGGACGCCCCTTTGCGTCGACGATACACGCATAAGCCTGATCGGTCAGCTCCCACCTCTCGGAACGGTCCATGGCATAGTACCGCCCCATTATTGTCCCGATTCGGGCTCCTCTTATGTCCTCCAAAACCCGCAGAAGCCCATCAATGTATCCGGGAGAGCTTTTGGGGGGCGTGTCTCTTCCATCCAGGAAGGGATGCACGATTATTTCCCCGTCATGGCACACCGACCGGGCTTCCTTCAGGAAGAGGAACAGGTGATCCTGATGTGCGTGGACCCCTTCGTCCTGAACCAGGCCCATAAAGTGCAGTCTGGACTTGTTATCGCGCCAATTCTGAATCAGATCCCTCCATTTTTCAGATTTGAAAACATCCCCGGTTTTCAGGGAATCGTTTATGCGCTTCAATTCCTGGACCACAATCCTTCCGGCACCCATATTTAAATGTCCCACTTCGCTGGATCCCTGATATCCGCTCGGCAGTCCTACGGCTTCCCCCGAACATTGAAGCAGCGTTCGCGGATATTCCCTGGCGTAAGAATCCAGATTTGGCGTATCTGCGGCGAGGACTGCGTTGCCTTCGGGATTATCGCTGATGCCCCACCCGTCCCTCACAATCAACAATACAGGTCTTTTCATCGTCTTTCCCAATCAATGGCACAAAATTCGTTTTGAGGTACTCCGAATCTCAGGGATCGTGAAACTGCCCGGCACGTTTGCTTACCTGTGAGGTGCTTTCTTCGATCCCGTTTGAACCGACTTGCATCGTTCCCATCTGGCGTCCTGTGGAATCGGGCTTCATTCATTATTACACTGTGTCTGCATTTCCCGGAAGCAGGATCCAATCCCATGCTGAAATATTAATAACCGTACCATCCAAGTTCGGGTTTTCCAACTTGCGGAAATATCAGAACGGTTTAGCCCTTCTCAGTTCTCTTTCGCCTCCTGGGGGGCAGGGAGAAATATTTTCTGTAGCTGTCGGGAAGACGCGCTGGGTGGAATTCCGGATCAGTCACTACGTGAGCCGTTTCCCCGGTTGCCAGCAGGTGTCCGGTATCCTTTGCGCGGATTTCATAGCGATAGCGGATTACCCGGTCGGTGGCTTTGGCCAGGGAGGTCCTGACGAGGACCTCTTCACCGAAATGAGCTGGAGATTTATACCGGCAACCGGCCTCGGCAACCACCATCAGGCGCCTCTCTTTGGCTTCCATTTCCGCGTAGTGGAATCCTTTCGCCCTGCACCATGCGACCCTGCCCACCTCGAACCAGACCAGGTAGTTGGCATAATAGACGATTCCCATCTGGTCGGTTTCCGCATAACGAACACTCACCGGAGTTTCGACGTAATCCCTTTGTGCTGTTTTATCGTGCATACTCAAATTTGGCCTTTAAAAAGCGGTATTAGATAGAGCCTGTCCTGCCGACCCGAACAAAACGATCATAACATATCCGGTAGGGGCGAACCCTGTGTTCACCCTATTGTACTTTACTCCCATGCTGGTAGAATGGAACCGTCGGGCGTCCCATGCATATAATCCTCCCGGCAAATCGTGAAACGGAGATTGAAGAAAAATCCTGTTTTTAATCTTCAATCTTCAATTTTCAACCTTCAATCTTTTATATCTGATGTTTTCCCGTATTGCATCCCGGCTGCACGGAGAAACAAATGCGCTGTACAGTCTCCGTGATTCATTGATAAATCAGGGCGTGCCGATTCAAGACCTGATTTCGGGTAATATAAACGCCCAGGGATTTGCATTTCCTCAGGAAGAACTTGAAGAAATCCTCGTTCGGGCATCCCGGCAATGCCTGGTTTATCAGCCTGATTCCCTCGGCAGGAAGCAGGCCCGGGAAGCGATTTCGGAATTTTATCAAGATAGGGAGATTTTACTGGATCCGGACAGCATACTGCTCACACCGGGAACAAGTCTGTCCTACTGGTACTGCTTCAAGCTTCTGGCCGACGAAGGAGATGAAATTCTCTGCCCGCAGCCTTCCTACCCCCTTTTCGATTATATAGCCCTGCTCAGCGGAGTCCGGCTCATCCCGTACCGGCTGGACGAAACGGAAAATTGGGCCATAGATATAGATCGTCTGGAAACCGTCCTGTCCACCCGGACCCGGGCGATCGTGCTTATCTCTCCCCATAATCCAACCGGACACGTCGCATCGCCGGATGAGATATCCCGGGTGACCGATATTGCGCTTCGTCATGACCTGGCGATCCTCTGCGATGAAGTATTCAGCGAATTTCTGATCCGGGAGAAGGTTTTGCCCCGCCCCGCAGGCAGCGCGGCGCCGCTGGTATTCACTCTCAACGGATTCTCCAAGATGTTCGCACTGCCGGGCCTGAAATTCGGCTGGATGGCGGTATCGGGGGAGCAGGCCCGCGTGCGGCAGGCAATGCGCTCTCTCGAACTCATATCCGACACCTTTCTTCCGGTAAATGAAATCGTCCAGGCTGCTTCACCCGAAATTTTTCGCCGGGGAGAAAACGTCCGGAACGATTTTACCCGCCGGATCGGGGAGTGCTGGAATGTTACGGAAGAGCATCTGGCGGCGACGGATTGCTGCAGTTATGTAAAGCCGGAAGGAGGGTTTTACGTTACACTGCGACTGAACGGACTGGAGGAGGAAAAAGCGGCGGAAATAATTCTGAAAAGAAACCGCCTATTGCTACACCCGGGCTACTTTTATGATATGGAACCGGATCATCTAGTATTGAGTTTCGTCCAGAAACCTGAAATTCTTAGGGATGTATTATCGGCCATAACTACGACCTTGTCGGATCTACGACGTAATAGTCCGGCGATTTCAGCCGGAATTCCTGAAGAAAAGAGGTAATAAACAGGGAGTTGCACGCATGAAATACGTACGCTATCAATATCGGGAAACCGCTTCATACGGTATTCTGGAAGGAGAAACCATCCGGGAAATCAGTGGTGGATTGTTCGGAAGCCGCAGGGAAAGCGGAGTCACCAGAAACCTGCGGGATATAAGGCTGCTCTGCCCGTGTGAACCGAGCAAGGTGCTGGCAATCGGGCTGAATTACAAGAGTCATCTGGGCAGCAGATCAGCGCCGGACCAACCCGCAATCTTCATCAAGCCGACTTCCGCCTTACTGGAACCGGAGGGGAATATACAAATCCCCCCCGATGCCGTAGATACCCACTATGAAGGGGAACTTGTTGCTGTCGTCGGCAAAACGACCCGGAGCGTGACCCCGGCTGAGGCAAAAGAAAACATATTCGGATTCACTTGCGGAAACGACCTAAGCGAGCGGAACTGGCAGAAAAACGATCTCCAATGGTGGCGTGCCAAGGGTTGCGACACATTCGCCCCCCTGGGACCCTGTATCATGACGGATTTCGAATGGCGCAAGCACGGGATCGTGACAAGACGGAACGGACAGGTGGTTCAAGAGGGGCGTTTCAGCGAACTGCTCTTCGATCCTCCGACTATCATCAGCCACATCAGCCGGTACATCACGCTATACCCCGGAGATGTCGTCTTTACAGGCACCCCGGGAACTACCAGTGCGCTCAAGCAGGGGGATACAGTTGAAGTGGAAATTGAAGGGATAGGCACCCTGTCCAATAAGGTTGCGGATTAACGTTCCCTGGCCTCTTCCAGTTTCCGGGTAATCCTGTCACGAACCCAATGCTCGTCCGCCCACTCCATCGGGTTCACCGGAAGCCCATACAGGAGCGTGGTGAAATGGAGGTGATCTCCGACTGCCAATCCTGTTTTGCCCGTATGGCCGATGGTATCTCCCCTGGAGACCCGCTGACCTTCCTTCACCGCAATGGATGAAAGGTGACCTGAAAGGCTCATGAGTCCATACCCGTGATCCATCACGACGGTATTTCCGTATATGCCCAGATAACCGGTCAACAAAACGATCCCGTCATTCGGTGCGGGAACCGGAGCGTTGCGGACGGATGCGAAATCGTACCCGAGGTGCGTCTGGTGATCGACCAACTCCCCCTTGTATCTGTAGGTCCTCCGTTCCCCGAATGTCGCCATCGCCTTGCTGTTCGGCAACATCTGAAAGGGGCCGGACCAAAGAAACTCGGGCTTCGAGCTTTGAGCCAGCCCCTTGATCGTCTCCGCGTTCTTTACACGCAGTTCGCGGTTGATGGCCAGGTAATTCGCTAGGGGATCACCCCGGTCTTCCATTTCGGAAGCCCGCGCCATGATTTCAGGCACAACCTTGGAAATAAATTCATCGCTGATGTTGAGAGTATCCGACTTGAAGGATTTTGGAACAAATCTGTCTATGAAGGTTTCAACCGCCTCATTGCCCGCATCGTCTGCTGCAATCAAACGCACATCCGGTTTTTCCATATCATACGGAACCGAAAAGAGCGCAAACCTGTCCAGCTCTCCACCTCCAGGAAGAGGGTAACCGGGAAACCACCAGGAACCGGCCCGAACGCCATCGTGTACGGAAGTCCCGCCGATCGTGTAGGTGACAAGTTCGCTGCCTCCCTGGGATATATAGTTATGCTTCGACGTAACCTGAATGGTCGGCGGAATCAATCGGACGGGAAGACTGATTTCGCTGGTGACAGGATCGGGACGACGCAGCCAGGTCGCCGCCCGGCCGGCAGTCACACGAATAACGGCGGACCCTTCTTTCAGTTCCGGCACATTCAGAGTGCCGGCCGCACCGCCTAAAGAATCCGTAACGGTTTTTGATCCCCATGGAAAAAACTGTGAACTTGCCGGATACGTTTTATCTATCAGAGTTGCGGATTTGTCACCCTGAATGCATTCAACCTTTACCTGAACCAGGCCGCGGCGAAATTCCGATACTTCCACATTAAAAGGCGTCCGTTTTCCTAACGCAGGCATTTCAGGTTTGATCTCGATGGACGGTTCCTTTCCGGTAAGGAAAAAACCCTGGGCAATAAATACCAACAGGACCAGAATTGCCACGGCGAGAACTTTTCTTAAAGTATTTCCGGAACGCGATTTCCCGACTTCCATTATTCGTCTCCCGATCGCCTGAATCGCAATCATATACTCAGGCATTTGAATCATTTTGTATCAGCCGAAGTGTACCATTGCAGGTCCCTATTTCCCGCGGTATTTCCCCGATTTCCTTTTGGCGCGTAACGTAAAGGGCTATACGGGACTGTCCGCACGGCGTCGAATCCGATCCGGCCGGCCGCAAAACTTATGGATCCAATGGAAATAATCAGCGGCAATGATTGCTCTTATTCGGCACTCTAATGTACAATCGTACCGTCGTTATTTCTCTCAATCGATCAAGAACATGGAGGCTTCACAATGAAAAAGCTTTGCGTCGCTGTTTTTCTAGGTGCCTGTCTTCTGATCATTCTGAGTTGTTCCTCAACGCCGCCCGGGACCCTTGCAATTGACGATATTTCCGCCAGAGAAGCGGAACTGCTCGGCCAGAATGTCGTTGTTGTCGGCACAGCGGAAATCAAAACAAATATGTCGTCATTCAACATGTTCAAGGTCTATCAGCGCGGGGATTCCATCTGGGTGGCTTTCAACCCTGACACTGTAACTATGCCTCCTCAGGGATTTGATGTCCGGGTAACCGGAACATTAGGAAAGAAAAAGTTTACATCGATGCCGGACGAACAGTTGTATATCGACGCAACAAAGGTCGGCATGGAATAGCCTTGCCGCAGTGAACGGATCGCAGCGGAATACCAAACAACGCGCTATGTTTCCCGGGTGCCCGTCGGGGCACCCGATTCCACGCACGAAAGCCCTGCCGATCGACAAAAGGCCGCAGTGAAAATCTGCGTACAATTCGTATTATAAATAGCCTGCCAGAAAACGGCTCAGACAATCCCGCGCTTCCGATGCATTGCGTTTCCATTTTCGGAATGCTTTCACGGGATTTCCCTTTTGAATGAGTCGCCCCGCACGTTTCGGCATGCCGGCCGAAGGATCGTAGGAAAAAGGCTCCAGGAATCTATCCCCCGCCTCATCGCTGACCACCCGGACACAGCGAATCGGAATATTCGCGTTTTCTGAAACGCCGGCGAGGGCGGCTGTTTCCATATCCACGATGGAAGCTCCGAACTTCTCCATAAGGATCTTCTTATGCCCCGGATTTCCCCACACATGGGAGGAAGTCATCGTGTCCCCGTGCCGGACAGGGAGATGCAATGATTCCGAAGTTCGAACCAGGGAATCGCTCGGCGCCAATACGAATGTCTTGTCCAGTTTCATATTTTCCACAGCAGGGTTGGCTTTATCGATACTGCACGCCAATGCCTTCCTGACAACTACCAGCATGCCCAGTTTCAACTCCGGATCCAGGGCGCCGGCATACCCAAGGACCAGTATTTGAGAAGCTTCCAGGATCTCTAGCGCATCCGCCAGGCGACCGGCCGAACGCCTGGGGCCGACACCCGTCTTGAGGAAATGAATCGCCTGGCTGTTTCGCTCCGCCTGCCAGTACTCGACGCCTCTACGACGGATCCGTCGGGTATCCTCACAGAGAGACAGGGCTACGTTCAACTCTTCCTGCAATGCAGCGGCTATCAACAACATGGCAACTCAGCATACGGAGATTATGGAATGCAGTAAAGCCCATTTCGAATATCCGCCCGGAGCAAACAAAGTTGACGATCCTCTCGGATGTTCCGGTCTGACCTGTTATGATAAGAAACCGAATGGCGAAGATCTGCAATTTGATACGGTCCAATAAAAAACTTTAATGGGGAATATGTATGCTATCAGCGGTCAGGGGGCTCAAACCGGATCTGGTGTGGAAGTATTTTGCCCGGATATCCCGTATTCCAAGGGGTTCGAAAAATGAAGCGGCCATAACACAGTTTGTGCTGGAAACCGCGAAGAAGTTGAAGCTTTCAGCCCAAAGGGACAGACTGGGAAATGTCGTAGTCCGCAAACCCGCTTCTCCGGGACGCGGGAAAATCCGTCCGGTGGCGCTGCAGGGCCACCTGGACATGGTCTGTGAAAAGAATGGGGACAAAGAGCACGATTTTTTTAAAGATCCGATTCAACTGGTTCGCAGGGACAATATCCT
The DNA here is from genome assembly GCA_002451015.1 of Acidobacteria bacterium UBA6911. Classification (GTDB taxonomy): domain Bacteria; phylum Acidobacteriota; class UBA6911; order UBA6911; family UBA6911; genus UBA6911. The sequence continues at coordinate 18,545 of DKBB01000282.1, forward strand.
CAAGGCAAACGGCACGACCCTTGGCGCGGACAACGGAATCGCGGTCGCGGCGAACCTTGCGATTATGGAAGACCGCTCCCTGGAACACGGTCCGCTGGAACTTTTATTTACCGTGGATGAAGAAACCGGCATGACAGGTGCCGCCAATCTTGAACCGAACTTCCTGGAAAGCAGAACGCTTCTAAACCTCGACTCTGAGGAGGAGGGGACGATCTATGTAGGTTGCGCCGGCGGCAAAGACACCACCGGCACCTGGAAAGTTTCTTACGAGAAAGCGCCGGAAGGCACGGTTTTCGCGCAAATCAAGGTATCGAATCTCAAAGGCGGACATTCGGGACTGGAGATTGATCATGGCCGGGGCAACGCCATCAAGATTGCCGGCCGCATTCTTCTGGCCCTGGAAGCGGTAGGCGCGCGTATTTTCAGCATCAAAGGTGGGAACAAACATAACGCCATTCCCCGTGAATGCGAAGCGACCCTGTTCCTTCCCGAAAACAAAATCAAACTGGCGGAAGAAACCGTAGGAAATCTGTATTCGGCAATAAGAAACGAGCTGTCGGAATCCGAACAGGATCTGGCAGTGGATTTCACTCTAGATTTCTGCAAAAAGAAGAACAGGATGGCCCTTAAAAGAACTCTCCAGAAGAAAATACTGCAGGCGATTGCGGCTCTTCCGCATGGTGTCATCAAAATGAGTGCGAGGATCGCGGGGCTGGTGGAAACGTCAACAAACGTCGCTGTTATCGATACCGAAAAAAGCGCAATGACCATCGTCACAAGCCAGAGGAGCTCCGTCGCTTCGGAACTAACGGAAACTGTAGGCTCGGTATCGGCAATACTCGCCCTGGCCGGGGCTTCAATCCGGCATACGGACGGGTATCCCGGATGGGAGCCGGACATGAAATCGCCGATACTGAAAACGGCACGATCCGCCTATCGATCGCTCTACGGAAAATCAATAAAAGTGAAAGCGATCCATGCAGGTCTGGAGTGCGGCATCATCGGGGAGCGCATTCCGGGGATGGATATGCTTTCTTTCGGTCCCACGATTGAGGGAGCGCATTCCCCGGACGAGAGAATCTATATCGATAGTGTAGAGAAATTCTGGGAATTCCTCCTGGAGATCCTTAAACGTATCCGTTGAACCTCTGCGGAGATTAATCCAAAAAAGGTATGGTGTCCATGAAACGCTTACTTGTGCTGGCATTCCTTGCTCTCAAACTGGGAGTGTGCCTTGCCTGTTCGGCCTATGCAGCAGGCAACTACAAGAATTTCAAGGTTTCCGTTTATGCCCGCGTGTATGAAGTAAACCGCATGGGGGATCCCGCCTGGCTGCAACCCCGCTGGGAAGAAATGTCCCGTCAGGTAAAAATCGATAAAATTTATCTTGAAACACACAGGGATATGGTTGTTGCGGAAAAGGAAATCCTGCAAAACGCAAAGCGTTTTTTTCAAAACCATAATATCGAGGTCGCAGGAGGCATAACGATTACGGTCAGTGAAAGAAACTGGTTTCAAACCTACTGCTATTCGAACCCGGAGCACAGGAAAAAGCTGAAAGAAGTCGTGGAATATACGGCAGGATTTTTCGATGAGATTATTCTGGATGATTTCTTCTTCACCAACTGCAAGTGCGAACTATGCATCCGGGCCAAGGGAGATAAAAGCTGGACGCAGTTCCGGCTGGACCAGTTGAACCAGGCGGCGCATGAACTCATTATCGAACCTGCCAAAACCGTGAATCCCGGCATCAAGCTGGTTATTAAATATCCGAACTGGTACGAACATTTTCAGGGTCTGGGCTTCGATCTGGAAACCGGCCCAGAAATCTTCGACGGAATATATACCGGGACTGAAACCCGGGACAGATCTTGGGATCAGCATCTGCAGCAGTATCTGGGATACGCAATATTCCGTTATTTTGAAAATCTGAAACCCGGCGGTAACGGGGGCGGATGGGTGGATACCGCCGGCAGCACCTACATGGACCGCTATGCGGAACAGCTCTGGCTGACCCTGTTCGCTAAAGCGCCGGAAATCACTCTCTTTGATTTCTCACAATTGCAGCAGCAGCTTCGCAACAATACCCGGGCGGCCTGGCAGGGACAACAGACCAGTTTCGATTTCGATGCCATGATGGCCCCGATTCCACAGGCGGACGGAACTTCGGTCCAGCCGACAACGATTGCCCGGGCTGCAGGATACACCCTGGAACAAACGGATAAATTCCTCGGCGAACTTGGAAATCCCATCGGGCTCAAAAGCTACAAGCCCCATCATTCGACCGGAGAGGATTTTCTGCATACATATCTGGGCATGATCGGCGTTCCGATAGACCTAGTATCGGAATTCCCGGGCGAGGCGCCCATGGTTCTCCTAACGGAATGCGCCGCTTTCGATCCCGCTATTGTAGAGAAAATTAAGCGGCAATTGATGGATGGAAAGTCTATCGTCATCACTTCAGGGCTGCTGCGGGCTCTACAGGGAAAAGGGATTGAAGATATTGCGGAGATCCGTGCCACCGAACGCAAGGCGATAATCAAAGGATTCCGGGGCCAGGAACCTGTTCCGCCCGATTCAAGAATTCTGATACCTCAAATTCAGTACCTCACGAACGATGTCTGGGAACGCGTCAGCGCCACGACGGAAAACGATCTCGGGTATCCCCTGTTGCTTGAGGCGGATTATGCCGATGGGACTCTATACGTGCTGACAATCCCGGAGAATTTCAGCGACCTTTACAGTTTTCCCACCCCAATATTGACCCAGTTAAGAAACAGACTGCTGCGCGATTTCTATGTGCGTGTGGAAAGTCCGGGCGATGTCAGCCTGTTCGTCTACGACAACGACACCTTTATTGTGGAATCTTTCCTGCCGGAAAGCGTTGAGGTTCAATTATCCCTCTTGCCGCGTTACGGAAAGATCCGGGACCTGATCAGCGGCGAGGAATATACGGGGAAATCCGCCGGAGCGGCGGGGGGCTTTTTCGGTTTCGGGACTAATGCCGAAAAGCGCCTGACCTACCCGATCCGTATCAAGCCGCATTCCTATTGTGTTTTCTCGGCGGTGAAAACACCGGTGCCGTCACAGTAGGGGCGAACCTTGTATTCGCCCTTGTAAACAGCATGTGTGGATTCGGCTTTTCTGAATTGCTCCAGGGGATTTTGCCATGTTTCTACCATTATTCTTCAAGAGCGGTTTCTCCTGCCTGATTGCCGGTGGTGGACAGGTGGCCTCACACAAGGTCGGCATCCTGCTGGAAGCAGCCTGCAATATCACGATTGTTTCACCGGAAATATCCGGCATGGTTGCGGAAGAGGTGCAAAAACAATCCGTGCGCTGGCTGGAAAGAGAATACGCCGAAGGGGATTGTGAAGGATATCAGCTTGTTATTGCCGCCACCCCATTTAGAGAAGTCAACCGCCGGATTTCCGAGGAAGCCTTTAAAAGCGGCATTCCCGTCAACGTCGTCGACGATCCTGAACTGAGTACGGTGATCTTTCCCGCCATATGGCGGGATCGGACCCTCTCCATTGCCGTCAGCACCGGCGGTGCCGCCCCTTTTATGGCAGCGGAAATCCGGTCCCTGTTGGCGCGTTATGCCCGGGGGATGGGACAATGGATCGAAACCGGTGCAAGATTCCGCGAAATCGTCAAGAAAGAGGTTACGGGAGCAGAAAACCGGAACCGCCTTTACCGGAAATTTCTGGATGCAGGCTTTCCGGGCGTTTCTGACGACCCGCCGGAGTCTTTCAATCTGCAGGACTGGCTGTCGTGGCTTGAGAATACGGATAAATCAGAGAAATAATACCGACCCGCCCGGCATCTATGTATTGAGTAACGCTTCACACCAACAAACCTTCTGTCTCCATATTTGAGCTTCTATGATATTCTTATGGAAAGAATGTGGTTATTAATGCAACCTATGCCAAATTATAAATTACAGGAGAAGATTTATGGCGAATGGAAAAGGACAAGAACGCACTGAGAAATTGCTGAAAACCTTACGGGATTGGCAGGGAATCGAACGGCACGCCATCGAGACAACCACGAAAATCATGGAAAAAACCGACAATCTTCTGATACGGCAGTTCATGGAAATCATCAGAAATGATTCGGTGCAACATCACAGGGTTCAGCAGTTTATTATCGACAGTCTCACGAAACAGCCGGTAAATCTTTCCCACGATGAACTGGCCCAGATCTGGGAAGAAATTGAAGCCCACGACAAAGTGGAGAAAAAAACCATAGAAATAGCCAAGGAATGCAGAGATGAATGCCAGTTCTTTGTGCAACGTTCCTTATTGGAATATCTGATCTCCGACGAAGAGAAACACGACCTGATTCTCCAGGGATTGGAGGATTTCAAGAAGAACATGACGAAACTTGGATAGCAGTATTTTATATGCAACCCAAAGCCATGACCTGTACCCCCCCNNGAAACGGGGACAGATCCGGAGTGGCAACAACCTCCGCGTCGTCTGATGCGTTTCGAAGAGTAATCTGCAACAAGAGGTAAAAGAAATCCCAGGATTCCTTGAATATCATAAGAAAGGGATTGCATGTTAGAGGACCTTACACTTAAAGGATGTATCGAGTTTGCAATAACAACAGAAGAGTTCGGTGCGGCAAATTATTCCCGACTGGCCGAAAAATTCTGTGATATTCCGGACATCACCCAGCTTTTCACAAGACTGTCCGAAGACGAACTGGTTCATAAGAAGCAGTTTTCAGAGCTGCTTAAGCGAGCCCCGAATACCCTGAATGACGTCCAATCCCGGGAAACGGACGATTACCTTAAGGCCATGTCCCATTCAATTTTTTTCTCACGATACCATGGCCCTTTTAAGGACATCGAAGCAATCCGGAACCGTGAGGACGCTCTCCTGAAAACACTCGAATTCGAAAAAGCAACCCTCGGCTTCTATAAAGCCGTAGAAGAGGTCCAGGGTGGGAGTGAATTGCTTTCCCGTATTATCGAGGCGGAACGAAGTCACGTGATTGCAATTATGAAAGCATTGCTCGTCGAAGGATCAAAATTCCGCAGCCTGCAGGACACCTGGTCCTAAACAGGATTCCGCTGGTTTCCCTGTTTCGCCTTCTTGTTTCATAATAAGTCGTTGCGGAGGCGACAGATCCCCCCTGAAGACCGCGCAGGGTGATTGTTGGAGGAGCCGGTTTTGGTGAAGCAGCCGCGCTGGAATTCAATCCGGGAGGAATGCACTTGATGTCGGATTTACGGAACTGGCTTGCGGCTGCAGATTTCCGGAAAATCCTGGATGCCGTACACGCCAACAATCGGACAATCGGAATACTCATAACCCTGACCTATTCAGAAAACGTTCTCCTCGCCTGGCGAGCCATCGATGCAATCGGCCGATGCGCTGTGTATTTGGCCCCGATCCGGCCCCGAGTCTTAACAAAATATCTGCGCCGGCTATTCTGGATGATGACGGACGAATCTGGAAATATTGCGCCACGCGCCCCGGAAGCGATTGGGGAGATTATCCGCTCGAACCCTGAAAAATATTCCGATTTCATCCCCCTGACCGTTTCGCTGATGAACCTGGAACCGGAAGACAGGCCCGTCTTTCTCCCGGGGATTCTGTATGCTCTGGGCCGGATCGGTGAAGCTGCTCCCGGTACAATAGACGAAAGCGTCGACGGGATCGAAGCCGCCCTCTCGGACCCGGATTCACAAGCCCGGGCAATGGCGATCCGATGCCTCGAATTTATAGGCCGTCGAGACATCCTGCTCCGTCACCCAGAACTGGAAAAGGATTACGGCAATGCGCTCATATACCGGAAAGAACACATCCTGAATACAACCGTAGGTGGACTTTACAGTGCGGGCAGCCGTCCGGAGTGAATCCTTTTCCGGAAAACAGTTCAGGATTTCGAGTTAATATAATTCAAGGCACAGTGCTTTAAAGCCTTTTCCCGGTGCCTGGACCAGAATTCAAACAGGTCTTCCGGGAGAGCTTCGGTCCAATAATATATTTTGGCGATTTTCAGATTTTGGTCTTCGCCTATCTTCAGATGGTAATGAGCGCTGGCCTGAACGGACCGCCATTTAGTGCCGGTAGGTTTATCCGTGAAACGAATTTTGAATTGAACCGCAACCATCATTTTTCTTGTATCGATCACACAGTGCTGGGGGTCAATATCTTCCTGAAGTCCGGGATGCACAAAGGAGATCAATAGCTCGTCCCGGGACATGGACAAGCCGGGAGGCGAGGACGGGGCGGTGTACATCATCAACTCCAGGTCCTCAGAAAAATATTTCCTGAGATTCGGCACCGTCTCGAGACTTCCCTGGTATTTGCAAACATCTTCAAAGTAGCCGTCAAACCATTTCGCGATTTCGTCGTAGGTCCATTCCATATGGTTTTCCCCGATTTTAGTGACTATGGATGATTCGATAAATATAGCATCAAATAAAAAAGGCTTGCCTGTATATATTCCGGCAGGCAAAGATGGTGTAGGGATCGAACTGGAGAAATTATTCTTAACCGTTAAAGTCATTGAGGAGCATCTGCTATGACCACTGAAAATATGAGTGCCGAACTGGTGGTTCTCGGAGGGGGAGGCGCAGGTCTGGCGGCGGCGTTGGCTGCTGCGGAAAACGGTTGCCAGAATGTTACCGTACTTGAAAAAGCGGGGTCCGCGGCAGGCAGCACCGCAATGGCGCATGACATTTTCGGCGCCGAAAGCCCGGTTCAGAAACGAGAGGGGATCGAAGCCTCCAGGGATGCGCTCTTTAAGACGGCCATGGAATGGGCCCACTGGACTAAGATAAACCCCAGGATCGTTCGTGCCTTTATCGATAAATCCGGAGAC
>DKBB01000048.1 GCA_002451015.1 Acidobacteria bacterium UBA6911
ATTTCAGGTGATCGTTGACACCCCCGCGCCGCCCAGGCGTAGAGCGTGGCGGCTTTAATCTGCAGCAGCTGAGCCAGTTCTTGAACCGTGAGCAACATGGTGCGTCTCGTCGATCGGGCACTGCCACCGACTTCTCGATGGTGTCAGACACCTTCATACCGAAAGACGAGGACGCAAGTCATAGTGGAGAAAAGGCAGGGGGCTTTTCTCCGGGAAGGACACGATCAGTGCTGCCAGGGGTTGAAGGGGATGGGGTGATGATGAAGGACGAGTTTCCATTCTGCAAACCAGCGCTCGAAATGCTCGCAGTAGGGCGTCACCCGGTCTTTGAGATAGGCAATGCGATGTCGGACGAGGTCACGGTTGAGCGGGGTCAGGTCATAGGTGGCAGGGCAGAAGCTGTTGAGCAGGAGGGCGATCGAGGAGTAACGAGCTCCATGGGGTGAGCCGGTCTGAACCAGATGACGGGCCAGGAGCATCATGCCCGTGTTGAACCAATGCTCACCGGGGCGGCCTTTGGGTGGAGACTCCGGGGGACTCTCTCGCGTGAAGGTGGTCCACAGGCTCGCCTTTTCGCCCACGTAGCCTTCTCGGTCTGGAGGCTCGGGCATCGCTTCGAACCGAGTCCGCACGGTCTGTAGGAAATCCTGATCGACCGGCTGCCCCGCTCGGAGCAACGCTGGGGCCGCGGCTTCCATGGTCCGGAGATCAGAGTCGGTCACGAGGTGGAAATCTCGTAAGTCTTCAAGGGACCCGGACCGTTGTTGGGTGAAGACCTGTGGAATTCCAACAGCCTCACGCACGCGCCCTTCATCACAGGTCGAAACGAGGACATGGAGAAGATAGACGGGATCGGCGCCTCGGGTGATGACATGCTCGAAAGTGGCGAGGCTTCTCTTCTCGAACCGTGTGAGGTGCGTGATGAGATCCGCATACTGCCCGGCGTGCCCCGGCGTCTCGTCCCACGATTTCAGCACCTGCTCCCAAAAGCGAAACGCGGTACGGGTTCGTCTGCGCCACTGCTCCGACATAACGGTGTCACCTCACTGGGGCCTGTGATCCAGCGGGGGTCGCCCCTGTGTTGAATAGTAATCTAAGTCGCCACGCTGTCCAGTGAATGGCCACTTCAGGGGCGAGGGGGAAGCCACAGGAGTTATGAAACGGGGTTATGGAGGGGTTAAAATGCAGTTTCGTTGAGGTTTTCCGAGGAATAACCGACATAAAGGAGACAAAACCCTGGTTTCATAACTGTTCTCCAAGAAGGACCGGTGTCTTCGACCAACCAGGAGCTTATTCAGAAAGATGGGCGGAATTCCGGATAGGATGGCCCCTTAGCAATGACCATGGCAATGACCATCCACTCCCCAGAGGACTATCTACACCAGCTGACCGGCCTCCAGTTCTTATCTCTCCATTGCCTCACCTGCATCCGCTAGCACCTCATTTCCCGATAAATAGGGCCTTGCGTACCTATACTAAATGGTCATTGCTCGCCTATGGCCGTGAGAGTACTGTGTGCACGCCAATTGTCTGAATTCTGTAAGCATATGCTTAGCCTATCTTATAAGAATCCTGTCCTCGTCAACCTCACGCCCGCGACCTCCCGAGACAACGCGAACTCACCATTGCATAGCTGGGCCATTCCTTCCGAATGGTCCGTGACGACATGTGGACAACTCAACTTCTGTACACAGGAAGCTCAGTTCTCCTACGAATGCCGCCATGGGGCGGAGTCGTACGAAGTCTTTATCTTTAGCCTGGCGGAAACACTCCGGACTATCCGCCGTCGGGGCAAGAATCCTACATTCCTCCAGCTGAAGAGGGGCATCGGGGATCGTCTCAAGACGCTGAAATACGACCAGACGCCGGATCGACTCTGAGGAGGAATAAATGAAACGAATAATTGCAATTCTCTTGTGCCTATGCGCCAGCCTACAGCTCCTTCAAAGACATGCTAGTGCCAATACATATACGGATATCGGACAATTAGAAGAAACGCGTGTATTCGTAACTAATAGATGTCTCTTTCATAAAGAACCTAAGGTGCCTTTCCTCGGAGCGTTGGCGGCGGCAGTTCTTCCATCACTAATTGAAAAAGGCCTATCAACGTTTGCAACTGCCATTAGAAAAGCCGGAGAGAAAGGGACAAAGAGTGCGAGTGCCTCAGTAAGTGTAGAGCTAGGCAATCGTGATCTACCCGCCTGTGTCCAGATCATTCACGGCTCATTTTTTCTTAGTAATGCCAGTTTCGCGGAAGACAAGTTTGCAGCAAGTAACCCATTGCAGCTCCCAGATGATCGATCAAGAAAGACGGTCCACTCCATTCTCGCCGGTGTAGGCGCCTATGTAGCAGGCCCTCCCCTATTCTTTTTTGAGGGCAAAATACGCAGGTCGGAGGATGGAAGTGCTATAGCGATCGGCCCAACTATGATCCTTTACAATGCATTGATCGAATCAAGCCCTGGGCAAAGAAAAAAGGGGACGCGCGACATAGTAATTTCGTTTTCACTTAGTGCTGGTGGAAGCGGAGGGTTGGAAGATAGAGGAACAATCGGCCAGCTGGAGTTCAAAGGACTGCAAACTGGCACCAAATTGAGATTCCCAGATATTCAGCGGGAAACGCCCTGGATACCTCTTCAGCTTGCAGAAAATAAAACGCCAAGGACCGTATCGCTGACTATCTCCGAAACGAAGGACGCGAATGAGTTCCTGTTGTTAATTGCCGATGTTCTTGATGGATCAAAAGAGAACGTGGAGGCACTCTTGAAACAAACTCTAATAGAGTCTGAAAGAGTTAAGGTTAGAAAAGAACAACTTGCTGCGGAGAAGGAAAAGCAGCAAGCGGAAGCCCAACTGCTTATATCGGCTACTCAGGCCGAAGCCCAAGCAAGAGTATCCCTCCTTGAGTACAAGAGCATAAGAGCGGGGGCCGATCCAATAGAACTAGTTAAGAAAGCGAGTGGCGCACTAGTGAACCTCATAGAGGCTAATCTGAAGGCAAAGCAAGCTGGCCTCCCAGTGCCATTCGATCCTAACGAAATCTTGGACTTGCAGGCCGCTATGGGGCAATAAGCCTGTGGACTTCAAGTGAGGACTTGACATGACGGCATGGGACTCGTCGACAAGGTATTGTGCTTCATTAGTTGCGTTGCTGGTCTTGATTCTCGGGACTGCAGATGCACGAGCTGAGCCAGAAGGGGTCAAAGCGAACTGGACAATAATGGTTTATATGAACGGTGACAACAACCTTGAACCGGATGCCCTTCTAAACTTTGCCCAAATGGCCGAAGTGGGTAGCGATGAACATGTGAATGTGCTTGTACAGTTCGACCGTATTGCAAAGTATGCCAGCACTAAAACTGATACCGACCCCGATTGGTCTCAAACGTTGCGCTTTCATGTAAAAAAAGGTATGCGGCCAATCCCCGATTTAGCCATTGAAGATTTGGGAGAAATGAATATGGGAGATGGCAAAGTCCTAGGCGACTTTGTGGCCTGGGCTATAGCTCATTTTCCCGCTGATCATTACATGTTGGTGATTTGGGACCATGGTCAAGGTTGGAGGCTACCCTCTAATGCGCTTCCCGGTGATTCCGAAACCAATAGATCGGTAGGAACAAGTCAAACAGATAGTCAAGAGCCAACGATAGCTGCCGGCACACCCGTGCCAAGAAGCACAGACGGTGCTCCCTATCGATCCGCCTCCAATGACGAGACCGATAAGGACTTGCTCTATAACAGTGAGATCCATGAATATTTGGTGAGTGCCCTTGGGGGGAGGCAATTGGACGTTCTGGGGTTCGACGCTTGTCTCATGTCCATGATCGAGACAGCATATGCGTTCCGAGACATCGCTCAATACATGGTGGCCAGTGAAGAGTTGGAGCCCGGTCAGGGCTGGAACTATAGAGAATGGCTACGTCAGGTAAAGTCTAGTAATCAACAGGATGGTGAATCGATCGCTAGAATAACTGTAAAGGCATACAAGGAAGAGTATGGGGCGCAAAACCCAAACACAACTCTCTCCGCGATCAATCTGTCACATATCGATTCGCTTGTTTCGGCCCTAGATGCACTTAGCGCGGAGCTCATCGGGCTCCTTCCTACACACCTAAATCAAATCCGGGCGGCACGCTCGTCAGTCAAGGAATACGCCCCACGATATTCTTTCTATCATATAGATCTGATCAAGTTTACTGAGGCTGTCATCGACACAGTTGATAATCCAGCTCTCCTCACTGCAGCTGGAGAAGTAAAGCAGAAGGCGGGAAACGCTGTCGTAGAGAATTATGCGGGGCATAACCGGCAGGGCTCGTATGGTTCAAACGGCTTGGCAATTTATTATCCGAAAAGCCGGTCGGTTTATCTGCGTGATAGGTATGCACAGAAAGGGTATAACAAAGACAATTATTATTACCCAGTGGCTTTCGTGCAAGAACACTTATGGGCCGACTTCCTACATCGGTATTGGAGACTGGTTCCTTACTAATCTCATAACAGCTCTCATCCATCCTCTTGTCTAAAGGTTAGCCGAAATGGACATAAGGCATGCAAGTAAGTATCTGGAGAGGGTGAGAATACCAGTATATTTTCTTATTGTATTAGCCTTGCTCTCTTGTGTGCAGGTCCTTCAGGCCCATGGCCAGGCCGATCAAGTCGGAAAACCGTTCCTACGTCTCCACACATGGAATCACACGGCAGAAATCACGCAGATAAGTGTATCTGCGAATGCGAAGCTTCTTGCCTCTAGCTCGCGGGATAAGACTATCAGGCTATGGGACGTGACCTCCGGAGCCCCTCTCACCACATTGCGTCCGCCGATTGGAGAACACCATAATGATGGCGTCATCAATTCAGTGGCCATTTCACCAAATTCTGAGACCTTGGCCGCTGGCGGAATCACAGGGAAAAACAATCGCCACTACGTCTACCTTTTCGATCTGTCCCGCAAAAACATGGGGAACATTTTCAAGATATTGGAGGTTCCTGACTCAATTCGCTTTCTGACATACTCCCCACGGGGCAGATTTCTCGTTGTCCTAATGGGCTCAGGGGCCGGGTTGCGAATTTATGACACGAAGCAATGGACCGTCGTGACAGAGGACAAAGAGTATGGTGGCAAGAGCTTCGGAGCAGCCTTTAGCTTCGGAAAAGACTCTGATGAACAGGAACGGCTAGCGACCAGTTGCATGGATGGTTTTGTCAGGCTGTACGAGTACGACAATAATGATAATAAATTTGTCATGCGAATTCAAAAGTCGTTTGAAAAGTCTCACGAACCGTTCGGGATCGCGTTTTCCCTGGGCGGTGACATTGCAGTTGGATTTGTAGACGCGCCAGTTGTACATGTGCTGGATGGCAATGACCTATCGGTGAAATATACCCCTGACACGAGCAATGTGCCAGACGGCAACTTTTCCAGTGTAGCCTGGTCTGCCAACGGTGATCGGCTGTATGCAGGTGGTAGATTCGCATTGGAAAATTATCAGCATGCAATCCGTGTCTGGGACAACTCCGAGAAGGGAACTCCAAGAGACATTCCTGTCGCCAGAGATACCATCACCGACATCCGCACAATGTCAGACGGCGGAATCGCATTCAGCTCAAGGGATCCCAGAGTAGGATTTCTTGATTCATCTGGGCGTACACGTTTTGTACAGGATAAAGAAGGAAGTAATTGCCAGGCTCGTGGAGACTATAGGGATATCGGGGAACGACTTCTACTTTCTCCGATGGGTGACACCGTTCAGTTTCCGTACGGTATAAATGGAGAATTTCCTCTGGTTTTCAGTGTTACCAAGAGGATTCTGGCACCTGCACCGAAAGATTCAATAATGGATATGTATCCTGCACTGACTGTGGTAGACGGCCACCCAGCTCTGAAAGGAGTCGACGCGGAGCATCCGGTCATGGGTGAGATAAAAATCCGGCTAGAACCGGACGAAGCAGCTCGGAGTGTTGCTATAGATCCCAATGACAGATCCTTCATCTTAGGCGCGGACTGGAATTTATATGCTTTTGATAAGACTGGTACGCAACGATGGAAGACCTCAACTCAATCGGCTGTGTGGGGAGTGAACATTTCCTTAGACGGACGATTGGTGGTTGCCGCGATTGGAGATGGGACGATTCGTTGGTTCAGCATGGACAATGGATCTGAGCTATTATCACTGTTCCCCTCTCCCGACTTAAAAAGATGGATCTTGTGGACGCGATCAGGATACTACGATCTTTACCCGGGTGCTGACGGCCAAGTAGGCTGGCACGTCAATAGAGGGTTCGATAAGGCCGGGGACTTCTATGAGCTTTCGCAATACGAACAAACATATTTGCGCCCAGATATTATCAGCCACATTCTAGAAACCAGAGATGAACTAGGTGCGCTGAGGTTGGTTGCGGGCGATGCAGCTCAAGTCGCGACTTTCCCTCCAACTACTCAAGGGCTAACGCCGCAGATTAGGATGCTTTCTTCTGAAAGGGGCGTTGCCATAACCCCTGTAGGCATTAGGGTGGCCATACGGACCCAGTCACCAGTAGAAGAGTTCAAGATAAGAGTCAACGACAGTTTAGTGCCACCCGCTCACTTTTCGCACCAAAAAACACAAGAAGTGTCACGGGACTCCGAAGAAGTGTGGACTCTCACAGTTCCCATTCCGCCTGAAGACGGTGTCGTTGTCGTCCAGGCTAGAAACCACGGCGGGTGGAGTTCACCCACTCAGGTTTCCTATACCTGGACTGCGAAGAAAGTGAAACCTCAGCGCAATCTGAATGTCTTAGCTGTTGGTGTAAGTACATACGAGCACATAGAGGGCCTGGCTTGGGCTCATAAGGACGCGGCTGATCTGGTTGAAGTGTTAAAGAGTCAGGAAGGCCTTTTGTACGATAGGGTTAATTCGGTACCACCGCTAACAAATGATCGGGCAACCAAGAAAAACATTGTAAGGGAGATTGAATCTTGGAGAAACACGGCCACACGTAATGATGTTTCCGTCTTACTATTATCGGGCCATGGGGCAGTTGATCATGGTGTTTTCTACTTTTTGCCTTTTGACATAGACTTTCGGGATTGGTCAAATACTGCTCTTGGTAGTGGCGAAATTCTACAACTTGTCGGAAGCATAGAAGGACACGTCATCATATTTATTGATGCATGTAGGGGCGAACTTCCAGGGCAAACAAAGAAGGAATTGACCTCTGCCCTAGACGCATGGGTCAATTCTCTCATTAAGCAACAAAATGCTGGTGCATGGGTGTTTACTGCAGCAACCGGAGACCAGCTTTCAAAGGAGAACCCCGAGAATGGCGAATTCACCAGAGCGGTCGTTGAAGGATTGACCGGCGCGGCCGCCTTTATGGGCAATAAGATTACGACGGCTTCCCTAGAGACTTACGTTGACGGTGCTGTGAAGACACGAACGAGCTGCAGGCAAATCCCAGGCGCTTATAGGATGCAGCACGGGATGCAGTACGGCTCTAATCTGGTTATCGCACAGCGAGCGCCGATGAATGCGGCTAGCGCTGTTTCTTCTTCGACGGAGATACCTGACTGCACGCCCTTTTAACGGCAGAGTAGGGAGGCGAACATGAATAAGGCAGCGTTAATAATGGCATTAGGTCTCTTGACATGCTTGGGTTTCGGATCGCAGGCATTTTGTGAGGATGCAACCTCGGGAAGCGAGAAGAAAGAAGTATTTCAGAAGCCGGGAATAGATCGCCAAGGAGCAAGCCCAGATATCTCAGACTGTACGGATGTAAGTCGATTGCATTGTGGGAACGTGTCTCGTGGTACCGAAAAGAAGGAAATGGAGGTGGAGGCACAACGGAAGATTGAACCCCAGAACCAATCTATAACAAAAGACAATTTGCTCGAAAGAAATATCACCGAGTCTATGTCTATCAGTAAGTGAATTAGGCGCGCTATTACTTAGTCTGGCAACCTGGTAGAGTTCTCTCCTTGTTGAAAGAAGCAGGACCATGATCACGGAGCAGAAGATTATTGAGATCGAGGTGGGGTTCTGCGAGTTTTGACGGACGCGGAGAGTCCCTCGCCATCCCGGCGGGCGACTCTCAGAATTCAAGCTGCGCTTGCCTAGTGTGAGACGCTGGATCTTGCTCTCACCCAGTCTTCCCAGACAGGGACCTCTGGCTGGTTTAGATAAGGTTCGGCGAGGCTGAAAATGAACCCGGAGGGTGTCCTGAGAGAACCGAGGTGGTCTTGAGAAGAGTGGAGCATAAGGCGGTTGCAATGCTCGCCACGCCTAGCATGAGCATCTGTCAGATCACCGCGGAACTGGGAATTGCGGCGGCGATGCCGATACCCCTGTGAATGGAAACGCGTAAATCATCGGCAGTATCGGACCCACGCCGGGGCTCGGGCAGAATTCTATGAATATAGCCGAAGCTGTCAAGGTCCCCGGTGGCGGCAGAAATTGTAGCGCCAGAAGGGACAGAAAGCAGTCTTAACTCAACCGTCCGTCGAAATGAAGTAGAAACCGTGGACTCGCAAGGTCCTCCGGCGAATGAGTAGCACAATGTATGTGTAACTGAAAGGAGTCAGTATGGTAAGCAGATGGATGTTTATTATCACCTCCTTAGTAATTTCGCTCATGACTTCAGGCTGTGGATGGTGGAACACTGCTTATAGAAATTTTGAGGTTGATGATGGCTCTGGCGCCATGGTCGACATTAAGCAAAGGGCTATCATTGTCTCAAAGGATCCAACGAGCAAAAAAACAGTCGTTTGCGCTGAGCCTAGCCCGGATGCGATGTCCGCTTATGCTGCGGAAGTTGCCGGGAAAGTGAATGCTTATGGAAAAGTGAATGCCGAACTGACTGGGGCGTTTCAGGAAAGTGCTGCTTATACTGGACTTCGAACTCAGAGTATCCAATTATTAAGAGATGGCTTGTATCGCCTTTGTGAAGGATATATGAGCGGGGCACTCGATCAGCCAAGGTATGACACTTTAATGCGCCGTTACCAAAGATATATGGTTGCTCTACTAGGGATTGAACAACTCACAGGGGCAATACGAGTTCCCCCTGTGGTCATCAATACAGAGGGAAGGGGAGAAACAGCAGCATCCATTTCTAAAATGAGGCAGGAAGCTGAAAGGATAGAATTGGAGCTTACGCAAAAGAAGAAAGAGAAGTCAGATCTTGAGGACAAAACAAAGGCTTTAGCTGATACCGATCCCCAAAAGGAGAAACTCACAAAACAGGTTGCTGTTCTTGCCCAACAAATCGCGAACCGCGAAACCGACCTGGCCAAAATAAACAAGTCGATTGAAAATGCTCATGGTTCGATAGTGAGTGGCTCTGCTAGTGCCATTGTTAGCCTGCCACCAAATCAAAATGAAAGAAGTGACGCCCACATTCAAGCGGTAGCGGGGGCTGTAGCAGAAATCGTGAATAATATTTTGAATACAGATGATACAGGCCAGCTTTGCTGGGCTTACCTCACAAGTAAAAAAGACGAATTAGACGAGGATGTTCGCCAAGCCTGTTTGAACTATGTGAATGCCAGTGGGATAGGGATGAGGGTAGCTCCGCCACCTGAAAACTAACACAGAAGGTGGTACAGAACTTCCCAGCTGGTGAAGTGATAAGGCATTGACTTCAGTACCAAACACATTGATCAATGCCCTGATCAAGCCGGAGCATTCTGGTGGGTAGGTATTTACTGCGGCAACCGGCCGACCAGCTTTCAAAGGAGAACCCAACGAATGGGGAATTCACCAGGGTGGTCATTGAAGGATTCACTGGCGCGGTCGCCATCTTTGGCAATGATATTACTTCGGCTGCCATGGATACTTACGTTGATCAGACTGTGAAGGCACGGGTAAGCTACCAATAAATCCCAGGTGCTGCACAAAATGCAGCTCGGCTCTAATCCAGTTATCGCACGCCGAGTGCCTATGAGCGCGGCTAGAACCATTTCTTCTTTGAGTGAGGTGACTGACTGTCGGCCGTTTTAACATCAGAATAAAGAGGCGAATATGAATAAGGCAGCATTGATATTGGCATTCAGTTTCTTGATATGCTTAGGTTGTGGGACGGAAAAGAAGCAAGAACAACACCCAAATATAGAAATGAAGAACCACGGCCAGGCAGCGGTGGCAGAGGTGGCTCCGGTTGTTTGGACAGTTTCTGTCCGGTCATAAGTGGTGCCTGGCGCATGTGGCCTACGCGGCGACAGGCCGTGTCAGCCGGTGATCCTGATAGACATCTTCCGGTGTGCGCCCCTCCAACGCGCGATGCGGCCGGATCTCATTATAGAACGTCAGATAGCGTCCGAGCCCGTGCTGCGCGTCGCGAACGGTCTCATAGGCATGGAGATAGACCTCTTCATACTTGAGGCTCCGCCACAACCGTTCGACGAACACATTATCCCGCCAGCGTCCCGTCCCATCCATGCTGATCTGAATCCCGTGGTTGTTCAGGAGTCCCGTGAATTCCTGGCTGGTGAACTGACACCCTTGATCCGTGTTGAAGATCTCCGGAGGGCCATGCCGGGTGATGGCCTCTTGAACCGCCTCAAGACAGAAATCCGTCGTCAAC
>DKBB01000227.1 GCA_002451015.1 Acidobacteria bacterium UBA6911
CTCCGCATTATAGAGGATGTGCTCTCTTCCACGACCCGCTTTATCGCCAATAGACAATCCTGGCAGGATCCCTGGAAGCGCGAAAAAATGGAGAATATTTCCATACTCCTGAAGGGAGCACTGGCGGCCGAAGGGATGGTCGGCCTGAAAATGAATCTCAAAGAATCGAGCCTGGATACGATCATGGGAATCCTCCCCTCTTTGAAACGGCCTACCATAAGCCCGCTTACAATTTCCGGATGGATTGCCCTGGAGGTTGTTGTGGAGGAAAAGGTAGTTAAAAAAATGATCCCGGAACTTAAAAGAGCCGGGGCGGAGGGAATTATTGAATATCCTCTGAATAAGCTTATTGCTTGATATACCCGCCCTCGGACAAGCTCTTTATACCGTACCCCCATTCCGGATGGTTCCGCTAATTTATCGGATCAGTGATTTAAAAGACGATATATCCGCTCATAATATTTAATGTATCACATTATATTTTAGTTATTAAAATACTAGTATTATTTTGCATATCACAACATCTCAAAAATGAGCTCTAATTTTTCAATCTCCAACATTTCCAACCACGACGGTCCATGGCCTGACTTTCCATCGAGCGACCAGCCCATTTTTTACGTACGGATCCTTATGGACAAAATCATTGATAATCCCGGGATTGTCTGTACGAAAAACGATCATAACCCGGTCGGCCGGATCAGCCAAGGCACCTCCAAGTAAAAGGTCTCCCCGCTCGTATAGTTCACGAACAAGTTTTAGATGTTCTTGTCTGAACTGGGTCCGACGCTCCAAATAGTCATCGACTACATCGTAAAACAGAACATAATACTTCATCCCACCTCCCCGGCTTGATGGACTTCAATCTTGTACTTGCCAATCTCAGAAATTCCGGCAAATCGGTTGCACAAAACATGTGCCCCGTAAGTTTTTTAAATTTGTTTCCGTTGAATTTGTCCCGAGCCTAGGATAATTTAAAGACTCTTCAAACTGTAACCATATTTTGCCTGGAGTAAGCCCATTTACCGCGAAAATATACTGATTCTGGATTTTGGTTCTCAATACACACAACTGATAGGCCGCCGTATTCGGGAACTGTCGGTGTATTGTGAAATTATCCCGTACTATAATGCCCTCGAAAGAATCAAGGAATACAAACCGGCCGGAATAATTCTATCCGGCGGTCCCGATTCAGTCTGTCGTGAGGGAAGTCCATCCCTGCCGCCCGAATTCTTTGAAACGGATATCCCGATTCTGGGGATCTGCTATGGTTTTCAGCTTCTTGCCCAGAGCCTGGGAGGAAGAACCGTCCCCGGTCACGACCGCCGGGAATTCGGCAAAGCGACGGCCCAACTCACCGATGGCGGGGTTCTCTTTAAGGAACTCCCCCAAAGGTTTCAGGTGTGGATGAGCCACGGAGACCGTGTGGATCAACTACCGCCGGGATTTAAAATTTATGCCAATTCCGGGGATTTAATCGCCGCAGCGGCGGATGAAAGCAGGAAAATCTGGGGGCTGCAGTTCCACCCGGAAGTTGTGCACACCCATTATGGGAAAGAGATTCTTGAAAATTTCATTTCCTCTGCCTGCGGATGCAAACAGGACTGGACGATGGCCTCCTTCATTAAGACGACCGTAGAATCCATCAAAACCCGGGTGGGGAACGAAAGCGCCATATGCGGTCTCAGCGGTGGAGTCGATTCGACGGTAGCAGCGCTCCTGGTGCACGAAGCCATCGGCGACAGGCTAACATGCGTATTCGTCAATAACGGCCTGCTGCGCAAAAACGAATTCGAGTCCGTACTGCAGAATTTTCGGCAGCACCTGCACCTTAAAGTGAAGGGCGTGGATGCCAGCGACCGGTTCCTTACTCTTCTGGAAGAGGTTGAAGACCCGGAAAAGAAACGAAAAATAATAGGAAATGAATTCATACGGGTTTTTGAGGAACAGTCCCATGCATTGGGCGAACCGCCCTTCCTCGTCCAGGGGACGCTCTACCCGGATGTAATAGAATCGGAATCGGTGCGAGGTCCTTCCGCCGTCATTAAATCGCATCACAATGTGGGCGGTCTGCCTTCGGACATGAAATTGAAGCTGATTGAACCTCTCCGGGAGTTGTTCAAAGATGAAGTGCGAAAAGTGGGCGAAGAACTGGGAATGGACGAAGGCTTTGTACATCGCCATCCTTTTCCGGGGCCGGGACTTGCTGTCAGAATCGTAGGCTCCGTAACCAGAGAACGTTTGTTTGTTCTCCGGGAAGCGGACGCAATTGTTCAGGAAGAAATCGAAAACGCCGCACTGTCGCGGGAGCTTTGGCAGGCTTTTGCCGTTCTACTGCCCATTCAGAGCGTCGGCGTCATGGGAGACGACCGCACATATGAAAATGTGGCAGCCCTGCGTATTGTCACCAGCATGGACGGTATGACGGCAGATTGGGCTAAAATCCCCTACGAAGTTCTCGAACGGATTTCAAACCGCATCGTCAATGAAGTGCGCGGTATCAACCGCGTCGTTTACGATATTACCTCTAAACCTCCTGGAACCATCGAGTGGGAGTAGACAGTGCCTCAATCACCTCCTTTCGTACATTTGCATAATCACTCCGAATACAGTCTGCTTGACGGAGCCTCCAAAATCGAAAATATGGTGGAAACAGCTGTTTCCATGGGAATGCCCGCTCTTGCTATCACGGATCATGGCAATCTTTTCGGCGCCATCCAGTTTTATACCGCAGCAAAAAAACACAAAATAAAGCCCATCATCGGCTGTGAAGTCTATGTCGCTAAAGAGGACCGTTTTAAAAAGACCGGGGGGGGCGATCAATCCAATCACCTGATTCTGCTAGCAGAAAACCTGAAGGGCTATCAAAATCTGGCAAAACTGGTTTCTTTCGGATTTCTCGAGGGCTTTTATTACAAGCCGCGCATCGATAAATCGTTATTGTCCAAATACAGTGAAGGCCTGATAGCCTCTTCTGCCTGCCTGAAGGGGGCTGTTGCACAGAAACTGCACCAGGGGCAGTTCGATGCCGCGCGTGATGAAGCCATCGCACTGCGCAATATATTCGGACCGGAGAATTTTTACCTGGAATTACAGGATCATAATCTCGAGGCACAGAAGCAGGTCAATCTCGGAATCATAGAAATATCAAAACAAACCGGGATTCCGCTCATTTGCACAAACGACACGCATTATCTCCTGCCCGGTGATAGTGTTGCGCATGACATTCTCCTTTGCATAGGAACGGGCAAAACCGTGAATGAGCCGGATCGGATGCGATACGAATCCGACCAGTTATATCTCAAATCTCCCCAGGAAATGAATGCCCTATGGGGCCACATCCCGGAAGCCATGGAAAATACGGTTCGAATTGCGGAAAGGTGCGGCCTCGAAATACCGACGGACCAGCCTCTACCACCGTTTGAGGTCCCTTCCGGGCATGATGCCGACAGCTACTTCGAAAAGGTAACGCGCGAGGGCTTTAGGGTGAGATGCCGGCAGCTTGAAATACTTTCGAAAGAGGGAAAGTTAAAACACCCATTGCCTTCCTATGAAGAAAGGCTCTCATTCGAAATTGAAATGATCCAGCGGATGCAGTTCTCTAGTTATTTTCTCATTGTTTGGGATTTGATGAAATATGCCCGAGATCATGGCATTCCCGTGGGACCCGGCCGCGGTTCCGTTGTGGGCAGTCTCGTTGCCTTCAGCCTCGCCATCACGGATATAGATCCATTGCAGTACGAACTCTTCTTTGAACGCTTTTTAAATCCCGAACGGATCGCCCCTCCGGACATCGATATGGATTTCTGCATGAAGAGACGGGCAGAAATGATGGAATATGTCGCCCAGAAGTACGGCCGGGACAACGTTTGTCAAATCATCACCTTCGGTACAATGGCGGCCAAAGGAGTGATCCGCGATGTCGGCAGGACCCTGGACATACCCTATTCCGACGTCGATCGCATCGCAAAATTGATACCGGATGAACTGAATGCGACCATCGATAAAGCCCTGGAGCAGGAACCCCGGCTGGTCGAAGAAATGAAAAAACCGGAGATCGAGAATCTCATCACGATCGCCAAGCGCCTTGAGGGGGTTTCAAGACATTCCTCCACCCACGCCGCCGGGGTGGTCATTGCGCCAAAGCCTCTGGTCGAGCTTGTCCCGATACAAAAGACAAACAAGGATGAAATTACCTCCCAATACTGTATGAAGGACCTGGAATCCATCGGGCTCCTCAAATTGGATTTTCTTGCATTAACAACCCTGACGGTCATCGACAGCACGGTACAGCGAGTGCACGAAGAAACAGGGAAGAAACCGGATCTGTCCGCCATTCCTCTTACGGATTCGAAAGTTTACGAACTCTTTTCCGAAGGACGCACTAACGGCATTTTCCAGTTTGAAAGCGGCGGCATGAAGAGCGAGTTGCGCCGTTTGAAACCGGAGCGTTTTGAAGACCTGATTGCCCTAAACGCCCTCTATCGACCCGGACCGATGGACATGATTCCTGATTTTGTGAAACGCAAACAGGGCGCTATTGAAGTCCGCTATCCTCACCCCGCCCTGGAAGAAATCCTGAAGGAAACCTACGGGGTTATTGTCTATCAGGAACAGGTAATGCAGATCGCCAGCACAATGGGAGGGTTTTCTCTTGGCGAGGCCGATATTCTGAGAAAGGCTATGGGAAAAAAGAAGGTCGATATCATGAACTCGATGCGGGAAAAGTTCATTGAAGGCGCTCGAAATAAGAAAATTTCCGAGAAATCGGCCAGACAGGTTTTCAGCCTGATGGAGCAGTTCGCACAGTATGGGTTCAACAAATCTCACGCCACGGCCTATGCTCTGCTGGCTTATCAAACGGCCTACCTAAAGGTATATTATCCCGTTCAATTCATGGCGGCTTTGCTTTCGAGTGAAATCGGCAATACGGATAAAATCGTCATGTATATCGCCGAATGCAAGGATATGGGTATCCCGGTGCTTCCCCCCGATATCAACGAAAGCTCTCTTGATTTCCTCTCCTTGGACGGAAGAATACGATTCGGGATGCTGGCAATCAGAAATGTCGGAGAAGGTGTCATTCGATCCATTCTGGATTATCGCAATAACAACGGCCCTTTCAAAAGCTACTTCCAGTTTTGCGAGGAGGTGGATTCCCGGTCCCTGAACAAGAGAGTTCTCGAAAGCCTCGTTAAAAGCGGTTCCCTGGATTCCCTCGGTTGGATGCGTTCCCAGTGCATGGAAATGCTCGACACGGCTATCGAATGCGGCCAGAAAGCGAGACGCGATCGGGAGAGCGGCCAGCGGGGGCTCTTTTCAAGCGTTTCTGCTTCCGGGCAAGTCGAACTTCCCGAGCCGGAACCGCCGGACATCCCCGAATGGCCGATGGAACAACTGCTGGCATTTGAAAAGGAAACCCTGGGTTTCTACGTTTCCGGGCACCCGTTGAATCGATTCGCCGATGAATTGGAAAAATTCAGCAAAAAGAGCATTTCCGAACTGACTTCGGAGGCTCGAAGCGTTGAATGCCAGGTTGCCGGCATTGTCACGGATCTTCGAACACGGCGTACCAAGAAGGGCGACCTGATGGCCGTTTTTACTCTGGAAGACCTTTCCGCAGCAGTGGAGACGATTGTATTCCCGAACTCCTACACCAAGTTTGAACCCTATCTTACGGCCGACTGCCCTCTGCTGGTTTCCGGACGCTTTGAACCGGAAGATGAACGAAGCTTCAAAATTATCGCTTCGGAAATAGAACCTCTGCCCGGTATTATGCAGCGAAATGCACGTACCCTGCGAATCTCCGCCTGTATTTCTGGCCTCACCCCATCCTCCGCGACAGAACTCCATCGATTGTTTGAAAAACATCGNNGGCCAGGGTGCCGTTCAGGTTGTCAATTAGAGTGGAAAGAATGTGCGCTGGAACCCAACGAACCCGAAATCAAAGGGATGAAACATTTTCAAATGGGATGGAAAAACGGACGCGGAAAACCCTTGGCACAGCACGCCGGTGAACCCTCATGGTGCGTCATGAACGGCATCTCTGTAGATGACTTATTGTAAAAACAGTGCAAGAACTACGCGAGCGGCACTATGCGCGATTTCGCCGACCTGGCGTCCTATGGATCCGCGAAAGAACGCAGTTCGCGGTCTTTCCAATCCGCCGGGCTTTTACAGCTTCAGGCCTTGAATCTGCAGATGATAAAGATAGCGTACAATACGTGCTTTTTCTCTTTCACTGATTTCCAGAAACTGAACGCCGGTGTGAGACATGGAGGGATTTTCCGGAAGTCTTTCGGTATATGCGATCCGACACGGGATTTTAATCACCGGATCATCATCCGGTAATTTCAGTTTTATTTCAGCCAGAGTGCCTTCCGGAATGGCTTTTGAATAGCGGATGCCTATACCGCCGGCACTGAGGTCGTAAGTGCTGGTTGTGATTTTTTGGATTTTCTCCTTCCCCTTATTCGGACCGGAAGAGTATTCCGTCCATGTTATTTCGACCGGCATCAGGCATTTCAGGCGGAAATTCTGGCGTCGTTGCGTTTTTACGATAGGAGCGACAGGAATAATGGTGATTTGAGGAAGGGATCCGCCATCTTTTTCATCCACGACCCCGCTGAACATAAATGGGATCCCGTCCCGTAAAAAAGTAAAGTTCAGTTTTTGCTCGATACGCGCCGGCAGGCGGATACCCCGTTGGGTCGGCCAGGCAATAAACAGTTTTCCCCCTTCGATGTTCTGCACCCGGCTGTAGTAATTCGACGGATTCGGGTCGTCCGCAACGGTTACCTGAAGGGAATCGTTGATGGAAACAATATCGAGATTGCCGGCTTCGAATTCCTTCATCTCATCTTCCGTGTTACGGCTTTCCTCCCTCGCCTCAAATGATTGCTCCATATAATTAATCTCAAAAATACAAACCGATCTGATCGCCCGTTTTTATTCTATATAATATTATCGGCACAACAGGAGGAATGCTTACATGCCTTTATCATATATCCTATAAATGTTAAGTTAATTCTATCGTCTACATGCAGGAAGAATGGTCACAAAAAATTACATTTCAGACTCTTCCAAACTTTCTCTCGATCTCGTAATGATTGAAACGCAGAATAATCGGTCTTCCGTGCGGGCAACTGGTGGGTATTTGCGTATGGGCAAGCTGGTCTATCAGCCATTGCATCTTCTCTATTGAAAGAGGCATATGGATCTTCACGGCTGCCCGGCAAGCCGTGCTTACGGCGATGCGATCTCTGATTCTATCGATGTCCGCCTCCCTGTCCTCCGCCTCCAGATTTTCCAGAATTTCCATCATCAATTTCCTGTAATCGGTCTCTCCGGCAATTGCCGGAACGGATCTGACAATAATGGTCGCACCACCGAAAGCCTCTACATGGAAACCGTTTCGCATCAGCTCCGGCATCACTTTTTCGATTAACGCCATATTATGCGGAGCTAAATCCAGGGAAAACGGATTCAGGAGGCCCTGTGTTTCCACCTCCCTGTTTTTCATTGAGTTAGCCAGTTTCTCGTAAAGTATCCTTTCATGCGCAACGTGTTGATCTATTATCAGCAAACCATGTCTGTCACTGGCAATAATATAGCTGTCACGGTATTGACCCAGAATCCGTACCGATTCCGATACCAACGGTTCGCTCGCTGCCCTTTTTGAGTCCAACAGCAGGTCCGGGTGTATCCGGAGAGCGGTATGATCCTCTCCTGTGGAGGAATTTTCGTTCACATTTCTTTCAGACGGGAACGGAAAGCCGTGTTGACCGGTATCGAAATGACTTTCATTTATGGGGTGATACTTCAATGCAGTCGTCTCAAGAACATCTCCGGTATCCCTCACAAATTGCGTTCCTTTTCCCGGGGTCTCAAAAGCATAGCTTCTTGGTTCGCGTTTTCCGAATTCGGGAATGATTATATTCTTTGACAGGGCGCGCTCGATACTTTCTCGCACTAAATTATAAATCGAGCTCTGGTTATGAAAGCGAATTTCGGTTTTAGCTGGATGTGCATTGACATCCACCTGATCGAAAGGCAATTCCAGAAACAGGACAACTACAGGATAGGCGGCAGCGGGCATGCATCGCCGGTATGCTTCCCTCAGGGCCCCGTTTATTACTTTGTCTCGTACCATACGTCGGTTGACGAAAAAATACTGGGAATATGTGTTGGATCTCTGCTCGTGTGGTTGTGAGCTGAAACCATAAATTCGAACCGGCCCCCCGGAACCGGACAGTTCGACCATGTTGTCGAGAAAGCCGTCTCCGAAAACCTGGTAGATCCGTTCCCTCACAGTAGAGACCGCTACAGTATCGAGAAGAACACGATCCCCGCTTTGCAGGGTGAAACGAATTTCCGGATTGGCGAGCGCATAATGCGTCACGTGCCTTGCAATATGTCCGGATTCCGTATCATTTGTTTTGAGGAATTTTCTTCTGGCCGGTACATTGAAAAAAAGGTCCTTTACGGATATTTCCGTACCCTTGTCCCAGGCAACAGGTTTTACCGAACGAAGGATTCCGCCCTGAATCTCAAGCTGCGTTCCCGACACGGTATCGGGATCGTCCGGTCTGGTTTTTAATGTCAGGCGTGAGACCGACGCAATCGACGGCAAAGCCTCTCCCCTGAAGCCCAGTGTCGCGATTGCACTCAGGTCTTCAACGGTTTCAAGTTTGCTGGTTGCATGATGTTCAAAGGCAAGGATGGCGTCGTCCTGGCTCATGCCCAACCCATCATCCCTAACCAGGATAAGTCGTTTTCCGCCCGCACGAATGGCAACGTGGATCGAATGGCTGCCGGCATCGATGGAATTCTCCACCAGTTCTTTAACGACAGAAGCCGGCCTTTCGACGATTTCACCGGCGGCTATCTTATTCGCAAGAATTTCCGGTAGTACCCTGATCTTGTTCATGAATACAATCAGCCTCTCTCTTTAGCGAATATCAAGAATCCAATTCAAACTGGAACATTGAAGACGGAAAATTAAGAACTTGGATTCTAATAATTCCAGTCATTGTCCATTCTTTTTCGGCCGGTAGATTTTTCCTTGAATGGAGTAAAGACACGGACCGTTATCGACTATTCCCGGACGTGGAACAGGACTGGAGATACTGTGCAAGTTCAGGAAGTGAGACTACCCACTGACGGGAATCGTCCATTCTTTTTATCGTATAGGAATCGCGGGCCAATTCTTCTTCGCCAACGATCAGCACGTGTGCCGCGTCCATTCTATTTGCAAGGCGCATCTGGCTTTTCAGGCTTCCGGCTGAAAAATCCATATAACACGTCTGTCTCAGATGTCTCATTTCCCTGGCAATATGCATAGCTTTCGTAAAAGCGGCATCGCCCTTGTAGACGATAAAAAGGTCCGGTTTCCATATTCCCGATTCCCGCTGTTGTTCCGGTAGAACCATCGTCAATCGATCCAGACCCAAAGCAAAACCGATAGCCTGTACGGGAGGTCCCCCTATCACCTCCGACAGCCCGTCGTAACGACCTCCGCCGAGCAGGGCATTCTGGGCGCCCAGGTCCCCGCTGACGATCTCAAACGCCGTCCGGACGTAATAATCCAGTCCCCGTACCAGTCTCGTTGCGATTTCATAAGGGATACCGGCATCATCAAGGTATTTTTGCACACTCTTGAAATGCCCGGAACATTCGCTGCATAGGTTGTCGGCAATAACCGGAAGTTTCCCGATAACAGGCTGGCACCGTTCGATCTTGCAGTCAAAAACCCTGAGGCTGTTTGTATTGGCACGGCGCCGGCAATCATCGCAGAGACTCCCGAACTCCGACTGCAATGCTTGCCGCAGGTTCTCGGTGTATAGCGGTCGGCATTTTTTGCACCCGACCGAGTTGATCAGCAGTTTCGCTTTCACTTCAAGAGAATCCATAAGCCGCAGCGCCATTTCAATTATTTCCGCGTCCAGAGCAGGGTGATCCGAACCGAAAGCTTCGACGCCAATCTGGTAAAATTGCCGCCATCGCCCCTTCTGTTTCTTTTCGTAGCGGAACATGGGACCCAAATAATACAGTTTTGTCGTGCCGCTCCCCCTGTACATTGTGTTCTGAATATAGGCACGCACTACAGACGCGGTGGCTTCCGGCCGAAGGGTGACGGACCGATCGCTTCGATCCAGGAAGGTATACATTTCTTTCCCCACGATATCGGTATCTTCACCGATGCCTCTGGCAAACAACTCGGTCGGCTCGATAATGGGGGTGCGAATTTCAAGGAAACCGTACTGCCGGAAGATATGCCTCGCGCGGTCTTCGACGATGTGCCAGCCGGCAAGTTCCTCCGGCAACAAGTCCCGCGTACCCGGAAGATTATTAATCAATGATTCCGCCATGACCTTACCTCTTAAATTGAGTGACAAGGGCATATGGTAGCAGACTATATTCCCTCCGGTAACTCTTTATTGTTCGTTTAAAAATGCATTTCCGCGACCTGTTTTCCTTTGATCCAGAAAAGGAGTGACGGGAATTAAAAGGAATCTGTGAATGGATTGCTTTGCGATCGTTCTTGTTGAAATCGCCGGAACTGGTCAGAGAGTCGACCATGATTCGGAGGGTGTGAAGGTTACAGGTTTTTTTTGATCACGATTTTCTTCTAAAGCTTGATATTATTTTGATAAAAGCCCCTCTTGGAAACCTCCTGAATCAAATCTTCAATGAAATTAATGAATTTTCGTGTACGGGTTATAATTTCATTGGAGCTGTTAGAGATTGCCAGCGTTTCCATAAAGTTTTCAAATCCTGCCCAGTCCCGATACATGAGGGACGGTAGGGACTTCTCTTTAAAGGACGTAAGGCGCTCGATAATCTTGTTTATATCCGGCACCGTTTCATTTTCCGATATCTCAATCAGATATTGTCGCAGGCCCCACAAATCCTGACGAACATGGTCGCCCATGGCGATGCGTTCAGCCCTCTTTTTAAATAAACTCTGATCGTCGAAATTCGCATCCACTGAATGGATAAGGCTTAATATACCGCTCTGGCAGCAGTTCAGAAGCAGGCCATGACTGTTTTCCATTCTCGCATAAATATTGGCGGGTTCCATCTCCCGGGAAACAAAAACAAGTTCCCTGGACAGGACTCTGCGGGATTCCGTTTTAAGCGAATAGGCGACCAGGTCTGCGGCATTTTTCAGATCCGGACTTACACCTTTTCCTTTAAGGATGCGCGCCTTAAGGAAGTTCGATAAATTCTCCATTTCCTCATGAAGCAGTGAAAAAATTACCAGATGGTGCCTTAGAGGCCGGTCGTACTGAAGATCGCTGGAGACGAACTTCAAATATTTCAGGAACCGGTATATATACAATATTGCCAGAGCTAGATTGCGCTGGAGCTGCTCGTCCTTGATGCCACGAAGCACTCCCATCAGAGACTTGTTGTCTATGAGGTCGTACTGGATCCGGAACCTCTGGCTCATGAGCATATCGATATACCGGCAGTTCTTGAGTTCCTGCCGGTAGTTTCTGCCCAAAGTCAGGAATAACTGAAAGCCGGGATTTGGAATCTGCTGATAGGCGTCGATGGAAACACGCAGGTCATTCAACGAATCGAGCAATTGAGACAGGCTGTCTACAGGAGTTATCTGAGCCAGGAAGCGATTTGTATGGGAATCGAGAATTCTTTCCTTTCTCAGCTTATCTTCAATGATCCGCTCTAACTCAAACGTCTCCGCTTGTCCGACATTGATGACATCGCAAGCATAGGTTTCACAGATCTGAACCGCGTTCCGTATGATCTTGATTTCCGACCGGAAGCTGCGGCTCAGTATATCTTCCTTTTCCGAATCCGCTAGGGGAAGATGCTCAATGTTTAGAAAAGACCGAATACCTTTCAACCAGATTTCCAGCCCGAAAAGGCTGTCGATGGCTCCCCGCGAGTGGATATGCTTGATCCATGAAGACAGATTTTCATTCCCGGCAACGATTTCAGTGCGCAATGCTTCCAGGAATGAATTGTGTGCTTTGGGGGACTTCAGTCCCGGCATGTCGGACTCCAGACTATAATAGCTTTTTGAATTCTTCGGTTTGCTTCCTCATGGAAAGCCAGTCGTCAAAAAGATCCGGCGTTTCAAGCCAAATTCTGAACCATTCGGCTATCTCTCTTTTTTCCAGCCTTTTTTGAAGAGTCACCCTCTTATTCCTGCTGATCAACTCGGCTCTTTTTCTTCCCAGCAGGGCAATTCGCCTGCAATACTCCACTCCTTTCTTATCGCTCGCTTTCAGATATTTACCGCATAATTTTTCGAGGTTCCGGATTGTATTTTCCGTTTCGATAAAATCGGAAAAAGCCAGTACCCCTTTTAAATGTTCACAATAGGGCTTTTCAATATCCAGTTCGAGACGGGTCATATAGGAAACTTTCCGTTTATATTTCGGATGTGTATTGCATATACAGCGGATTTTTTTTGGTATCTTTAAGCGTTGAAAATAATTCTGACCAACGGCATAATGCCGCAGTCCGCCCCTTTATATCGAAAGCAACCTATCGGCAGGGGCTAATCTGAATCAAACCGCGGCAATCATATAGGATTCGTTTGCGGTTTTATCGAATCATACCATTACCCGGGACACGTTTCATTGGTTTCCTATTTCGTTTATATCCTTGCCAAGACAGTGATGGGATGCATGCGCATTCTACCTCGTTGTGTCGGAATATTTCTGACCCGTGTTATGGCCCTTGCAGCCTACCGGTTGGGCCGCAGGCACAGACTTATTGCAGCCGTAAATCTGAAAATAGCATTTCCCGACTTACCGGAATCCCGGAGGGAGGAAATAGCCCGAAAAAGCTTTCAAAACACCGCCTTGAATCTTCTTGAAATCAGCCGCATTCCTCTACTGAATAAGCATAATATTTCATCTCTTGTGCAGTACGACCCTGTTTTCGGCCTGGAAAACTTCAGGGCAGCACAATCCAAAGGCAAAGGAATAATCTGTCTGACAGGACATTTCAGCGCATGGGAACTGCTGCCGGCGGCTCATGCGCTGCACGGCTACCCTTTCAGCTTCATCACCCGTCCCCTGGACAATGTGATGCTGGACCGCTATCTGCAATGGTTGCGGGAATTCACGGGAAACAGGGTAATTAACAAGAAGAATTCTCTGCGTCAAATTCTTAAAAGCCTTAAGGAAAACGGAGCTGTGGGAATCCTGATGGATCAGAATACGAGTCTGCAGGAGGGCGTTTTTGCTGATTTATTCGGCCTTCCTGCGGCAACCTCAACCGGCTTAGCGTTGCTGGCCCTTCGAACCGGGGCCCCGATTCTTCCGGGTTATCTGACGCCCATGCGGGGGGGACGCTACACGATCAAAATCCTTCCCCCCATGGAGGTTATCCGAACAGGTGACAGGAATCGTGATATTGAGATTAACACTCGAAAACTTAATGAAATACTTGAAAGGATAATACGGGAACAGCCCGAGTCCTGGTTGTGGGGACATAAGCGGTGGAAATACCAGCCTCCTGAGAATCCTCAGGACCTCTATGGATTATCCAGTGACGTTCTGGAAAAGTTTTTAAGATCAAAAAAGCAAACCCGCTATTCAACGGGCTGATCCATTTGCAGGAGATGGAGAAACTTATCTTTGTACCTCACCGTATCGAGAGCGGAATGAACTTTTTTTAGCTCCTCCAACAATAGGTTGCGATAGGTATCCGGTTCCAGTTCCACAGCTTTGGCAAATGCATCGATCGCATGATCGGACTCGCCTGATTTCGCGTAAAGAATGCCCAGGTGAAAATAACTTGAGGCTTTTCCGCCTCCAAGCTCAATTGCCTTTTCATGAGCATAAATTGCATCCGGGTCCTTTCCGATTTTTTCATATACCAGGGCCAGATTGATCCACGCAGCAACATACTGCGGGTCCAGTTGCACTGCGCGCTGGAGGTCCGCCAGGGCTTCATTCAGGCGTTCCTGCTCGGCGTAGATGGTGCCCAGATTATAGTGAACATCCTTTTGATCGGGATTGATCTCAAGGGCTTTATTATAGGCTTCGATAGCTTCCGCTGTCCTCTTCAATTCGGTGTACAGATATCCAAGAAGGTAAAAAACGTCCGCGTTTTTGGAATTGAGCTTTGCAGCGGCTTCCAGTGGAGAAACCGCCTCTTCAACCCGATCAAGGTTGGCCAGGCTGAATCCCAGTTTCGCGTACAACCTCTCATTTTCCTCCGATTTATCCAATGCGGATTGATACGCCGATACCGCCTTTTCAAGCTCTTTCTGTCCGGCATAGGCATCTCCCAGCCGTTCAAGCAGCGTGGGATCACCTGGCCGGATCCGATTAGCCTCTTCCAGTTTTTCGGTCGCTGCTCCGAAGTTCTTTTGCCTCATGTAGATCTGAGCCAGATTGTAATTGGCCGCAAAATTTCTGGGATCTTTATTCGTTATAATCAGGTACTGGTCAACGGCTTTGTCCATCCGGCCGTTTCTCTGGTAGAGCATAGCCAGTTCCGTTCTCACGGCAAGATCTGCCGGGTCCGCCTCTACCAGCTTCACTAGATTGCCGGATGCGGCCTCATCCATTTTTGCATCGATCTGGAGCGATGCCAGCGCCTTCCGCATTTCCGAATCATCGGGAAACTTTTGAAGGCCGCTTTCCAGCGTTTTTATAGCCCCCTCCAAATTTCCTAATTTATGGTATGCCGATGCAAGAAGTTGATGGGCTCCTTTAAAGGCCGGGTCAATTTCAATCACCTTTTCAAATGCACGGGCGGCTTCTTCGATTTTATTCTGGTTGGAATAAATCAAGCCTAGATTATAGTGCGCTTCCAGAAAGTCCGGCTTTATCTGCGTAGCCTTTAGATACAGTCCGGCTTGTTCATCGCTGTTCTCTTTGGGCGTACCCATCAGAGCCTCTGCTTTTTTCACCCAGCCATAGGCTTCATTGAAGATCATGGCATCTTCTATCGTTGGAACTTCCTTTTTTTCCTGTGTCTCTTCGGATTTCAGCAGCGTGCCGGCAGAGCCGACAAGGCACAAGATAACAACCGCGAAGTGTTTCAAAATTGTTGATCTATGAATCACGTTAAGATCCTGAATGATAGAGTGAAATCGGAAATATATTTCCGGTTTAAGAAATTAGGTTTTTTAATCCCCGAATTGCATCATGAAAGAAGGTTGAGCTTCATTTCATTATCTTTACTGAAATTCTCGTAAAAAGTTATTTTGATGAATTCCCGGTAACGACTCTCGATTTCTGTAAAAGTAAGTTCTCCCAATCTTTTTGCACCAAAATCGACAACATTGAAAGAGGCCATAATTGAGCCGTATACAACCGCCTTTCGAAGCGTAAACTCATCCTCCAATCCCACATTGGCAAGGTACCCCATCAATCCGCCAGCAAAGGAATCGCCAGCTCCCGTAGGATCGAATACGTTTTCCACCGGGAATGCCGGTACCGAAAATATTGTCCTTGGACCGAATAGTATCGCGCCGTACTCGCCCCGCTTGACAACAAGCCTTTTGGGACCCATTGCCATGATTTTTTTTGCTGCATGTAAAACGTTTGAGGTCGCGGCAAGCATCCGGGCTTCTTCGTCATTTATTATCAGGAGATCGATCTTGTGAAGAGTTTTTAGTAATGATTCTCTCTTGTTGTCAATCCAGATGTTCATCGTATCACAGGCGACAAATCTGGGTTGCTCCATTTGCTGCAGAACAGAATACTGAAGATCGGGATCGATATTGCCAAGAAATAGGTACGGGCATTGTCGATGAGGCGGCGACAGTTCAGGATCGAAATCCGCAAAGACGTTAAGTTGTGTGTCCAAAGTAGTTCGTGAATTAAGATCTTCTCCGTACTTCCCTTTCCATCTAAAGGTTTTCCCCGGCACTTGCTGAAGTCCGGAAGTGTCGATTCCTTTGGTTCTTAGAAATTCCCTATGATTCTCCGGAAAATCGTCTCCTATTACGGCAACCATACCGGTATCAGTGAAATAGCTGGCGGCTATACAAGAATAGGTGGCGGAACCTCCCAGAACATCATCCTTAGCACCGAACGGCGTTATGACAGAATCCAATGCAACAGAACCGACGACCAAAATTCTCATGTTATTTTCTATTCTCCTGTTTTATACTGCTCCCTCCGTCCAACCATATGAGGCAAAAGGTATTTCCTGCACATCGTTCCCTGTCGCCAATTGCCGCATGTAATAGTTGGCAAACATAAGCAGTGGAACAAGCCTTTTTATGTATAAAGAACTCCTCGTATTGGACAAAGCTTCCTCAGTAGGCGAGGATTCCGCCCGGTTATCGCAGGTATTTGCCTATGATGCAGTCCAGGCGCGTTTTTGTTTCGTCATCGATCCTATTTCTATCCGTAATTAAGGCATATTTCAACGCTTCTCCGCACTGGCAGGTTCTTTCCAGATTCATGTCTTGAACCGCTTGAGTCAGTATTTTCTGCGCAGCCAGGCTGTTTTTCCGCAGGTTTTCCAGAATCATATCCGCACTGACGGTCTCGTGCGATTCATGCCAGCAATCAAAATCCGTGACCAAGGCGATCGTAACATAACAAATCTCGGCTTCTCTGGCTAATTTCGCCTCCTGCAAGTTAGTCATACCGATAATATCCATCCCCCATTTACGATATAGGTTGGATTCAGCCCTGGTGGAAAATGCAGGTCCCTCCATGCAGAGATAGGTCCCTCCTTTTTTGGTCTCGATACCGACTTTCCGTGACGCTTTCTGTACCTGTGCTATCAGATCCTGGCACACAGGATCACTGAATGCGATATGTGCAACCAGTCCGTTGCCGAAGAAGGTCGATATACGTCCCCGGGTCCTGTCTGCAAACTGTTCCGGCAATACGATATCCAGAGGGGCGATGTCTGATTTCAGGGAGCCGACGGCACTGACGGATAGAATCCGTTCGACTCCCAGTGTTTTCATTGCGTAAATATTGGCTCGAAAGTTAATCTCGGAAGGCAGATATCGATGTCCGCGTCCATGCCGTGCCAGGAAAACGACACGCTTTCCCGCCAGTGTACCGAGAACCAAACTGTCGGAGGGTTTACCGAACGGTGTAGTCACGCTGATTTCACTTCTTTCCGTGAGCCCCGACATATCATACAAACCACTTCCGCCGATAATTCCAATCGCAACTTTTTCCATAACAACCTGTCCGTTTGTGGCCTGCATTTCTTACCGGCAAAAGTCGCCTCGATGGCCACGAGTCGTTTTTAGCCGTCAATGTAATGCAGGCTGGAGTTAATAATCAGTGAATCAGGCATAATGCCTTGATGGGAATGTCCTCATTCCGGCTCGCCGTCTCCGGGAACCTGGGTTGCATTCATTATCCATCGAATCCACAATAACCCGCCAGAGAAAGTTATCGATCAGGAAGCCGTTCTGTCCGGGTCGATAAATACTGGCGCCGGCAGCAAATCAAATAAAACACCGAACGCTCTTTACGCTTAAGTCGCCCATATATTACAACTTCTAATAATCGATCATCTTAACAGCGTTGACGGGATTTGAAAAGAGACCCATGGGGAACAATCATACCGGCTTCAAGCGCATAACCGCTGCAATGGAATTGAGGCGGGTTGTCATAACGGGCTTCCCCCTACCCCGCGCTTCTCACAAAGTTTCTAATGCAGCGACGTATCCGTGCATGTCCGCTGCGTACCCAATTTATGCCTTGCATAAATTGGGCGCGCTCACCTCGGGCTCCTCGACGTAGGCCTGAAGCTTCGCTTCAGGTTACCTAACGCGATGCGTTAGGCCGCCTCACGGTGCCCTTGGTCGCAAGCCTTGCATCCACGCCCATATACGCAACCTCGTGTAAGCGAAGCGACCGGAACCTCTTGCGAATGCGGGCTAATGCTGACGAGACACCATTGTGCCCGTTTACCGAAAATTCAATGCGACGAACGTGACGGAACGAACAATGGAAGGTTACCCGGCCTTTGCACAATCAGATATTGAAGAAATTTTACAGGAATTCAGTTGATCAAAAGAAACAACCCTGTTTCGTCCGGTTGTTTTGGCAACATAAAGACATCGATCAGCCGCTTCAATAATTTCATTTGCGGACCGGAACGTATGGTCTTCGGAGAAGGTGGCGCAGCCGACCGAAATGGTCACGGCAATCTTTGTAATATCATCCATCATGTGGGGATGGCCCATGACCACCTCCTGGATTCGTCTGGAAAGATTCAGCGCCGCTTTCTCGTTGGTACTGGCAAGAAGGATCACAAATTCATCCCCGCCGTAGCGTGCAACAATGTCGAATTCTCTTGTGCATGAACGCAGGATACGTGCGACAGATACAAGTACGGAATCTCCTCCCTGGTGCCCGTATGTATCGTTAATGGATTTGAATCGATCGATATCAATGAAAAGAACGCTGAACGGTCGGCTCCGCTCACGGGCGGCATTAAATTGCTGCGGCAATATTTCATTCAAATAGGCTCGATTGGCAAGGGATGTCAGTTCGTCCCTTTTAGCCTGAATTTCTATTTCCTGAATCATTCGATTCGCGTGCAGCGAGAGTTCGACC
Source organism: Acidobacteria bacterium UBA6911 (assembly GCA_002451015.1). Lineage (GTDB taxonomy): Bacteria > Acidobacteriota > UBA6911 > UBA6911 > UBA6911 > UBA6911. Next base: position 18,534 of record DKBB01000227.1, read on the forward strand.
AGGGCACAACGCGCCTGATCCATTACCCGCTCTATAAACTCTTCATTGCCTATATCGATTTCAAGATTTTTCGTCACTTCCGGCAGAACTCGGGCGATATCCTTGAGAACGTTTTCGAACTGTTCCGGAGACATCTGCATTATTTTATATGCTTTATCCCTTGCCACAGTGGTAGCTTCAAAAGTATCGGGTTGAGTCCAGATACCGGCGATATAACTCGCCAACAAAACACACTTGCTGGCGATCGGAAGTTTTTCCTCTCCTACTGTCGCACCATGACTGGCTGCTGCCGCTGACTGTAGGTTTAAAGGCAGGTTCCACCGTTTCAAAAGCCATGCACTAATGGCTGCATGGTTGCACCCGAATTCCGCTTTTTCCATCTCGGCCAAAACGGCATGATCCCCCTGGGACCGGGAGATCATATTGCCGTATTTCTCCGGAATTGCTTCACTTAAAACAAGCATCCCGATATCCTGTAATAATCCTGACAGGAACAGTTCATCGCGGCTGGCCATATTAGCCCAAATTCCGATAATTCGGCTTGCAGCGGCGGAAATAATACATCTCAGCCAGAAGGCATGATGATCGAATCCGGATCCTTTTCCATTCCGCAAATTTCGGACCAGTGAAAAACTGAGTGCGAGGCTGAGTGTGGCGTTAATTCCCAGAATAGTGACCGCTCGCTCCAGTGTCTTCACCTGCGAACGAACTCCGTAAAAAGGCGAATTCGCTACCTGTAGAATTTTACCGCTTAACGCCGGATCCCGCATAAGAACTTTGGAGACCTGGCCAATACTGACATTCTCGTCCTGGCAAATATCCAAAACCTGCAGGACAACCGCTGGCACGCTAGGAAGTGTCCGGCATTCCTTCAGTTGGAGTTCAAGAGGTTTAGGCAGGGAACAAAATTCCGTCATATCCTAGTCCGACCAATCATACAATAACGTCCCATCGTAAAACTGTTATCGTCAAAGCGGTTTATTTTCTACAGCATTAGTAGCCAACAAAATGACTGTTTTTCAGATTTATTCAAATCTTCCCAGGATTCCCAATTTTTTACCTCGAAACGCTTTCCAACCGCATAAATATTAAATCTATTCGGTTTATCGGAGTTTCTCTGAATTCCTCCGTTTAGTCGAGCCGGAGGTGAACGAACCCGATAGCGCGATTGATGCATCGTTCTCTCTTATTTCCTCGGAATTACTCTTGGAAGCCCGTGGTAAAAGTACAATAGATCGTGCGCATAGGGCTTGCGAGGCAAGCTCAAGGCGCGAGGAGGAGTCTGATGCGGCGCAATCCAAGCGTTGCGATAAGGACATCGTCGAAGACGAGCAACGAAGAAATTGCCCGCAATCCCTATGTATCCAATGGGTTCCGACGGCGCAGCAGCATCTGCCCCTGCATCGCCCGGTACGGGGCCTCTTGTACTTTCACAACGGTTTTCTAGACAAACTGCTGGAAAATCTCATTGGACAGAAGCATCCCGTTCGCGGTAAGTCTGACGGTAGAGCCTTCCCATTCAACGAAGCCTTTATCCCCAAATTCCCTTAAGGAGTTTTCAAAATCCTTCAGGTCATCTTCCCGGTAGTTATGTCGTAATTTGTCCCATTGAACCCCTTCATTCATGCGTAGTCCGAGAAACAGCATCTCAGCCAGCGCTTCTTTTTTTCCCAGAGACTTTCGCCAATCTATGGGAAGGCGGGATTCGTCCAGAGCCTTGAAATATTGGTCCATAATGCGAAAATTTGCGTATCTCGAGTATCCGTCAAAGGAGTGGCTGGCTAGACCAAATCCAATGACAGGTTTGCGCCTCCAGTACTTTAAATTATGCCTGCACTTACGACCCGTTTGTGCAAAATTGCTGATTTCATACTGTTGATATCCGTAAGAGGCAAGGATATCTATCGTTTCCAGGTAGAGGCCGGCGACAGTATCGTCCTCTGGGACAGAAACGGAACCATCCGAAACGGCTGCGGAAAGCTGACATGGTTCATCCAGGTCCAGCATGTAGACAGAAACATGGGAAAATCCCGTCTCCGATACCCGCCGAAGGTTTTCTCTCCAGCTTCCGGGAGTCTGTAGGGGAATCCCAAGGAGCAAATCCAGGTTAATATTCGTAAATTCTTTTTTCCGCAATATTTTCACGGATTTTAAAATGGAATCGAAGGTATGAAGCCTGCCGATAACCTCCAGTTCCCTGTCATGGAACGATTGAACTCCCATGGATATCCTGTTGACCCCTGATTTTCTATATAGGGAGGATTTTCTATCGGTCAGAGTATCCGGATTTGCTTCAAGGGAAATCTCACAGTCCCCGGAAACATTGAAATGATCGCGGCAGGCATTCAAAATTTCCGCTAGGTTTTCGCCAGGCAGCAAACTGGGTGTTCCCCCTCCGAAATAGATCGAATCAATCTGAATCCTTTCTTCCAAGAACTCCGTATAGAGGGTGATTTCTTTTAGGATGCCGGCCTGATATTTTCTTATTATCTTGTGATCGTAAGGAACTGTCACAAAATGGCAGTACTTGCAGTTCTGACTGCAAAACGGGATGTGAATATATATTCCTGAAATCATCGGGAATAAACCGCCATGAACGGTTGTGTGGCCGGCTAGTAAGAGCCTGCGCCCAACAGGGTATCCAGTGTCGTGAATTCTACACCCGCCTGACGTAAATTGTTCAGCGCTGCTCTTTCCGTCTGGGGCGATAGAGCCTTGATGACATCGGTGATCAATACAGTCTGTACTCCTTCGCGACGAAGTCCAAGGCATGCCGACTGCACGCAATATTCCGTGGCCACGCCGAATACGATAGCTCGAGGAGGCAGTATCCGCAAAAGGCGCTCGATCACGGGATTACTGAATACGTCCAAAGTCTTCTTTTCTACGATGATCTGAAGATGTTTCCGCACATCCTCTATCAGATTTCTATCTATCGCTTGATTTTTTAATACCAGCGGATAGGGCAAGAGTGTTTCATCCAGTTTTCGTTGCCCTTCGGTCCCCTCAACACAATGAGCCGGGAACTGTTCGAATTCGGGGTCCTCTGGAGTATGCGCATCGGCGGTTGAAAGGATATGCACTTCGTTCTTTTTAGCAAATTCAAACAAACGCCTTAATTTAGGAATGAGCCGTTCTGCACCAGGGACGTATAGTGCCCCTTTGGGAAGCATGAAATCCCTTTGCGTGTCAATATCCGCAAAAAATATTCTATCCATATTCTTTCCCCTCTTGCTGTGACCATTATACCGCCGGCAATAGGTCCAAGCATAGTGCCGTGACTACCCCTCAGTCAAAGAAAGGAGGCTGTTGCATTGCAGTTACTGAAAATGTCCAGGATCTCTACGGCTGACTCCGACCAGACATTTTTCCGGAGCTGCGGTTCAGAATTACGGATCTGTTAGGACGGAATTTGCCAATCCCCCTCTATAAGTGCTTAAACATAGTTTATTGCAACTATTCAATAATATTGATGATTTATTGATATTTATTTAATGTATAGGATTAATATTTAATTATCGCGGACAATTGGGATTGAGGTTGGTTAATTTATTATATTTAAAACTTTTACGGTGTCGTCCAGGTCACTTTTCTTTATAAAACCTATGGCTCCCTTATTGGAAGCAATGAATTTCTTAACACCGGCGGCATCCTTTTTAGTTATTGGAAGATCCACGCTGTATTTAATTCTCATATTCAACCAGTACGCCTGCATTTGTACCGAAGTTTTTCCGAACAGATTTTGGTAGAAATCCCCGCCCCCATCCAGATTTACAACGATAATTTTATTGCCATTGCTCCAGTTTTTGACCTCGCAGAGGTATATGCCTTTCAGGGCTTTTTTATTGATGGAAGCCCCGGCCATTTGCTTGTTGGCGACGATTACAAAATCGGAGCTGCTTGACTGTGCGATTATGGGCGCCGTATTCCATGCCATCAAAAAAACTGCAATCACGGCAATCCCACAGACGATTTTCATATTCCTGTCTCTCCTGACGACATGCCCTTCTCCGCGGGGAGTTCTACGGTAATTTCCAGGATATCTTATCTATCGTCTTCTGATTCTGAAATCATTAAGTAAATTGCCCTGGATGGAGGGTTAAGTTATACGTGAAATGTAAGATGGATTTTCAACGGAAAATCGGCGATGCACTTCATCTGAATTAATATATTTCTATATTTTACAACTACTTACATAGATATGTCTTAATAGCGGACAGTTAGGAGTGAAGGAAGGAAATCCCTATGATGACAGCCTTCGGCAGGGAAGATGAATATTTTCCTCGACACATTGTAAAATTTCATGAAGCGGGCGGATTCCCGATTGAGCCCCCATATACCGGCAACTCAATCCTGCGGCCACGTTGGAAAATGTCATGATGCGATCAAGAGGCCAGTTCTGCAATAATCCGTAAATAAATCCGCCGTGAAAAATATCCCCGGCGCCTGTTGTATCCACAGCCTTGACTTTTATGCCCGGAAAAACCATGCACTCCCCCCCAACGGAAACAACGGCACCTGCCGCACCGCAGGTCATGACTAAAAAACCGTCGAAGGAATTGCATAGAGCACGAAACGACTCACAAACATCCGCAATACCCGTGTATTTCCGGCTGAAATCGGAACTGACGATCAGAAAATCAACCTTTTCTATGAGCGCGTCACAATCTGCAACGACTGTGTCCAGATCAATACTGACAGGAATGCCCGTCTCCTGGCACATGGATGCGGCATAAAGGGCAGCCCGGGAATCATAGCCATCAAGATGCAGTATTTTTCCGGAACAGATTCTTTCATCATCCAGTTCCGACGTTTTAAAATTCAACTTTTCGTTTCTCTGCCAGAGTATTGTTCTCTCCCCACTTTCGCTGTCGATTATTATAAAAGCAAACTGGGTCGATGTGTTGTTCTCGATCGATATAGATGAAGTATCCAGGAATTCCGAGTCAAAATTTTCCAGGAAAATCCTGCCCGGCTCGTCATTACCCACTTTCCCGATGTAATGCGCGTGACAGCCCAGTCGTGAAAGCAACAAAATTGCGGTAGCCACCTGCCCGCCCGGCAATCTCCCATATTGCAGGATTTCGACCTTTGTATCTATTTTCGGGTATTTAGGCACAACACAAAGGTGATCGACGGAATTCAGTCCAAATCCGACGACGTCGTATCTTTTCTCTTTAGGAAAAGGCAAATCAAATGTATCCGACGGTGATTTCAGTTTTTTTATCTTCATTTGAGAAAAGTCTTTATAGCCCGCATTTCTAACCAGCCCAATGTTACCGAGAATCTTGGTGAAAATTCGTGGCAGGTTCTAACAGGACTCCATATCTGTGTGTGTCTGTCATAAGTGCCGGTTTATGGGAAGTATTCATTGGGTCTCTCCTTTGTGAGAAGTGCGGACCAGGATTTATCCTACAGCGAGGGGTGGTAAAATCACAACTGCAGAATCAAACACTATTCAGCCGGCTGTTATCAGAAAAACTGTAGTACCTTTCATGGCCGAATATTATATGGTCCAGCACTCTGATACCAAGGATTTGCCCTGCGTGGGCAAGGCGTTTCGTACAATCATCGTCTTCCCGGCTGGGGGACGGATCTCCGGAAGGATGGTTATGTATAAATATCAGCGCCGCGGCACTGTCTCGAACGGCCGGGGCAAACACTTCACGTGGGTGAACAACCGATGTATTCAGACTTCCTATCGACACAAGCACTTCCCGTATCAGCCTGTTTTTGGAATTAAGATGAAGAGAATAAAAATGCTCCCTGTTGCAGGAATAAAAACGTGCTCGATATCGTTGAAATAAATCGGAGCTGTTCGAAAAACGCTCTCCGGCCTTAAATGGCGCAGAACAAACACGAAGCCCAAATTTCATGGCGAAATAAAGCGATCGTGCCTGATTTTCAGATATCCTGCCCGCCTTGCGAATTTCCTCCAGCGATGCTCCGGCTATTCTCTGTTCGGAGCCGAAATGAAGAAGCAGGCGTCGGGAAGCTACATGCGCGGCGACACTCTTGCCACCGCGACCCAACAGACTGGACATCAAATCAAGGATATCCTGACTATTTTCCCGGCAAGGATCTTCCGGTCTATTCATAAACAGTCCACTGAAAAACTCTCCATTGGCGGTCTCGACCGGGAGTATGCTTTAAGACACACACCACCGGCAACGACGTCTCCTGAAATTAAAATGATTGAAAGAGGAAATACGCTAAAAAATTATCCGGGAAAAACCACTTTAGGCCTACAAAGCTTCATTGGAGAAGATAGAGTGAGAGTGAGGTGTGCCGTCACAGGCGTGTCTGTATGTTCCGGCATGCCGTGAGAAACGGCCTATTGAGCCCGTTAAATCGCCAGCCCGCCATCCACCTGAATAACCTGACCTGTAATATAACCTGCATCATCCGAAAGAAGGAACGCCGCTATTGTTGCGATTTCTTCCGCCCTCCCGAATCTCCCGAGAGGGATACTTTTTAAAAGATCCGATTTATAGTCTTCCGGCAAATTGCCTGTCATTGCGGTTTCAACAAATCCTAGAGCCAGTGCATTTACTCTGATGTTCCGGCCTGCGCATTCCTTGGCCAGGGCTTTCGTTAAGCCGACCATTCCTGCCTTGGAAGCGGAATAGTTCACCTGTCCACTCATACCGTGCAACCCGCTTACCGAGGTGATATTCAGAATGGACCCGGACCGGGCTTTCAGCATGACCGGAGAAACAGCCTTCGATACATTGAAAGCGCCCTTCAGATTTGTATCGATAACATCATCCCAGTCCTTCTCTTTCATCCTAAGAAGCAAAGTATCCCGGACAATACCGGCATTGTTGACCAGAAAGTCTATGGAGCCGAACTGTTCTTTTACTTTCCCTACCATATCCGTAACTGCAGTATAATCAACAACATTGGCTGCAAATGCGAGGGCCCGACTCCCCATCGAGGAAATCTCCGACACCAGGGATTCCGCCAAATCCTTACTGTGGGCATAATTAAAGGCAATATTGCATCCGCGTCCAGCCAATTCCAGACTAATAGCCCTGCCGATTCCACGCGTGCCTCCGGAAATTATGGCTGTCCGTCCCTTAAAACTCATATATTTTTTCCCAGTATGGGTTGTACGCTCTTCCCTGGAATAAGAAATGATCCCGGGTATGGTTCAGCCCGGCGGCACCTCGCCGTATGCTGTTTCTCTATAAACTTGTGAATCAAGGTCATTGGACCGGCTTTTTCTAGATTTAACTTAAAATGGGAAGGGAAACATCAGCCAGCTTGCCAGCATCGAGATAACAACAAACGCACACATCAAAGTAAGAAAATATCGGATGCGCTCTTTCCTGCCTTTTTTAGCAATAAAGGTAAGGACAAGCGATGTGCAAATACTGAAAATCAGCATCAGTGCAAAATGGTTTTTCATTTTTTCCTGCCCATTGCAATATCAAAGACATCGACAACAACCAGCATATTCAAAAGTCCGGCAACGTACAGGAANNTGGAACTCAGGACGGAATAGGCTGCCCTGTAGATAAATTCCAAATGCAAACAAACACGCAATGCTTCCCAGGAAAACGAATGCACGGTCCCACTTACCGAGAATGGCGTGCCCCAATCCCGGGATAAACACTCCGGCGATACAAACACCGAGTGTTTTGAGTGAATTTTCTGTGGTATTTTCCGGTTGCGTCTCCGATGACGGTTTTTGTTCCTGCTGCATTTTCATAGGTTTTGAATGTTACGGAAATGGATTTTACCAGTCAAGTTGAAAGACTATCATCGCTTTAATGAATAATTTCAAACTCTCCAGAGTCATCGAAGAATCATTTTCCAAAACCTGAAAACTATCGTTCAGCTCTTCAAAAGCCGATATCTAAAACGAGAGTTTGTATGCTCTTTGAGGCTGTCAATTAAAGCCGACTTATTTGATAAAACAGGAAGACAGGAACCGGCATGGAAACAGAGTTCCAGCCGATATTTACAGATCAAACAACTTTCAGGCTCCGTTACGGGACTGCCCTTCTTTTTTGAGCAATTTTGAAGTCCGATGAATGGGAATTCAGGTTTTATTCATTCCCGACTGTTGTTCTATTCGTTGAACTTCATATTTCCGAATGGCGCACGACAGGATCCATATGAATCTCGACACACTGCTTCGCACTATGATTAATAAAGGCGCATCCGATATGCACCTGAAAGTGGGATGCCTTCCCCATCTCCGTATCAACGGTGAACTGGTTCCTCTTGGAGACCAGGGAACCCTGGAGAAAGAAGAATGCCTCATGATGGCTTTTTCAGTGATGAACAACAGGCAGAAGGAGCGTTTTCGAGACGCCAGTGAAGTGGATGTCGGGTATGGTGTGCGTGGACTGGGACGATTCCGGATGAATATTTTCCAGCAGCGGGGAAATGTTTCTCTCGCGATCCGCGCCATTCCAAGCGACATCTTGGAATTCCATGATTTATATCTGCCGAAAGTGATAGAAAAAATTGCACGCGAACCCAGGGGACTGATTCTGGTAACCGGCACAACCGGATCCGGAAAATCGACAACTATCGCATCCATGTTGAATTTTATCAACAAGAACATGATGCGTCACATTATCACTATCGAAGATCCTATAGAATTCCTTTACACTGATTCAATGAGCTTGATCAGTCAGCGCGAGATCAGTGTGGACTCAATCGATTTCTCCTCCTCATTGCGCAGTTCGCTGCGCCAGGATCCTGACGTCATACTGGTCGGAGAAATGCGCGACCTGGAAACAATAGAGACTGCTCTGCTTGCGGCGGAAACAGGCCACCTTGTTTTCAGCACTCTCCACACGATGGATGCAGTCGAAACCATTAACCGAATAACCACGGTATTTCCCAACCATCAGCAGCGACAGATACGCCTTCAGCTAGCCATGGTACTTAAGGCTGTAATTTCCATGCGTCTTATCAGAAGATCGGATTCCTCCGGACGCATCCCGGCTATTGAAATTATGCGGACCACGGAGTATATCCGTAATTGCATCCTGGATCCCGAAAAAGTAAAACTGTTCCGGGAAGCGATTGCGGCCGGTACATCCGAATACGGTATGCAGACTTTCGATCAATCGATTTACGAGCATTACCAGGCGGATCGCATAACCCTTGAGGATGCACTCAATTATTCGACCAATCCGGAGGAGTTCAAGTTGCGTGTTCAGGGTATTTACACAACGAAAGACGCAGCGATAGCATCGATGGAGCAGGAAATTATTAAGTGAAGAACTCCGACCGTAGGTCGGAGATTCTTCCTAAGGAAAAAACCATGGGATCTTCTGTCCCCAAACTCCCAACTGCCATGCATCCCCAGCCAAAGGCTGGGGCATTCTGGCTTTTTCCCGTAAACTCCCCTATTATCCTGCAGACTTAAGGGTGGAATCGATCCATCGGTCCGTCCGAATCCGGAGCCAACGTTTACGAAGCAACACAAGCAGTCAAATATCGGATCAGGGAATCCCGGTGAACTCAGAGCTCCAGAAAAAGCTGCAGAAAAAGGCGGCAGCGCTTCTCTCAAGGCGCGGCTACAGTCGGGGCGAGATTCGCCTGAAGCTACTGAAAATAGCGGACAAATCGACGGTGGAAGAGGTCCTCGACCGCCTCGAACAACTGAAGCTTCTCAACGACCACGATTACGCGTATAATTTTGCACTTTCCCGCATAGGTCGGGAAGGATGGGGCCCCGAAAAAATTCGCAAGGCCTTATATAACCGTCAGGTATCGGATCCTGACATATCCGCGGCTCTCGATGAAATTCGTACCCTTGTGGGTGAGGACTACGCTCTGGAAGAATATTTAAAAAAATATTTTGGCAAAAAAGAAATGCCGGAAAACTTCAACAGCTTGCGGAATCTTATTACCCACCTGCTCCGTCGAGGTTATCATCGAAACAGCATAATCAATGTATTAAAATATTCGTTGCCCAAAGAACTGATGCGGTATTTCGATACGGGAGATTGAATTGACCAGCAGTGACAAAATACGTGAAACTTTTTTGGACTACTTTAAACGGAATGCGCATACCATTGCACCCAGTTCGTCCCTGATTCCTTTTAATGACCCGACCCTTTTATTCACGAATGCCGGAATGAATCAGTTCAAAGACATTTTTCTGGGCAATCAGACGGCTCCCTACAATCGAGCTTCCACCAGTCAGAAATGCATGCGCGTCAGTGGGAAACATAATGATTTCAAGGATGTGGGACACTCCAGCCGGCATCACACTTTTTTTGAAATGCTGGGCAATTTCTCGTTTGGAGATTATTTTAAGGAAGACGCGATTCACTTTGCATGGGAACTGCTCACCTGCGAATTCGGACTGGATCCCGGCCGTCTTTGGATCACCGTTTTTAAAGACGACGACGAAGCATGGAATATCTGGCACACACAGGAAAAGATTCCTGCGGAAAAAATCTTGCGTCTCGGTGAATCGGACAATTTCTGGGCTATGGGAGATACCGGCCCATGCGGCCCCTGCTCCGAACTCCATTATGATCTGGGACAGAGCCCGCTTCCGGATCACGTGGAGTGCGACCTGACATGTTCCTGCGGCCGCTGGGTGGAGGTTTGGAACCTTGTATTCATGCAGTATAACCGCGATACCGAAGGAGTGATGAAGCCCCTGCCCGCCCCGTCAATCGACACCGGAATGGGCTTCGAACGCATAACGACAATACTTCAGAACAAGACAACGAACTACGACACCGATCTCTTTATTCCTTTGCTGGATGCCGTTTCCGAAATATCCGATACCGAGTACGGACGCAATCCGAGTGACGACGTTTCGATGAAAATCATCGCGGATCATGCCCGGGCCGCCACTTTCGTCATCGGAGACGGCCAGTACCCCGGGAATGACAAGCGTGGTTATGTTCTGCGAAAAATCATGCGGCGAGCCATCGTACACGGAAAACGGCTGGGAATAGAAGATCCCTTCCTCTACCGCATCTCAGGCGCCGTGGTCGAAGCAATGAAATCCGCATACCCGGAACTTGTACAAAACAGAGATACCATTGCGCGGGTTATCAGGCAGGAAGAGGCTTCCTTTGCGGGAACTTTGGGAGAGGGTTTAAAAGATTTCACCGATCGTGTAAAAAGCATTAAAGCAAAAGGTTCCCGCACGCTCCAGGGAGAGGACGCGTTCTTTTTATACGACACGCGTGGGCTCCCGATTGAAATCATCGAAGATCTCGCCATGGAAAACGGCCTGGTGGTCGATGAAGCGGGATTTACCAGTGCTCTGGAAAAACAACAGGAACGATCCCGTCAGGATTATAAATCGGGCAAAGTCAACGAACAGGTCGCTCAATCCGTATTCGATGAAAAAACCAGCTTTGTCGGATACGGAATCTCAGGTCCCGTGAAAGCTACCGTCTGCGCAATTGTCGTGAATGGAACCCGTTCGGACTCTATCGAGGCCGGGCAGAAAGGCGAGTTGGTTCTGCAAGCCACTCCTTTCTACGCCGAGGCGGGAGGTCAGGTCGGCGATACCGGATATCTTGAGAAANNGCAATCGTTGACCTTGACAAACGGCATCGAACCATGAAAAACCATACCGCGACACATCTTCTTCAGGCTGCCCTGCGTAAAGTTCTCGGGAATCACGTAAAGCAGGCCGGCTCATTGGTATCGCAGGATCGCCTCAGATTTGATTTCGTCCACTATGCCCCCCTGACAAAAGCTGAAATAAATAAAATCGAAGATTACGTGAATCAGTGCATCTGGGAAAATACGGACGTTGTAACAACAACCATGGATCTGAACAGTGCCATGGAATCGGGCGCGGTCGCACTTTTCGGAGAAAAATACCAGGAAAAGGTCCGTGTTGTGGAGGTGCCAGGATTCAGCAAAGAACTCTGCGGCGGAACCCATGTGACGGCAACCGGATCCATTGGAATTTTTAAAATTGTCGGCGAAGGGGGAATTTCCGCCGGGATTCGGCGAATCGATGCCTTGACTGGCCCGGCCGCCTTCGATCGGTTCCGTTCCAGTGATCAGATTGTTGAAAACTTTCAGGCAGATCACAACGTGTCAAGGAACGAAATCGACGCCTTTATTGACAAACTGCAAGGAAATATCAAGGAGTTGCAGCGACAGAACCAGGAATTAAAGACCAAATCCGCCCGCGCCAATATCGGGGATATGCTGGCATCCGCCAGGGAAATTCATGGCATCAAAGTCCTGTCCGCGCAGGTTCCGCCCATCGATCGGGCGAGCTTGAGGAACCTTGCAGACGAATTAAAACAGAAGCTGGAATCCGGCATCGTCATTCTTGGAACCGATCTGGAAGGAAAAGCGGCATTAGTTGTAATGGTAACTGAGGATATCAGCGGAAAAGTATCAGCCGGTAGAATCATAAAGAAAATTGCACCAATAGTTCATGGAGGAGGTGGCGGGAAATCGGAACTGGCTGAAGCCGGGGGTAAAGATTCCTCAAAATTGGCCGATGCAATCGAATACGGCTACTCTGTAGTCGAGGAATTCATGGGTAGCGGAACTTGAGAAAAATTTAAGATTCTATGAAAAACGGAAAAGTGCAATATATTTATTTAGACGCTTCATTTATCCCGGCCTCCATTCCTGTTTGGAGGCTTTATCCCTGTACCAGATGACAATACGACCGATGCAGTGGAAACACGGAATAACGTTTATTTGGCTCTTTCTTACAATTACGGCCATCTCGCCGCTGTCAAAGGGACAGGAATTCTACTCCTACCTTGATGAAACCGGGGTTCAGGTATTTACGAACATCCCGCCTGCAGACAGCGAAATGCTGGAGAATTATTCTGGCCCAACCCCAAACAACCCACAAAAGTTACTTCCCTCCCCTGATATGACGGAACACGACTCCCGTAAATTCGATCCGATAATCAATAAATACGCCAGCTATTATGAACTGGATCCCTCGTTGATTCATTCGATAATCGCCACCGAATCGGGATTCAATCCTAAAGCCGTTTCATCCAAGGGGGCTCGAGGGCTCATGCAGCTGATGCCTGAAACAGCCAGCAGGTTGGGAGTAAACAACCTCTTCGATCCGGAGCAAAACATCCGGGCCGGAGTTCGGCATTTTCGTTCTCTTATGGATATGTTCAATAATAATCTGGATTTGAGTCTTGCCGCCTACAATGCAGGCGAAAACCTGGTCCAACGCCTGGGTCGGATTCCCGGGTATGAAGAAACGATAAATTATGTCCGGTCCGTAACACGCCGATACGAAGAAAGACGGGAACGCACAGAGGAAAAACCCGTTGAGTCCCCCACATATCGATATGTTGATGCGAAGGGAGTACTGCATTTAACCAACATTCCCCCGGTCGATTAATTCCGGCAACGGACCTGCCGGGAGATTGAATATTCTGTCCGTTAAAGAAATTGGGCGGGAAAAATGAGATGCAAGGTTCAAACGACCGTATACGGATTGCCCTATACGGCAGATGAGCCATTGTTCTACAGTGGAGGCAAACCGCAAACACCTTAATTATCAATAAGTTCTACCAATATTACCTTGACTTTAATTTTCGATACCCTTATGATTCTATGCATGAACCTCGGCAGATGCGGACCTNNCTGAAGGAGCGCGCCGAGCGTTCACGGAAGCTGAAAAGAAATATGAGGAACTGCAACAGAATCCGGATGCTACCATTTCCGAATACCTGCAATGTGCCAGAGCTTACCGGTCCGTTTACGCCAGGGATCCCCACTACACCGATTCCGCAGATGCCGTTTATTACGAGGGGCTTCTGTACCAGAGAATGGGCAAACTTTTCGATAAGCTGGAATATTACCACCTGGCGGTAAAACGGTTTAATTTTCTCGTATCCGATTACGGTGGAAATAATAAATGCCCGGATGCACTCAGGCGCATCGGGGAAATATATTCTAATAACCTGAACGATCCGGACAAAGCACAGGAAGCGTACCGTATCCTCAAAAATAATTACGGTTATACCAAGATTCCTCCATCTGCCGCCGTGTCATCTCCCGCCCCCAAAGTGTCACAAGAAACGAAATCAGCCGGGATGCAGAATAAGAGTATTCAAACGGAAAAACGAACCAGGATTCATAACATTCGCCATTGGTCGTCCCGCGACTATACGCGTCTCGTCATTGACATGGATTCCGATACCCAGTACGAAAAATCACTCCTTGATAACCCCAGTCGCATGTATTTCGACATTTTCAATGCAACCTTGAAGGATGGCTTGCATAACCGTACTTACACCATAAAGGATAGGTTTCTTAAACAGGTCCGTGTGGCACAGTACAAGCCCGATACGGTCCGAATAGTGCTTGATTTCACCAACTTCAAAACCTATTCGGTATTTAAGCTTCAGAATCCCGACAGGATCGTAATTGACCTGCACAACCATCCCGGGGAACAGGAAAAAGCAAATAAGCCACAACCTTTGAATCCGTCCTCTACGGAAACCTCCAATGCATCCGAGGCGGCTTCTCCTCCGAAAAAGGATCCGGATTCCCGGGTAATTCCGAAAGAAAATAACACGACAGAAGCAGTTCCGACTCAAGAACCCAAACCTCCGCTTATCGGGAAAAAAGTCCTTCTTCCCGAGGTGATCCAGAAAGATTTGCCCGATACTCCGAAGGCGGCGGAACCGACAAGCTACGGGAAACGTACGCTTACGCGTATGCTCGGACTAAAAATCGGACGAATTGTACTCGACCCGGGACACGGCGGACATGACCTGGGTACGGTAGGACCGGGAGGACTGCTCGAAAAAAACCTGGTTCTGTCCTTGGCCTTCAAGCTGAAGGAAATGCTGGAGCAGAAACTGGGGGCGGAAGTGATTCTGACAAGGGATAAGGATATTTTCGTTTCCCTTGAAAAACGCACTGAAATTGCCAATCAGAATCGGGCGGATTTATTCATATCGATACATGCCAATTCGAGCCGTTCCCGCTCCATCAGCGGTGTGGAAACATACTATCTGGATTTTGCAAAAACCGACTCGGAACGTGAAGTGGCGGCCCGTGAAAATGCAGGTGCTGGCAGGAGCGTCAGCGATCTGGAAAACATCGTCAAGCAGATCACGCAGGCGGACAAATCGGCTGAATCGAAAGAACTCGCCTCGATCATTCAAAAAAGACTCTACGGTAAAGCCCGAACCCTCCTTTCATCGACCCGGGATCGTGGAGTGCGGCGGGCACCTTTTATCGTGCTGATTGGGGCCAATATGCCGTCCGTCCTTACGGAAGTGGCCTTTATCAGCAATCCGAAGGTTGAAAAGATTCTTAACAATGAAATAAATCGCGATCATCTGGCAGACGCCCTGTTTTCCGGGATTGAGGATTACATGAAAAAGCTGGGAAGTTATCCTATCGCCTATCGGACCAATCAAAATAAATGAAATTTTTTGTCTTTTTATTCACAGTCCTCCTTTCAACCTCGCCGGCAATCGCACAAATTGAACTCATCGCTGAGAATTATTTTCCGGCGGAACTCGAATTCGAAGAACTGCAGGGTATTGCCTCCGAAAGCCGTATCACCGATCCGGGCGAATTAAGCGGTGTCGAAAACGGAAGCCTGTTTGCAGATGTCGGCTTCGACCGTTATACGCAACGTACTTATAATGCGGAAAATTCAGGAATCCTGTCCATAGAAGTGGTTTCGCTTATCGATGCCCGTGCCGCCTACTCGCTCATGACCATTCTGCAAACATCCGACGTTCATGAGGGACCTCCCGGAGACGCATACTCCTCCAGCTCCGGCAGCATTCTTTTCTGCAATGGGAGGAGATGGGTTCGTATCCGGGGGGAGGAAATACCTGATACTCTTCTGCTCCGCGTGGCCGTTTCCGTCAGCAATCGAATTGGGGCGCCCGAAGGGAAACTACCCTCCTTAATCGCCCTGCTTCCTGAAGCTGGCCTGGATATTTCATCCCTAAGGTACTTTCCCGGGACGAAATCTTTTACATCTTATTTTAAATCGAATTCAGACAGCATCGTTCATATCCTTTCGGACATGGAAATTGCACGGGCGCGGTATGATAGGAACAACCAGTCGGGAATCCTTTCGCTTTTGAAGTTTCCGACACACCAGCTCGCCGAAGAGTATTTTGCCGAGCTTTCCTTGGTCGAGCCAACCTATGATAAAAACTCTCGTGTATACTTTCGGAGAGTCGGTCCACTGCTCGGCGTGCTTGAAGGTTCTTTCAATTCCGAAACTGCGGAAGACATCCTCTCGCCCATACAATACAGCTATACCATCCAGTGGATTTACAATAAAAGCGCAAAGTCCACCACGGTCTGGGGAATCCCCGTCAGCATACTGAGCTCTACTGTGCTGGCATTTTTTATTGTTGTTGTAGCCTGCATTTCATCCATTCTGGCTGGTATCGGACTTGCTGCGTGCAGGTTTTTACTGCGTCGATTGTTTCCCAAGAATCCTTTGGATAATCCAAAACGAACAGAAATTACCAGGTTGAAACTACAATGAAAGCAGAACAAATTCGCAAAGTACCCCTGTTTTCTACGTTGACGGATGAAGAATTCAATTCATTGCAGCATATTTTCATTCAACGATCCTACCGCAGGAATCAGGTTATCTTCATGGAAGAAGAGACAGGAAATTATATGTACCTTGTGCTCACCGGAAAGGTCAAAGTATCCAAATCGACTTCCTCCGGCAGAGAAACCATCCTGGCCATTCACAAAGCCGGCGATTTTTTCGGAGAAATGTCCCTGCTGGACGGCGAAACTGCACCGGCAACCGTTTCTGCTATGGAAGATTCCAAAATAATTTCGGTCAGCGGCTCCGACTTTCACAAGTATCTTATGAATAACGAAAAAGTCCTGCTGCAGATCATCAACGTGTTATGCGGACGCCTCCGACAGGTTTGGCAGAAACAAAGCTTAAGTTCCAGCAAGGCCGACTCCAGAATATGTATGGGTATCTATGATCTGGCTAAACGCCATGGAGTACAGGACGCACACGGAACGATTATTGA
The DNA here is from genome assembly GCA_002451015.1 of Acidobacteria bacterium UBA6911. Taxonomy (GTDB): domain Bacteria; phylum Acidobacteriota; class UBA6911; order UBA6911; family UBA6911; genus UBA6911. The sequence continues at coordinate 35,519 of DKBB01000227.1, forward strand.
TCTTAAAATCACGCACCAGGAACTTGCTGAAATGGTTGGAACCTCGAGGGAAACGGTTACCCGGGTCATCGCCCGTCTGCGTGAAGAAGGCATCATCGAAGTCGACCAGCGCCGCATGACACTGCTCAAACCTCAGGCGCTGTTAAAAGAATAACCTGCCAGAAGACGGAACCCTTAATGCACATGCTTTCCCTGCGCAGGTGTCCCATCGCAAGGGGTTCCACTTCTGAAAATCGATTCTATTCAAACAGGACGGCTTCCTGCCATTTGCGAACGGAATTAATCAGGTACACCTTGCGGAATTTTTTTATATCGGAAAGATGTAGCCTGCGCTCGCTAATTTTCTCCTCTTTGAGCAGATGAGCCCGGAAAACGCCTTCCAGAAGTCCTGCATCAAACGGGGGCGTATAAAGCTCGCCTTCAATATCCACTACAATATTCGCAATGCTTGATTCCGTCAATTCACGCTTTTCGTTCCATAATATTACATCATCGTATTCCGGAAATTTTTGTCGAGCCGATTCATAGGTATGGCGAAAGGTTGTCTTATGGTAAAGGAATATATCTCCGGAACTCACAGGCTCTGCAGCCAGTTTGACCTTCAGTTTCCTTTTTGATTCCTCGGGAATTAACGGAAAATTCTGGATTTCAATGGAGCCGTTCCGATCGATCAACAAACGGACTCTCTGGTCTGTGCCTGAAAAATCGGAAGATTTTGCGCAGAGGGCTTTTTTTACATCTTGAATTTTCGCAGGATAATCGAAATAAACAGCGGAATCTGCCAGCCGTTTCAAATGGTAGTCCAATAAATAGTACCCGCCTTCCTGGGTCCATAGTATGGTCTCCAGCAAGGAAAATTCCGGCCGTTGTTCGGTAAGAACGCGTGCCTTCAAAATAGCTTCGGTATATTCGTCGCCACTTGCCGAATCCCATACAATCCCCCCGCCGGTTCCATATTCCGCGGTTCCATGACGCCGGTCGACAACCGCAGTCCTGATGGCAACATTGAACTGGGCACTGGGCTCAGGGCCTATAAACCCTATGCAGCCTGTATATACATTCCTGGCCGCCTGTTCCAGATCGGCGATGATACGTGTTGTGCGTATTTTCGGAGCTCCGGTTATGGATGCGCAGGGGAAAAGCGCTCCTATGATCTCGGTCAGAGATTTCCTGGAAACCGCTTTTATGGTCGAGGTCATCTGCCACAGTGTCGGATGACGTTCCACCTCAAAAAGCTTCTCAACTTGCACGCTCCCGGCTTCAGCGACGCGTCCCAGATCGTTTCGTATCATATCCACAATCATGAGGTTTTCTGCACGGTTCTTCTCAGAATGATGAAGCCATCCGGCCAGGGTCTCATCCTCTTTTAGAGTGCGCCCGCGTTTAACCGTACCTTTCATAGGTTTGCAGATCAGCTGATTCCCCCTGAAATTAAAGAACAACTCAGGAGAAGCGGAGCAAATTGCATATCGCCCGGTATCCACCCACGCGGCATATCCCGGACTTTGCGCCCGCACCATTGAAAGAAAAAGATTCCAAGGATCTCCGGAAAAAGGAACCCTCAACTGAAGCGTGTAGTTCACCTGATAGGTGTCTCCAGAATGAATGTGTTCCTTGATTCTAGAAATGGCACGGAAATATTCTGATTTGCAGACGGAAGGGGACCAATCACCCAGGGAATAAGTGCTGAAATCCGGTTCGGGTAATTGGATTATTTCCGGAGGCGGATATATACCGAACCAGAGCAAGGGAAAGTTTTCAGTGGTCCTGGTGTATATCGCGGGATCAAAAGCCGGGGACGCTTCATAACTGATAAAGCCGGCAGCATACCTGCCCTTTTCCCTTACCTGCGTTTCAATATCCTGTAAAACCGGTCGCACCTCTTCAATTTTCCCTGCTTCTATTATTTGGAATGGGTTCTTAAAACAAAGCCATTGCGAGTAGGAATTATGATGGAGGACAACCTGGTCTTTTGTCATTCCGGCAGTCATATCCACAAGTTCCATTCCTTTATCCGCAGATGAAACACGCACTGCAGAAACAGGGGGAGGGGCAATTTGAAACCCTATATTTATGATTGTATGGTCGGCATGCCTGGATCCTACTGCAGGGATGATTCGTTAAAAAGAGAATCGACAAATACCTCCGGGGAAAACTCCAGAAGATCCCCCAAGGATTCCCCTACGCCTATATATCGTACCGGTATTCCGAGTTCCTGGCTGATGCTGAATACGATCCCCCCTTTGGCGGTTCCATCCAACTTGGTTATAATGAGCCCGGTGATACCCGTGAACTTCATAAATTCGCGGGCCTGCGACAAACCGTTCTGGCCGGTAGTCGCATCGATAACCAACAGCACCTCGTGCGGTGCGCCAGGTATCTTTTTACCTGCAACCCGGCGCATTTTGTCGAGTTCCTGCATAAGGTTCCCCTTGGTGTGAAGTCTGCCGGCCGTATCGATAAGCACTATGTCGCTTTTTCTAGCCGTGGCCGCCGCTAAAGCGTCATGCAGAACCGCGGAAGGATCCGTGCCAGTTTTGCTCTTTATCAAATCAGCGCCGGATCGTTCCGCCCATACGCTCAATTGTTCAATCGCCGCCGGCCGGAATGTATCCGCCGCACATACCAGGACATTATTTCCGGCCTGCGACGCCTTCGACGCCAGCTTACCTATGGTTGTCGTCTTCCCCGTACCGTTGACCCCAACAATCATCCATACCTGGATATCGATTCCATCCCGGGGTAATTCCTGTTTCTCCTTAATATTCAGGATCGAATAAAGCTGGCTTCTGATTTCCGTTCTCGCATCTTCGGCTGTCTCGAGGAGTTGCTTTTTTTGTTTCTCTCGGATGGCGTCCATAATTTTCCCTGTTACGCGCACTCCAAGGTCTGCCGTAAGCAATGTGCCCTCAAGATCGTCGAGCAACTCCTCATCTATAGTCGGTCTCGAGGAAAGCACCGTTTCGATCTTCCCGACAAGATTATCCTTGGTCGCCCCGAGGGCTTTTTTCATCCTAGCAAACAGGCCGGATCTATATTCACTCTGTTCTCCGGAAGACCTTTTAAATAACATGCCTCTCCTTTATTACTGATTCTAAGGTTTCAGGACGCACGATTATGAAATGCCTTACGGTTTCGGAATAGTCGAGGCGGAGCAACGTTTCCGGTTCCTCTTGCTCGAAGAGCCCGATGATGTAGTTGGTCAAGATGCTGATTCAGTATCGTTAAACCGGAAAGCGTTTAATACGGACATCGCCGGCGAGGATTGTTTCCCTGGATCCGTCCTCTGTCTGCACCAACAAAGCGCCGTTCTCATCGAGCCCGCACGTCACGGCAGAACGGCTTTGCCCGCCTTTCTCAATTAATATCTGCGCACCCTCCCACATTGTGGAACAGCGCTTCCAATTTTCCAGAACCTCCCCGCTCTTTCCATTTTCAAAGGAAATATAAACAGTTTGAAAATGCTTCAGAAACCCCACCAGAATCTTCCTTCTGGGAATAAAAATTCCGGCCGGTTCATCAATGCAAATGGCATCTCCGGCCATTTCAGGCGCGACGCTGTCCGGGTGAACATTGATTCCCACACCGACGACGACTGCCGCATTATTCCCTTCGGTTATGGTTTCCAGCAATATTCCTGCGCATTTCTTCCCTGAAATCAGTACGTCATTGGGCCATTTTATATCTATATCCAGAGGTTGCGAAATAACCTTCGTATCGACAAGATCCTGCAGAGTCCGAACCATTGCAATGGAGGCGACGTGGGTCAGCAAGGGCCAGAACCGGGTCGACTGCCCGGGCCGGACGACTAAGGAAAAATACAGACCGCTTTTGGCCGGGGAAAACCAGATCCGGTCTCCTCGCCCTCTTCCCGCAGTCTGTTCTTCCGCGCATATCAGGGTACCGCTTGGCACTCCCAGGCGCGCCTGCGCGAGGGCCTCCCTGTTTGTGGAATCAATTCTTAAAAATCCGTTGACTCTCAGCCCGTCCCATGCAAGATCCGGAGTTTCACGTTGAATCCAATACGGAACAATCTGGTCCTCATCGAACTGCAAATAAATCCTTTCATTTTCCTCGTTGATTCGGAATCCCCATTGACGGCAGATTTCCAGCTCCTGCATAACAACCGGCGATCCACCCTTCGGCAGTCCGGCTGCACCCACATGCGACAGATCGGTAAGAATGTCCGGGATTCGAATATTGGCCATTATTATTGAGCAGGCAAATTTTTTAAATTAGACTGAATTTTCAGGTATCTATCCTTCAATTCCGCATAGCGTGATTCATTGTCTGAAATTATCTTTTCCGGCGCTCGGGACATGAATTCACTGTTGTTCAATTTCTTTTCTATCTTCTCCATCTGTTCTTTGATCCGGGCATTTTCTTTCTGCAGTCTCTCCGTCTCCTCAGCAACATCAATGGCGCCCTGCACGTCCAAGCCGAATTCCCCAAGCCGCCATACGCCCCGGAGCATCTCCGGCGGCAAGGAAGCCGAGAATTGGACGGACTGAATCTTCGCCAGAGAACAAACCTTTTCGAGGTTCTGTTCCACAAGACATCTGTCTTTTTCGGACTGTATGCAAAGAGTCGCATTCAACAATCGCTTTGGATCGATATTCATTTCGGCACGCAGAGTACGCATCTCGCCGATCAGTTCCATCAGATCCTGCACCTGCTCGGCCGCTTCAGGATTTTCTCTCGCCTTTCTGGGAACGGGAAACGATTGGATCATGATGGAGTCACCCTTATGGGGAATTTTCTGCCAGATTTCCTCGGTTATGAAGGGCATGAACGGATGAAGAATCCGCAGTGAGGCATCCAGCACATGAATCAATATCCGGGAACGCACCACCCTTTGATTGCCTGATGTGGCAGGGTCTGTAAGAATCGGTTTCACCAGTTCGATATACCAATCGCACAACTCGTGCCAGATGAATTGGTATATTAGGGCGGAAGCTTCATGGAAACGGTACTTTTCCAAAGATTCCGAGACATCGGACGAAACACGGTTCAAACGATGCAGGATCCAAAGGTCTTCGACCTGCAATGCTTCCTTACTATTCTTAATAAGGCTGTCAATTTCACCAGGATCCACGGGAGAATCCTCTTCCGTCAGGTTCATGAGAACAAAACGCGCCGCGTTCCAGACCTTGTTGGCGAAAGCGCTGTAGCCTTTCATCCGGTCGGTCGAAAACGGAATATCCGTTCCGGGAACTGCCATCGATGAGAGTGTAAAGCGCACGGCGTCGGCTCCATATTGATCGACCAGTTCCAGCGGTTCGATGATGTTCCCTTTTGTTTTACTCATTTTCTTCCGGTCGGCATCTCGTACAATCCCGTTTATGTGTACTTCCCGGAAGGGAATTTCGCCCGTGAACTTGAGCCCCATCATAATCATTCGGGCCACCCAGAAGAAGATGATGTCCGGTCCCGTAATTAATGTATCCGTCGGATAATAGACCTTAAGATCTTGGGTTTCCTCGGGCCAACCCATTGTCGTGAAAGGCCAGAGCGCGGAACTGAACCATGTGTCCAGGATATCGCTCTCTTCGCGCAGTTTTCCCGAACATTTATCGCATTCTGTCGGAGTGGTTCGGGAAACGACTATACGGTCGCAGGCATCACAGTACCATGCCGGTATGCGATGTCCCCACCAAAGTTGACGCGAGATACACCAGTCGTGAATATTATACATCCACTCAAAATATCTCTTTTTGAAGGTATCCGGAACAAACCGTATTCGGCCGCTTTCGACTGCTTCAATCGCCGGCTTTGCCAAAGAATCCACCTTCAGATACCACTGCAGGGATATTTTGGGTTCCACTGCGGTAGAACAGCGATCGCAATGGCCGACGTTGTGCACATAATCCTCCGTCTTCAAAACGATGTCTTCTGCGGCAAGTTGGTCAAGAAGTTTCTTCCTGCAGGCATACCGATCCATCCCCTGGTAGATTCCGGCTGCGTCGGTCATATTGCCGCCGTCATCAATCACCGTTATCCTGTCCAGCCCATGGCGCTTCCCTGCTTCGTAATCATTCGGATCGTGCGCCGGCGTCACCTTGACGACTCCGGTACCGAATTCCCGGTCGACAAACGAATCCGAGATCACCGGGATTTCCCTTTTCATCACGGGCAAAAGCACCTTTTTCCCTACCAGATGCCGATACCGGTCGTCTTCCGGGTGTATCGCAACGGCGGTATCTCCAAGCATGGTTTCCGGCCGCGTTGTCGCGACGCTGACATATTCCGCACTATCGACTACGGGGTATTTCAGGTGCCATAATTTTCCTTTATCGGATTCGTAGACAACCTCCAGGTCCGAAATGGCTGTCTTGCAGCGAGGGCACCAATTGACAATATACTCTCCCCGATATATCAGTCCCTCCTCGTACAGCCGGACGAACACTTCAACAACCGCCCTTGAAAGTTGTTCATCCATGGTAAACCGTTCGCGACTCCAATCGCAGGACACTCCCATGCGGCGCATCTGATTAAGAATCGTCCCTCCACTGGTCTTCTTCCACTCCCAGGCAAGCTTAAGAAACTCTTCCCTGCCGAGGTCAAAACGATTTTTATTTTTTTCGCCCAGCTGTTTATCCAGGACGTAGTGCACCGCAATACTGGCATGGTCGGTTCCGGGCAGCCAGAGAGTATTGTATCCGCTCATCCTTTTCCAGCGTACAAGGATATCGTGCAGGGTATGTTGCAGTGCATGTCCCATATGAAGGGAGCCGGTCACGTTGGGAGGCGGAATCACGATGGAAAAACGCGGATCCTTGGCTGTGTTATCGGCCAAAAAATATTTTTTTTCCTCCCAGAATTGATACCACTTTTCCTCGACCTCTTTCGGGCTATAGGATTTGGCAAGGGACTCGCAGGACATTGGAAACCTCTATTTCCTCTATTTCATTATATCAGGCCGTAGAAACCCGTTTTTCAAACGGCGCCTACATTGGCCTTTATTACTTGATGGCGATATTGGATAAAATGTGGAATTTTATTCTAATTGCCGGGGTCCGTCCAGTATCCATTTTTCATTAGGCATACCGGCGGCTCATGCGTACGCGCGTCGACATGTCGCGTGGTGCCGCAAACTGCGTCCATTCATATTTCCTGGGCGCGCAACTTTGGGGGATATTGCAATTCAGTCCGGTGGCTTCTATTGCCGGCGAGGAAGCAGGACGGGATTGCTTCCGGTTCTCTTATCCGGCCTTTTTACCTTCTTCGATCGAACGTCGTATCAGAATTTCAGAGAGTTCCGGAACCACTTCCCAGGCGATTTCACTGATAATATCCGAAGACATTTTTTCTACGACTCTCTCTACAATCTTATCGAGCACTTCATCGGAAAGTTGTTCCGCCGAAATGGCCGCTGGTTCCGCGTAAGAACCGCTTTCAGCAGACACGACTCTATTCGGGATGGAGTTTGATGCCAGTTTGCGATCCGCCGCCTCCACCGACGCTGCATCGAAAATATCCAGAACACGGTTGTTTCCGATAAAAGAATCCCATGCCTGTCTGCTAACAGGTATTTTGGCATTCAGTATTTTTTCATTCAAGACAGAGTCTTTGGAAGACCGGGCTTCCCCTGAATTAAAAGTTGTTTCGGATTCATTCTCCGACGACATAGTATTCCTCCCGACCTGTTTCTGGACGACATCGATAAGTTCTGAAGTATCAAAAGGTTTCGTCAAGCATGCGGCATACCCTACACGAGAGGCCTCCGCCTCATCGAAAGGCTCAAAAGTACCCACCAGAAGGACTACCGAAGTGTGGGACAATTCCGGATTGTCCTTTATCCGGGCACAAATTTCATATCCATTAATGCCCGGCAGGCAAACGTCGGCCAGGACAACATCCGGACGAAATTCATGGATAGTTTCCAATGCGGCATCCCCGCTTACAGCGTATTCGACAACCGTATCCGCATTGTCGAAGGCTAGGCTTATCACCTTATGGATTGTTTCGCTATCATCCGCTACGAACAGTTTCATTGTCATAATGAACTCACTATATTCAGTCCCAATATAGTATTCGACCTTTTGGAGCTGATCCTTTAGATTCTACTTGTCTTCCGGTTCCGTTTCCTCAGAAACAGGCTTTCGGATTTCTTCCACGATATCGATGCCGTCCGCTTTTTCAGCTTCCCGCGCAGCTGCTTCTTCAGCCGCCTTTGCAGCCTCTGCTCTTTGTGTCTCTACAATTTCCCTGGCTTCCTCATATCGGTCGGGGGAGCCGACAAAACCGAGAGCTTTTCCGAAGTCCAGAAGAGGCTTCACAGGCGAAAAACCCTCCTGACCCTTCATTTTAGCTTCGTTAACCTCCGCGAGCTCCGTGTTGACCTGGGGAATCGGTTTGCCTATAGCAGCGAGTTGCTGTTTTGCCTCTTGGGCATATTCGGTAAAAGGATACTCGGAAACTAGTTTGTCCAGATAGATTCCCGCTTCGTCCGGATTATTGCTTTCCAGGAGAGCATTCGCAGTTTTAAAAAGAACTTCCGGGATATTGTGATAGTCGGGATATTTATCCATGGCGACCAGGTAGCGCCCGATTGCCGCTCCATAGTTCCGGCGTTTTGCGTAGAAATCTCCTATACTCTCTTCTTTTTGGGCCAGTTTGTCTTGGATAATGCGAAGATCCTGCTTTACGATTGGAACGAAATCGTGATTGGGATACATTTCCAGAAACGTAAACCCCTCCTGTTCCGCCCGCAGCGTATACTGCTGATCGCGATCAGGCGCCCCCATCATTTTCATATTGGCCGAAATTATCTTCATCTGGGCGTCCGGCGCTTTGGGATGCGCCGGAAAGAATATGATGAAATCCTTGTATTGCTGTTCGGCTTGCAGCCAACTCTGCGTCCCACCCTCTTCGTAGTAGGAATCCCCTATCGCGTAATAGGCATCAGCGGTCTTTTCGCTGTCGGGATAAGTATTAATCATGGTCTGTAGTGCCAGACGGGACCGAAGATATTGCCCTTTTTCCAGGTACTTCGTTCCGGTCTCATACAGGGTCTGATCGGGAGGCACAACGCTTTTTTGAAGGCTGGCGCTTTTTTGAGCGCACCCCCAGGAAAGAAGCGGGAGTATGCACAAAAAACATAAACGTACCTTGTATGTCATCGCCTGATTTCCTCTAATTTCATTCACTACAGTGTCGGGATGATGCATTTTGGAAAATGAAACTATACTATTTCCGGTATTTTAATGTAATGCGCTGCAATTCTTTTCATCTCCAGCACCGCTTCCGCCGGGTCCTCCCGGCCGAAAATTGCGGATCCCGCCACGATAATATCAGCCCCGGCATCGAGAACTTTGGACAGGTTTCCGGCATCGATACCCCCATCTACCTCGATCCGTCCCCGATAGGCATCCGACTTGGACAATCTTTTTAGTTTCCTGATTTTTTCCAAAGCCGACGGAATAAACTTCTGCCCGCCGAATCCCGGATTCANNCGCCCATAGGAGTAGCGGGATTCAGCGCGACTCCGGCCCGGACTCCCTTTTCTTTAAGAAAATTCAGAGTCCGGTCCAGATGCCTGTCCGCTTCGACATGGACTGAAATCCAATCCGCTCCGGCTTGGACGAAATCTTCAATTAATTTTTCCGGACTTTCAATCATAAGATGTACGTCCAATAGCATGCTTGTGCTCTTGCGAATCGATGCGACTACCGGAGGACCGATCGTAATATTTGGCACAAAGTGGCCGTCCATTACGTCAAGGTGAAGAATATCCGCTCCGGCATTTTCCACCTTTTTGATTTC
>DKBB01000307.1 GCA_002451015.1 Acidobacteria bacterium UBA6911
GCCCGGGTCGCATCCTGATAGCGATCGGACAGAACGACCAGTTTGCGTTTTTGGGCCGGTTCGATGACTTCCTTCAGGTGTTGATACCTGTCAGCCAGGTAAAGGAGCAATTCGCAAAAAGGTTCCCGCCGGCACCCGTCCGTTCCCAAAAGGATCGGGCGGAGAGCCAGGCCGAACTCCGTTCCCCCCGGCTCTCTTGTCGCCAGACAGGGGATGCCCTTATTTATAAGATATTCTTCCGTACGCGCTATCTGCAGGCTTTTGCCTGCGCCCTCGATACCCTCAAATGTTATAAACACAGGATCCTTGCCAGTTGTGAAGAATATGAATCCATTTCTTTAATGGCCTTTGCCGACTGGCAGACAGTCGCAGCAAGTGCGTGCCCGCCTGCAATGCCTTGCCTTAAAATGAAGCAACAAACACTCTGCGAAACGCCTTTAAGAATGGTTGCGGATTCCAGGTGCTGACAGCAAGATGGCACCTGAAACCCGGATTACCTCTGGAAACTACCAGAGTAGCAAAGCATAATAGACAACTCAACGCGAATTCGTTCGAAACGGGATGGTGCAAATTTGTAATAAACCCGGGCAGGAAAATGGAAACCCAGATAGAACAAAATATCCGATCCGTACAAAGTAGAATTGCTGATGCGGCGACTGCTTGCGGAAGATCCCCGGAGGATGTCACGCTCCTTGCAATTTCAAAAACATTTCCCGTGGAATCGATTTCTCAAGCGGCAGCGGCCGGATTGTCAAAATTCGGCGAGAATCGCGTACAGGAGGCCGAGGGCAAGATTCTCCATTTCAGGGAACGTTCCGAATTCGAGTGGCACCTTGTAGGGCATCTACAGTCCAACAAAGCCCGGCGCGCCGCCGAATTGTTCGATGTCATCCAATCCCTCGACAGCATCCGGCTTGCAGTGAAACTCAACCAGGAGTGCCTGGAGATCGGGAAAAGGCTGTCGATATTGCTGCAGGTGGACCTTGGACAGGAGGAAACGAAATTCGGAGCCGACCCGGAGCGTTTGCGGGAAATCATCGAAAGGCTGTCGCTCCATGAAGGGCTCCGTCTCGATGGATTGATGACAATTCCTCCTTTTTTCGAAGATCCTGAGCAGGTAAGGCCCTATTATGTTCGCCTGCGGGAATTGAGAGATGAGCTGGAATCGGAACAAACGGGGTGTCTCGGTCGAAAACATCTTTCGATGGGGATGAGCCATGATTTCGAAGTTGCAATCCGTGAAGGCGCAACGATAGTCCGGATCGGAACCTCTATCTTCGGCTCACGTCATTATGGTTGACGCTTCACTGCCGTTACGCGAGACGCGAGACGGGCTGAAGGTCCGGCTCCATGTGCAGCCTCGCGCCAGGCGCTGTGAAATCTCGGGGGTGTATAACGGGGCGTTGAAGATAAAAGTGCCGGCGCCGCCTGTGGACGATGCTGCCAATAGTGCCGTGATCGGGTATCTGGCATCCCTTTTGGGTATCTCAAAATCGAAAATTTCTATCCTTTCGGGGGCCAAATCAAGGGACAAAGTGCTTCTGATTACAAACATATCCTTGAAAGATTTTCATAAGAAAATGGATATACATTCCTAAGTCAAACCCCCGCATCCCGCTTCGCCGGTCAGTACATCCTTTGAATATGAAGGCACAGGCCAAGTTTGAGAAAAAGGAGTCGGCAGAGTGGTTTCTTATGTTCGGAATAAAGCATTTATAATCCTTGACGACGCCTGTCCTCTGTTTCCTTAAGACACCAGGATTAACCCGCATTTCTCGAGAGGTTCCGGTTCCTTCGCTTACGCGAGGCGGCGTATATGGGCGTGGATGTAAGGCTTGCGACCGAGGGCACCGTGAGGCGACCTGAAGCGAAGCTTCAGGCACTTTCAGTACGCCGAGGAGCTCGAGGTGAACGCGCCCAATTTATGAAAANNACTTTGTGAGAAATGCGGGTTAACGATATGCCGTCAGAAAGTGCTAAAAACCGGGTTTCGAAAAACGGCGACGATTTTCGGAATTTTGTGGAAAACCTGTGAAAAAATCCGGACCGGATGGGATTATTGCTGCAAATAAATATTTTAAGCCATTATTCACTGGCATATTTCATATTTGTGGAAAATCAGCCTGCTATATCGGAGTGAAGCGAGACCACAATGGTCGTGATATTGTCCGGCCCCCCGGCTTCATTGGCTTCATCTACGAGCATTTCCGCCAATTCCTGGGGACTTTTACCCCGGGTGGACAGAGTGCGTGAGATGTCCTGATCCGTCAATACATCCGTCAATCCATCGGAACAGAGCAGGAAGATATCTCCTTCACACGCGGTGTCATCCTGAAGATCGACTTCAACCTGAGGATATGTTCCTATGGAACGGGTAATGAGATTCTTTTGGGGATGCTTGGCAATGTCCTCTTTTGTCAGGATCCCGTTTTCGAATAGGGGCCATACAACGGAGTGGTCCCGGGTCAATTGTCTAAGGATGCCGTTACGAAGAAGGTAAGCCCGCGAATCGCCGACCTGTGCGATATGGAACCGGTCGTCCGAGAATGCCAGTACGGTCAGGGTACTTCCCATTCCCCGGAACTCAGGCTTCCGAATCTGGGTTTCGTAGACGCGCGTGTTGGCCTGCTGCACTGCATGATCGAGCCACGCATCCGGGGTCAGATCCGTACTTTTTTCCATAAAAAATTCTTCTACGGTGGATGCCGCGATTTGACTTGCGATTTCTCCTGCGACATGGCCCCCCATGCCGTCGGCTACAAGGAAGGTGCTATGCTGGATGTTTACGATACAGGTATCCTCATTGGAAGCTCTAACCTTTCCCTGATCGCTACGAGATCCGAATTCAATATGCAATCAACCACCTCAAAGGATTATTCAGTTTGCATTCGTGTAGGCTGTAATATCTTACCTCATAATACCCTTGTACGTCACGACAGATTCAAACCTTCTATAGGATTTTTCTTTATAATTACAGTCATGAAATAAAGGAAAAATCCTCCCTGCGGAGTGAAGAGCTCCGACCGTAGGCCGGAGCTTCT
>DKBB01000003.1 GCA_002451015.1 Acidobacteria bacterium UBA6911
GATACAGCCCTGGCTCTGTTGGAAGTCAAACCTATTCAAAAAACCGAACGGCCGAAGATCAAGCCCGGCGAAGGGGAAGAGGCGACAGCCGAAGCCGTCCAGAAGAATTTATGGGGACTTCACCGGATGCCTCAGGATTACGACCTCGTCCTGCAGGACGGAATGATTCTGGAAATCCGGGCCCTGCCTTCGGAACAAACCCGCATGGCCACTGTCAAACTTCTAAAGACCCTGTATCGAAAAACACTGGACTGGTACCGGCACGCGACATCTTCCGAAACGGCGCAACCGCAGGCTGTCCAGCTCTGGCTGGATGAGAACGATGCCAGACTACTCTTCTGGTCCCTCCCCAAACAACTTAAAATCTTGATCATTCAGCTCTAGCCCGCGTTAGTAGAGCAAGGGGTAACGGGTCGGGTTGGATTCGTGCATTATCTCGCTGATTATTCGGCATATCTGCTCCCGGTTGGGCTTGGAGAAATAGTCTCCGTCGGATCCATAAGCCGGCCGGTGCTCTTTTGCGGATAAGGTCCGGGGCTGGCAATCAAGCCACTGATACCCGCGCCCTTCTTCGATCACCTTCTGCAGCATGAAAGCGGTCGCACCTCCGGGGCAGTCCTCATCCAGAAAAAGGATCCGGTTGGTTTTTTGAAGCGAATCAAGGATCGCGCCATGGATGTCGAAGGGGAGCAGCGTTCTTACGTCGATGATTTCTGCGTTGATACCCATCGCATGGAGTTGCTCGGCCGCCTCCAGGGCAATGGCACAACAGGCGCCGTAGGTGACCAGGGTAACGTCCGATCCCGGCCTGAGGATTTCCGGGACTCCGAGAGGAATGCTGAAACTTCCGATATTATCCGGGCACCTTGCCTTTTTTCGGTATGCATTCAGCACTTCAACAATTATGGCGCTGTCGTCGGAGGAAAGCATGGTGTTATAAAAGCCGGCAGCCTGTGTTGCGTTTCTCGGAACACAGAGATAGATCCCTCGAACCAGGTTGAGGATGCCCGCCATCGGAGATCCCGAATGCCAGATGCCCTCAAGCCGGTGGCCGCGCGTCCGTATGATGACCGGCGCTTTCTGTCCGCCGCAGGTGCGCCAGTGCAGGGAAGCCAGGTCGTCTGAAAGTATCTGCAGGCTGTAAAGGATATAATCCAGGTACTGGATGTCCGCGATCGGCTTGAAACCGCGCATCGCCAGCCCGATTGCCTGCCCGATAATAGTGGCCTCCCTGATCCCGGTGTCCATAATCCGGAGCGCCCCGTATTTTGCCTGAAGACCTGCAAATCCCTGATTCACGTCCCCCATGCGCCCGATATCCTCGCCCATGGCAACCAAATGGGGGAAACGGGAAAAGGCCGCATCAAAGCAGGCATTCAGGATTTCAAACCCCGTTTTAACGGGCGACGACCCGGAATAGGCCGCGGGAATTGCGGCGCTGTTAAGAGCGGAGGCCTCCGACTCGCTGTAAAGATGGGAACCGTAGCGTTTCTCATTGACGGTCTCCTGGCGCCGCATCCAGTCGACAAGGTTTCTCCGGCAGGATTCCCCACAATGATATACGGCGGCCAGAGCTTCCCCCGCGGCATGCATCATGTCTCTTCGCATTGGGGATTTCATCCGCCGCAGAGTGTCCTGGATTCTTGATAACGCCTCGGAGGAAGAAGCTGATTTCATGGTTTTCCGCATAATGCGCAGCAGGATAAGTCTTTCCTTTTCCAGAGGAATGCGGAATGCTTTCCACGCTCGATCGCGACTGTCGAGCACAAAGTGCTTTTCCCGGGATTCCAACTCGTTCAGCTCTTCGGCTGATGCAGTTGCCGTGTCCAGGACCCATGCCCGCATTTTTACAAGGCAATCGTACTTGCGTTCCCACTCCAGACGGTCGGCGGACTTGTAACGTTCGTGACTTCCCGAAGTGGAGTGTCCCTGGGGCTGCGTCAATTCGGTTACATGTACGACAGCCGGCACATGCGTGGTCCTGACCGATTCCGCGGCAGACTCAAAAACCTTGCGGAGATTCATATAATCCCATCCGGGAACTCTGTACAGTCGGATGCCGGATTCGCTGTCCCCGTCGATCTGAAATCCCTGCAGGATGCTCGACAGGTCCGATTTGACAATCTGCAGTTTATTCGGAACGGAAATGCCGTACCCGTCGTCCCAGACCGACAGAAGCATGGGCGCCTGAAGAACTCCGACGGCATTGATCGTTTCCCAGAAAGCGCCCTCAGCGCAGGCGGCGTTCCCGATGGTTCCAAAAGCGATTTCATTCCCGCTTTGAGAGAAAATACCGCCGTAGGATTGCAGTTCCGGTAAATTGCGATAGATTTTGGATGCAAGGGCAAGACCTACCAGACGGGGCATTTGGGCCCCTGTGGGGGAAAGATCGGCAGTCGAATTATATTCAGAAACCTGGTTTTTCCAGTTGCCGTCCGAATGAAGCAGACGGGTGGCGAAATGTCCGGTCATGGAACGCCCGCCGAAAAAGGGTTCCGCCTCCGGGTCCGCGTGGCCGTAAAGCTGGGCGAAGAACTGTTCGAGAGTGAGCAGTTTCAAAGCGAACATCAGGGTCTGGTCCCGATAGTATCCCGAGCGAAAATCCCCCTTTTGGAAGATGTGGGCCAGCGCCACCTGGGCGACTTCCTTGCCGTCTCCGAATATTCCGAACTTGGCTTTTCCCGAAAAAACCTCCTGGCGGCCGGTAATACTGGCCAGGCGGCTGCGGTAGGCAATCCGATAATCGTGGAGGATGCCCATTCTGTCGGGCACCGATGAACGCACTTTCATATATTTATTGTATCAGGTTGTACGCGGCATTTTGAAATACGGACTAGACTGTCCCGGCATCAGTGGAATGGTGACGCGGCAACATGTCGTGGATGAATTACGAGGTTAATAGGCAAATCCTTCCGGAAGGGACTCTCCCGGTGTGCCCTCAGGGACCCAGGAAAGATCAACAATCGTATAGGTAGGCTCTAGGATTCTGAAGATGGGCACCACGCGTTCGCCGATCCCGGGTTCTCCGGCGCTCAGGTAACTCATGAGGATTGTAGCGACACCCTCAAATTCCACGTTAATAAATTTTATCGGTTTTTCCAGCGTATTGAACGCCCCGGACCTTTCACAAATCATGAAAGTATGAATGGTCGCCGTATCCCGGCAAACTTCCGTTAAATCGACCACCGTATTTCTATTGAGGCAATCAGGGCAAAAGATGCGAAACGGCAGGTAAACCGTCCCGCTGAATTCACAATTCAGGTTGTCGCAGCGGGTTCCGAATATTTTTCTCCTGGAAAGACTTTCGAAAAATACAGCCTCGCCGCCGTACATGTGAATGTGTGTCAAAGCGCGAGGATTGGTAACACCCATGAGCCTCCAGCCCTCATCTTCATTCCTGATGGGCATATTGGGCGAAGCACTGTGAAACTCACCGTTCAACCTGTATTTTCCATTTTTCACTTTCACGTTTCCGGAAATACCCATCGTCCCACTCCTTTACATTTTCAATCGATTCGCGATCGGGCCGGTTTCCTGCCCCGGGCCGGGATTATCAGGCATCCTGTCTCAGCAGAAAATCAGGGTCCATCAGAACGGTAGCGGTTACATGAGATCCCACCCCGGCGTGACTGATGGCCATGGCCCTCCTGGCGCCCTTGACCTGAAGGTCGGTCCAGTCGTCGGGTTTCTCCCTTCCGAATTCTTTCCAAATTCGGGGATCCCCGTGAATCTCCGCCCAACGGTTCCAGATATGCGATGCAATTTCGAATACCTGCATGATTCCGGTGGCACCGACGGCGTGCATGCAGCCGATCAGCCCTCCCGACAAATTTGAAGGCAATCTCCCCGGCTCGCCGGAATGCGGATTGGTGTGATAGCAATCGCCCGATTCCACATAATCCCTTCCGGTTCCGTAAGGCCGGATTCCCAGATCTTCGTACGATTGGACATCGCTGATGGTAAACGCATCATGGAGTTCGACAACATCCAGATCATCCGTTGGATCCGTGATTCCCGTCATGCCATAGGCGTAATAAGCGCTCATGCGCGCTGCAAGGAAGCTTGTGAATCCAGGATAACGGCCGCTGCCGGGGAAGCGTTCTTCCATATCCGCATACTGGCTTTCCGATTCATTCGGCAAAAGGGGTATGGCCATGGGGCGGCGGCAGGCGGTTCGCAATGTGTGGGATCCCGCCGTCACCCAAATCCTCAACGGTTTGTTCCGTGTGCCTGCGGTGAGTCGTTGTGCGGTTTTCTCATCACAAATGACGGCACAGGCAGCACCCACGCTCATCAGGCAACAGTCCAGAGCCCTCAGGGGATATGCCACAACCGGAGACATCAGTACATCCTCAACAGTAATCTTCAAGGGCGCCTGGGCAAAAGGGTTAAACCGTGCGTATCCGTGGTGCTTGACGGAGATCTCGGCCAGTGTGCGGCGGAAAGATTCTTCCTGTTTGCCGAACACCTGCCAGTATTTCTGGGCCATGACGGCATAATAACCGGTATAGATGTGCCCCAGCGGTGTTTCCCAGTCCTTGTCCGCTGCACAGGCGATGTAATTGTTGCCCTCGTCCGTCGGCACTTCATCCATGCGCTCCCAACCCATGGCCAGCACGCAATCGGAGTAGCCGGAGGCCACAGCCTTTACCGCCTCCCAAAGAGTGGAACCCCCGGTTGCCCCTCCCGTCTTGATGCCGATATTTCCCAATGGATCCAGGCCCAGACGGTCATGTATAACGGCTTCACCCAGAAGCTGATCCCCGAAATGATCCGCGAAGTGGCCGTAGTAACAGGTATGTATGTGCTGCTTTAATTCGGCGGGAGTTTTGTCGATCAGCCCGGCGGCCATGGCCAGCGCATCGACACACAGTTCCTCCGTTCTTTTCTCCGGGATGGACCGGTCGAATTTTGACTGACCTGCGGTGACCAGATAGACAGGTCTCATAAGTTTCGGAATCCTGAGCTGTTGTTCGCTGAACGTGATCATGCCGTGACCTCTATTTGATTGGTATAGCGTCAATGAAACGGTACCGTCTGACCCGGATCCTCATAAAGTCCTGGCGGGTCACACGGGCTACGGAAGGCACTCACTGAAAGTTATTTCCTCTCGTTCAGGGGGACGTAGGTTCGTATCGCATCCAGCCCGGGCCCCGTGTACTTCTGCTTGGGCCGGTACAGCGGCCCCTTGGCATCGCGCTGCCGACGTATATTGGCAACCCAGCCGAAATGCCTGCTGGCCTGGAAAATGGGGGTATTGATCTCGGTCGGCAAACCCAAAACTTTGTACAGCAAAGCCACGGGAAAATCCAGATTGGGAGCCCGATCCTTTTCCTGCAGCATCGTTGCTTTGATGGTGTCGTAAACCTCCAGGAGATGCCCCATGTTTCTCTTCTCCGCCAGGGGCCGCATCAGGCTCTCAACGATCCTTACCCTCGACTCGACCATTCCCTTGTAATGAGCAAGGCGGTGTCCGAAACCGAAAACTATCTCCCTGTTTTTAAGTTTCTTGAGGATGTACTGCCGCGCCTCTTTCGGATCTTCGACGTCGCGGAACATCACCGCCGCCAGGTCGTTGGCCCCGCCGTGCAGCACGCCTTTCAAGGCAACCGACGCGGCAATGTGCGGGCCGTAGGGATCGACGCCGGAAGACTCGGCGACCAGCGCCGAGAAGGTGGAACAGTTGATCGTATGGTCAAGGTAAAGGATCAGGGTGGTATTCAAAGCATTTGTGGTTTCCTCGTCAGGTTCGAAGCCCAGCATGTGAAGAATGTTGCCGGCATAAGACAGATCCCGATCCGGTGCGATGGCTTCTTTGCCGTTGATGTGCCGGTAGCCGCAGCAGAAAATAGCGGGGATTTTCGCCCCCACACGGATCCCTGCTTCCAGAAGCAATCGGCTACGGGGAGCCGTATCCGAGGTAATGTTACGCCAGGCTTCGTTCCCATAATCCTTGTCCCACATCCTGGCATAGGAAAACGCAGTCAAAGTCAGATCCATCAGCTGCGCATGCCGGGGATAGGATTTCAAATGATCCTGAACCGGCTGATTCAGGGGCATGTTTTCTTTGAGGGTATTGCAGAAATCGTCCAGTTGGGCACGGTTCGGCAGATGATTGTACAAGATCAGGTAAACGATCTCTTCAAAGCCGCTCCGGACCAGGTCGTAAATGCTGTAGCCGCGATACATCAGGATCGGATTGCCGTCTTTGCCCACCGTGGTGAAAGATATGTCCGAAGTGCAGACCTCAACGCCCGCCAATCCGATATCCAGGGTGTCNNGCGGACTCCATCCGTCCGGCGGCATAGCGAAACAGCGAGACAGGATAAATCACGATGTCATAGCCCAGTGATTCAAACTGTCCGGCGGTCAGCATGGGCGTTTGGCCGAACTCGGTCATGTTGGCCAGCAGCGGGGCTTCAATGCCGGCGCGATATTTCTTGAATTCAGCAAAACTTTGCAGGGATTCGGGAAAAATCATATCCGCACCGGCTTCGAGATAAGCGCGACCACGTTCGATGCTCTCTTCGAACTGGCACGATTCCTTTACGTTGGAAGCTCCGCGGGCGTCGGTCCTGGCTATAATCACAAAATCCTTGCCATAACGGCTCCGGGTCCGGCACATCCGGCGGATCTTTTCCTGCATTGCCTCGCGTGCAATGACTTCCTTGCCTGACAGATGCCCGCAGCGTTTAGGGAAGACCTGGTCTTCCACGTGCAGACCCGCCAGCCCGCATCGGATATACGCTTTCACCGTGCCCGCCACCCCGTCCTTCATCCCCGAATCCAAACCCGTATCCGCATCGCAGATAACGGGCGAGTGAACCGCCCGCACGATCCGTCCGGCAAAATAGGTGAAGTCATCTCTCGTGAGGCTCCCGTCGTCCGGCAGACCCAGGCTGTTGGCCAATCCCGCACCTGAGATATACACGCCATCAAAGCCAGCCCGCTCAATCAGCCTGGCAACGAACGGGTTGAATGCGCCGGGCATTAGAAGCGGTTTTTTTTGTTGCAGCAGTTGTCTTAGTGCTTTGCCGCTCATCGCATCACCAGGCAATTCAGCAACGGTCCCAGGTTTTCCAGTTCATCAAGGCTCCAGACGAATTGAATCAGCCGATCCTGTTGCGTGTCGTTCAATAAGCCCTCCGAATTCATACGAAACTTTTTCTCTATCTGGCTGCGATCCAGGGGATTCAAGGGATGCCCCTTGGGGTTTATGATTTCCTTTTCAAAAACTTCGCCGCTGTTCATGCTGACAGTGATCTTATTGGGATAGGAGGTGCCATATAAATCAGTATATTCTTTCTTCTCACGGCATTCCACCTTGTCGACCAGATCGAGCAGGGCTTTGTCCCGTAGATGCTCCGGGTCAAACTGCTTCAGGGTTATATCGCCATCCATCAAGGTCGCAGCCGTTATAAATGGCAGGCTGTGATCGGCCGTCTCCCTGGTACGGGGTCGCCATTTGTCCTTTTCCATGCCTATGATTTCATAAGAATGACGCGAGGTTTCCACCAGGATCGTCCGAATGTCCCGCCAGCCGTCGGGGCCAATCTGCGTGCGGAGGTCCATAGCCGCCCAGATCGCACTCTGTGAATGATATTCGGCGGGGAAATATTTGATATAGGTGTTTACGATTTTATATTCTTCTTCACCCTGCCCGCCAAAGTTTGGAGCCAGTTCAAATTCCCCGCCCGTAATCTGCTGTATCAGGCCGTGCCGGCCCGCAATGATGTCCGACGGGCCGCTGAAACCGTTCCGGGCGTACAGAGCCGCCTCCACGGCATTCCTTGCCGCTTTGGCGAACGCAGCCGCCTTCCAGCTGGAAATTGTGCCGATACGCGTCTGGCGCAGGTAATTGCCCGTAGTGACGGCGATTCCCAGCGCGTTCCTTGTCTGTTCGGAATTCAGTTTCATCAATTTGGCGGCGGCAGCGGTGCTGGAGACGGATCCATACGTGACATGGTCCCACCCCTTTTCCCGGATGGCGGCGGCATCGCAGAAACGGCACTGCAGTTCGTATGCCAGGCAGATCGCCGCGATCAGGTCCCGGCCCGACCGTCTCTCCGCTTCAGCCACGGCCATGGCGGCGCCGATATTGTCGCTCGGATGCGCTGGTTCTTTGGAAAGATAGGTGTCGTTCCAATCGAAAGCCCGGATGGCGGTGCCCCAGACCATGGCCGCATCGTATACCGGAGCGACGTGCGCGGTTCCGAAGACGGAAGCGCCCTCAACGGACGAAGATTGCAGAGCGATGCGCCGCATGGCCGCTACAGGACTTTCGTTGTATGCCGCCACAGCGCAGGCAAGGCTGTCCAATAACCTCGTCTTGGCCGCCTCAACAGCCGGTTCCGTCAAGCGGTCGTATTCCAGGCCGGAAATGTAATCGACGATCTGACTCTCGAATTTATCCATCAACAATGTTCTCCGTCACAGGCAGGTTTTGCACTGCACACATTTTAATTTCCCGTAAAACTCTACCTCAGTTGCATTTGGATGAACTCTCACCGTATTGATAAAAGCCTTCGCCCGATTTTCTCCCGAGCCGTCCCGCGTCCACATACCGGCGCAGCAGCGGACAGGGTCGATATTTGGAATCCTTGAAGCCGCCATACAGGGTTTCCATTATGGACAGGCAGGTGTCGAGGCCGATGAGGTCGGCAAGCGCCAACGGTCCCATGGGATGATTCATACCCAAACGCATGGTCGTATCGATAGCTTCACGGGAACCGACGCCGTGATACAGGGCAAAGACCGCCTCGTTGATCATCGGCATCAAAATCCGATTGGCGATAAAGCCCGGGAAATCCTTTGCCTCGACAGGCGTTTTGTCCAGCCTCTCCGCGAGCTTCCAAGCAGTCCGGAAGGTTTCCTCCGATGTGTTCAGACCCCGGATAACCTCCACCAGTTTCATACGCGGCACCGGGTTCATAAAATGCGTACCGACTACTCTTTCGGGGTGATTTGTGTGGGCGGCGATACGGCCGATGGAAATGGAGGATGTATTGGTGCTCAATATTGCCGCAGGGGAACACATGGCATCCAGTTCGCGGAAAATCCGGCACTTTATATCCTCCTGTTCCGGCGCCGCCTCCACGATGAAATCCTGGTTTTTCAGACTTCTCAAATCCTTGCCGACTGTGATCCGCGCAAGAGCTGCATTCTTTTCCGCCTCATTCAGGATTCCTTTCTCAATCCCTTTATTCAGGGAGTGACGGATACCGTCCAGCGCCCTTTGGATGGAACTCTCCGCGATATCGTACAGGACAACCGTTAAGCCGCTGCAGGCCGCCACTTGAACGATCCCGCTTCCCATCTGGCCTGCCCCCACAACCCCCAGACTTTTGATATCCATCCTTACCTCATATTCCGGCTGCATGCTCTTTTGGCACAGCCCGTGTCCCTCGCATTCGTGCGGCTAACGTTTTACAATCAGGGCGACCGCTTCGCCTCCACCCAGGCAAAGCGATGCCAGACCAACTTTCTTATCCATGCGAATCAATGAATATATCAGCGTCACCAGGATCCGGCAGCCGCTGGCGCCCAGCGGGTGCCCGAGCGCTACGCTGCCGCCGTTTATGTTGGTCTTTTCCGGATCGAGCCCCAACTCCTGCATCACGGCACAGGTGGAACCGGAAAAAGCTTCATTCATTTCGATCAAATCCACCTGTCGCAGGTCCATCGGCTCTTTCCCGAGGCATTTCGGGATCGCCTTGGCCGGCGCCATCAGGACATATTTCATATCGACGCCGCTGCAGGCTTGTGCTCCGATCGCTGCGATCACTTTGCATCCCAGTGTTTCAGCTTTCTCGCGGGACATGACCACGACGGCAGCCGCCCCGTCGCTGATGGAGGAGGCATTGCCGGCGGTGCCGACACCGCCCTTTTTAAAAACGGGATCCATTCGGGACAGCACCTCAAAAGANNCCAGAATCTTCGATCCGCCCTGTTCCGGTGAGAGAACAACCGGTACGATCTCATCGTCGAAATACCCCGCTGCCTGAGCGGCCAGAGCTTTCTCATAGGAACGCGCCGCATAACGGTCCTGGGCATCCCGGGAGATGTTATAGCGTTCGCAGCAGAGTTCATTGGACATCCCCATATGGAAGTCATTGACGATATCCCACAGGCCGTCATGCATCATATGATCCTGGATCTGTCCGGCACCCATTCGATATCCGAAACGGGCTTTTTCCAGATAATATGGCGCCCTGGTCATGCTTTCCATGCCGCCCGCCACGACCACCTCGGCATCGCCTGTCTGCACGGCTTGGGCAGCCAACATCACGGCCTTGAGTCCGGAGCCGCAGACCTTGTTTATCGTCAGGCATTGCACTTCAAAAGGAAGGCCGGCTTTAAGAGCCGCCTGCCTGGCGGGATTCTGGCCGCAGCCGCACGGAAGCACCTGGCCCATAATCACTTCATCGACCTGGCCCGGTCCGATTCCGGTCCTTCGAACAGCGTCCCTGATTACGATACCTCCCAGGTCCGTGGCTTCCAGCATCGCAAACATGCCGTTGAAACTGCCCAGGGGGCTTCGTACCGCGCTGACAATGACCGCTTCATGCAACAGAATGCCTCCCTGTGTTCTTTGCAGCCTTTAACAGGGCTCAAATATACGAATCAGGATTTTTTTGTTCCAATTTCGAATCATTCTTCATCCGGAACAGTCCATGAAAACCATTATACTCTAATCCGGGCAAGGCACGCCAAATCGCGCTGCGTGTCCGGCAGGGTGGATGAAAACCGTCTACCGGGTCTTTTTATCCGAAAGATCCCATGGGATAATTAAGATAATGGATGAAAAACAGAAGAAACTGCTGGAAGAGTTACTTTTCGAGAAAGAAAAAAATAAACCCTCTTTTGGAAAACTGTTGTATTCCGGGCTGGTCGAGACCGAACATGTGTTTCCATACCCAAAAGTCGATCCGGAGGAAGATAAGGCCGTCAACGATCTTCTGATAAAGCTGCGATCATTTTGTGAAAAGGAAATCGATCCCGACAGGATCGATCGTCAGGCAAATATTCCGGACACGGTCATCAGGGGGCTAGGGGATCTCGGCATACTGGGTCTTACCATCCCGGCGGAATTCGGGGGCCTGGGGATGACCCAGTATGCCTACTGCAGGGCGATGGAGCAGTTGGCGAGCCACTGCGGATCCACGGCACTGCTCGTCAATGCCCATCAGAGCGTGGGATTAAAAGCGCTTCTTTTATTCGGCAATGAGAAACAAAAAGCCAGATGGCTCAGGCCTTTAGCAACCGGAGAGAAGCTGGCGTCCTTTTCCCTGACGGAGCCCAATGCGGGTTCCGATGCAGCCGGAATAGAAACCAAAGCCGAGTATGATCCTCAAAAAAAAGTGTATCGGATCAACGGGATGAAGCAGTGGACAACCAACGGGAGCATTGCCGGGTTCCTCACCGTAATGGCGAAGACGGACGAGGGAGGCATTACGGCATTTATCGTAACTCCCGACATGCCGGGGTTCAAGATCGCGGCGCCGGCCCTGGAAAAAGTCGGATACCGGGGAACGCGGACATCCAACCTGATTTTCGAGAATGTGGAGGTGCCTGAAGAAAACATCCTGGGGACAAAAGGCAAGGGTCTCCGGGTCTGCCTGACGGTCCTCGACTACGGGAGAACCACGTTCGGGGCCACCTGCACCGGCGTGGCGAAATACCTTGTCCGGCGCGCGGAAACCTACGCGGTCGAACGGCGCCAGTTCCAGCAGCCGCTGGCAAGTTTCCTTCTTGTGAAACAGAAGCTGTCTGAAATGGCCGCTCTTGCCTATGCCATGGACGCCAGCACCTACCTGACTGCGGGCTTCATCGATGCCGGCGAAGAGGATATCATGCTGGAGACGGCTATCCTCAAGGTGTTCGCCAGCGAATCTCTCTGGAAAATCACCTACGACACCATGCAGCTTTTCGGGGGGCGATCCTTTTTCAGCAGCGAACCCTTTGAGCGGCTGATGCGCGATGCGCGCATCAACATGATCGGGGAGGGTTCGAACGAAGTGCTGCGGGTATTTATCGCCGCCGTCGGTTTGCGCGAGGTCGGGATGACGTATAAAACCCTGCTGCAATCCATGAAGAGTCCTTCCCTGGCCTTGGGCGCGTTTTCACAATTCACCCGACGCTTGATCCGGATTTTTTCCAAACCGGAAATGCCGGTACAATCCCCTCTGCTTGCACCTCAGGCTGCCCGGCTGCGGCGTTCCATAAGGAGTTTTTCTTTATCGGTTCTGCGCCTTCTGGCAAAGTACCGGGAAGCGGTGGTCGAAGAGCAGTTGAAGCTGAACCGCATCGCGGAAAGCGTTGTCTCTCTCTATACGGCAGCGGCCGTTCTCAGCAAAATCGACAGCCGCCTGCAATCCGGCAACGGCAGGGAAACTCAGTCCGAGCGCGAGACGGAAACGGCGCGTTTCTACTGCGATTATGCACTTGACAGGCTGGACGATTCGCTCAAAAGCCTGTTTAGACACAACCGGGACAGGGAGATCGACAATCTGTCGGATATCCTTACAGGGTCCGACCTTTCATCAAGGCTTTGAAAGTGCCGACCGGGAGAAGTTCCAGGAAACCGCCCATGGCAAAACCGATCTGGACTCCGTCGCCGGAACGCATCGCCGGCTCCAATCTCAGCCGATTTCTCAACGTCGTTAATACAGAGTGCAACAAAGACTTTCACGACTATTCCCAACTGTACCGATGGTCGGTGGAATCGCCTGAAGAGTTCTGGCCCGCCTTGTGGACATTTTGCGGGGTTAAAGCATCGCGCCTCTGGGACGAAGTGTTGACCGACGGCCATAAAATGCCCGGGGCAAAATGGTTTCAGGGCGCGCGGCTCAATTTCGCGGAAAATCTTCTGCGCCGCAAAGACAATAAAGCCGCCATCGTTTTTTGGGGCGAAGACCG
>DKBB01000366.1 GCA_002451015.1 Acidobacteria bacterium UBA6911
GCCTGAAGATCGTAAGTTATTGAAATTATTGAAAATAGCAATGCATCCCTAGGTAATGCACCAATCC
The DNA here is from genome assembly GCA_002451015.1 of Acidobacteria bacterium UBA6911. Lineage (GTDB taxonomy): Bacteria > Acidobacteriota > UBA6911 > UBA6911 > UBA6911 > UBA6911. Next base: position 68 of record DKBB01000366.1, read on the forward strand.
CTATTTACTACTAATACTTTAGTGGCACACTGGAATAAGACTGATTTCTTATTCTTCTGAAACAGAAGATTCTGAGGTTTGGCCGGAACCCGTAGGAATACTTTTTAAAGAGAAATCTCTTTCCTGTTCCTGCGATATTCCATCATTCATATTGCAGCGGCCCTCGAAGGTGGCACCTGTTTCGATAATGAGACATGGCGAATATATGTCACCGAAAACTTTACCGTCCTGATGTATCTCCACCCGGTCCGAAGCCCGGATGATCCCCCTGAATTCCCCGTTGATTGAAATATTCCGGATGCTGATTTCAGCATCAATTAAACCGGAAGATCCTATAATCAAAGATCCTTCAGAACGCACAGTCCCCTTTATGATCCCATCAACCCGCATTCCACCTGAAAAGGAGATATCGCCGGTAACTTCAGTCCCCTTGCCCAGAAGACTGACAATCTCATCATCTTTTTTTCCTTTGCCTTTTCTCATAATCCTACTCCGTTGATCCGGCTCTGTCGGTGAGTATTCCATAGATGCGTATTAATTCATCCTGTCCATAGTAATGAATCCGTATCTCCCCTTTATCCTTAGATTTAGATCGAATTTCTACTTTCGTACCGAGAGCTACCCGCAGCCGGTCNNATGACCTGCGCAATCTTTTCCATCTCGGAAGCACTGCAATTTGAAGAGAGTAATGCGCGGGCATGCCCCGATGAGATTTTTCCATCACCTACCAAACGTTTAATATTCGCAGGCAATTTCAGCAGCCGTAAAGAATTGGCAACCGTGCTGCGGTCTTTTCCCAATCGTTCGGCAATCTTTTCCTGGGTTCCATCGGTTGCTTCCATCAGATTCTCAAAGGCCTGTGCTTCTTCTATCGGATTCAGCGGTTCTCGCTGAATATTTTCGACCAGTGCAAGTTCCAGCAGACGATCATCCGGAACATCCCGCACAACGGCCGGTATTTTCATCAAGCCTGCACGCTGAGCGGCACTCAGCCTTCTTTCACCCGCAATAAGCTGATAGCCACTTCCGTATGGGCGAACCAGGATGGGTTGTAGGATCCCATTTTCGCGAATTGAAATCACCAGCTCCTGCAACTTTTCCTCATCCAGACCGAGCCGCGGCTGATCCGGATTGGTTGCGATCCGATCGATATCGATTTCGCCCGGAGAACTTTCGACGCTCCTGACCTCCGGAATCAGTGCATCCAAGCCTCTACCTAATACCTTTTTTTTCATGGTTTAAAATTTCCCTGGCCAACTTGATNNTCCGCCAACCGAACATTTCGGGGAATAACCGTCTCGAGCAAATGATTGGGAAAATGATTTTTCACTTCATCCCGGACCTGGTCACTCAAATTGGTCCTTTCATCAAACATCGTCAACACGATACCCTGAATAAGCAGACTGGAATTCAAGGATCGACGAACACGGGCAAGAGTATCAAACAAATCAGAAAGCCCCTCAAGGGCAAAATATTCGCATTGTATGGGAACAAGCACCGAATCAGCGGCCACCAGTCCATTTAAGGTTAAAATGTTCAATGAAGGTGGGCTGTCAATCAGGATAAAATCAAATTGCTCCAAAACTGGCATTAAAAGTTTCTTCAGCAGAAACTCTCTTTCCGGAAACTCAAGTATCTCGATACCGGCACCGGTCAAATTATTATCTGCTGGTATCAGCTTCAGATTATCCAGTTCCGTACCACAAATGATTTCCTGAAGAGGTTCTTCCTCTATTAAAGCATTATAAAGGCTCTTTACAGTTCCTTTAACGACACCCAGACCGCTGCTGCAATTTGCCTGGGCGTCTGTATCAACGATTAATACACGCATATCCGCAAAGGCTAGGGCTGCAGCCAGATTGATGGCTGTTGTTGTCTTCCCGACGCCACCCTTCTGATTTGTTATTGCGATAATCTTTGCCATGAGTTTTTTTGCATCAGACCGTGGTTCTTAATTCACATCTCTCCCCATGTCCCGCTCCGCTGTAGGCGAAGCGACCCACACCCTGGGAGAAATGAGGGCTAGTAAGAAAAATAGACAACAGGAGATTAACATAAAGTGCACGAAAAAAACAAACTACCAATTGGAATATTAAGGGAGTTTTGTGTACAGGAAAAATGTTTCACGTGAAACATTGACCAAGGGGATGTTTCACGTGAAACATCTATCGAGGCAGATAAATGGATACCATCCATTCGGATTTATATGGAAATTTTTCTCTACGCACCAGTCTGAGATTCTTATCAACCATATCCGGTTCCTCAGCGGCCAGCTGTTTCCCATGAAATATCCAGATTTGTGTGGTTTGATGGGTATGTTGCCTTATTTGTAATAATTCTTTTGTCCTTATCTTTAAACCTTTCCAGCTGATGCAATCCCACTCTTTATCAGTATTTTCAAGATACTCGGTGACTCGACCGTGAAATGCGAAGGAATCTGCTAATTTCAGTTCATTTATAACCGTCTCCAGAAAACTGACCCTTTTCAGCCGGCTATCCACCATATCCATTTTCAAGCCGGGCACCATTATTCTTAAAGGAATAGCGGGAAATCCGGCTCCACTGCCTATATCGAGGTGGGTTTCTGCATGCTCCGGATAAATCCTTGCTGCCCATATTCCTTCCATAAGCAACGGTTCGATTAAAGACCATTCATTCGAAGCAGTTAGATTGACACGGGCATTCCATTTTTTTAACAGGTTGATATAAGTATCCATTTTCTTTGTAATATTTGGATCAAAAGGCAATCCCAGGCGATGAAATATTTTCTTGTATCTGTCCATTGATTCCATAATATGGACGTCCTGAAAGGTGGCGCTAACGGTTTGAGGCCGGTCTATTTTTAATGTGATTCTTTTGCTGGAGCATTTCCAATTGAATATTGATGACGGAAATGGCTGCAGGGGTAATGCCAGGAATTCTTCCGGCCATAGCTAGATCTGTCGGCCGTATGCGGCTGAGCTTTTCTTTGGTTTCCCTGTTTAATCCGTCGATCTTACTGTATTCAAAATCAGGAGGGATGCGTCTATTCCCCAAGCGCTGCATTTTTTCTGCATCTCTTACCTGTTGCTGGATGTACCCCTGATATCGGACTTCAATCTCAACTATCTTTTGTATTTCTGTCGAGGAGGGCATCCTGTTATGAAACTGCAGGAATGGTGCTAAATCCGATAGGGAAACTGCAGGGCGACGCAGTATCTCATCGAGTGTAAATCCCTTAATCGTTTGAACATCCAACTTTCCGGCAAGGGCCGGGCAGTCGGCATCCCTTGCATTCCAGCGTTTTTCCCTTAGAAATCTACGAATACTGTCAACTTCTTTATATTTCTCTTCGAACAACGCATAATCTGACGCAGAAACCAGACCTAGTTGATATCCCATCGGTCGAAGTCTCCGATCGGCATTATCGATACGCAGCAGCAACCGAAATTCCGATCGCGACGTAAACATTCGATAGGGTTCGTCGATTCCCTTCGTAACCAGATCATCCACCATGGTCCCGATGTAGCTTGCCTCCCTTGGGAAAATTACAGGATCCCGCTTCATGGCACGCATGGCAGCATTAATTCCGGCAACAAATCCCTGTGCTGCCGCCTCTTCATATCCGGTGGTTCCGTTAATCTGGCCGGCATGAAAAAGACCTCGGACTTTTTTTGTCTCCATGGACCGACTCAATTCGGTCGGCTGCACAAAATCGTATTCTATGGCATATCCGGGACGAATCATCCGTGCTTTTTCGAGTCCCGGGATGCAAGCAATCATCTGCTTTTGTACTTCGATCGGCATGCTGCTGGAAAGCCCGTTGACATAGATTTCATCCGTATCCAATCCCTCCGGTTCAAGAAATATCTGGTGACGCTCTTTTTCGGCAAATTTGATCACCTTATCTTCAACACTGGGGCAATAGCGTGGACCTATTCCTTTTATGTAACCTCCATACAGGGCGGACCTTTTAATATTTTCCCGGATAAGATTATGGAGCCTTTCATTTGTATATCCAAGGAAACAGGATGTTTGTGGCAGCTTGATTTGTTTTGTTTTCAGGGAAAAAAAAGTCGGAACAGCGTCGCCTTTCTGCTCTTCAAATTTGGAAAAGTCGATTGTGTTCCGGTCAAGCCTCGGCGGTGTGCCGGTTTTAAGCCGGCCTGTTATAAATCCTATTTGACTGATGTTTTCGGCAAGAGAATTCGAAGCCGGTTCACCAATTCTTCCTGCTGGCTGCGTCTGGTCTCCGATGTGAATCAATCCATTTAAAAAAGTTCCTGTTGTAAGAATAACCGATTGCGCCTGAATTCTGCTTCCATCTTTCAGCTGAATTCCCCGTATTTCATTCTTTTCGATTATTAATCCTACAACTTCGAATTGATGGAGAGACAGGCCCGACTGTTCGTGAAGGAGTTTGGCTATCTCATTGATATATTTAGCTTTATCGGACTGGCACCGCGGAGCTTGCACGGCCGGGCCACGACTCGCATTTAAAAGCCGGAATTGAATTCCGGTTCTATCCGCTGCTTCACCCATGATACCGCCCAGTGCGTCGATTTCCCGCACCAGATGTCCTTTGGCAATCCCTCCAATGGCCGGATTGCAGGACATTTGCGCAACTGATTCGAGATCGAAGCTATACAAAGCGGTTTTAACCCCCATCCTGGCCGCGGCCACCGCGGCTTCGCTTCCGGCGTGTCCACCGCCCACGACAATGACATCGTAACTATCCATGTTATTTTCCGATGCAGAAACGGGAAAAAATTTCAGTCAGTATGTCTTCAACGGAAGTTTCCCCAGTAATTTCTCCGATATTTTTCAATGCCTTGTGCAAGTGCAGAAGAGGGAATTCCTCCGACAGGCCACCTTTCAATCCCCGTGCGGCCTGGACCATTTCATCTTCAAGCGCCTCTAGATGGTGACGGTGCCTTAAATTTGTAATTAAAACGTCTTCTTGTTGTAGCTGCTCGGAACCGAAAATCTTTTCGAAAATCAGAGACCGAAGGCGGTCAATGTCCGTTCCAAATTTAGCGGACACAGAAATCCAGGGCCATTCCCCGGCGAATGTTTCGATTTGCTCCATAGACCAACGCGACTCAAGGTCATTCTTGTTCATAACCACAATGCAGAACAAATTCATTAGATCAGATCTGATTTTCATATCCTCTTCACAGGGGAAGCAGTTTCGGTCTAAAACCATGAGAATCGCATCGGCATCCGAAATAGCCTGGTATGTTTTCTTGATCCCAAGTTCCTCTGTGGAGTTCATGATTGCATGAATACCTGCAGTATCCATAAGCTGCACAGGAATTCCGCTAATACTTGTATTTTCAGAAACAAGGTCCCGTGTGGTTCCGGGCAGGTCCATGACGATGGAACGGTCCTGATTTAAAAGAGCATTAAACAGGCTGCTTTTTCCGACATTCGGGCGTCCCACAACGGCCATTCTGAAACCCTCACGGACAACCCTGCCGAAGCGGTGGGCATCGATCCATTTTCTTATTTCCTTTATAATGTTGTCTAGCCTTTGAATATTAGTTTCACGCGCTTCGAGCGGCAGGTCTTCTTCAACAAATTCCACCGCGGATTCCAGCTGGACGATAATATCCGTTATTTCCTTTTTCACAGGCTCTATTTTCTTTGAAAACACACCGGATCGTTGCCTGGCGGCAATTTGTGCCTGAAAAAGTGTGGTCGAATCAATTAGATCTTTAACGGCCTCCGCCTGTGTCAAATCCATTTTACCGTGAAGAAAGGCTCTCATTGTGAATTCACCCGGCTCGGCGAGTCTCGCGCCCAGGGAACAAATGGAATTCAGCAGCGAAGCAATTAGAACGGGACTGCCGTGTATGGAGTATTCCGTCATATCCTCGCCGGTGTAGGACTTCGGAGCCAGGTAACAGACGGCATTTGCTTCCTCCATAACGTTTCCACTGCAAGGATTGAGGACATTTCCCAGCATAACAAGCCGAGGTGGCGGATTTTTTATCGGCTTTTTATGCCGGAAAATTTTGCTGTGAATTTGCAGACTCTTCGTACCACTGACACGCACGACGGCCAATCCGGAACGACCGGGAGCGGAAGAGAGGGCACAAATTGTGTCGGACAGATCGACCATGGTTTACAAACTCGCTTCTTCACAATCTATTAACAGTGGCAGCAGACAGGAATACAAACCGGATTCATTATACCGATCCAGGAATGATACCGGCTTATTTATTTATGCAGGAAATATGGTGATGCTGCGGTTTTCGCCTTCGCCGGAGCTTTTTGTATGAACACCTTCGATCTCGGCCAGAGCCAGGTGAACAATCCTTCTTTCTCTCGCGGTCATCGGCTGCAGTCCGAGTGGTTTCTTCAAGGTAAGTACTTTTTGTGATGCCATTTGAGCGAGAAGGGTCAGTTCCGCTTCTCTATGCTGCCTGTATCCATCAGAATCCAGAACGAGGCCGGCTCCCTCATCCTTGTTCCCCCTGAACATTCTATTAATCAGATATTCAATACTATTGAGGACAGATGCGGAATTCGACAACAGATAGGGACGATCTTGACCAGTTAAATTCAGGTTGACTTTACCGCCTTCTTCTATCCCATCGACGGTAAGGTTCAACTTCAAACCTTGCAACATTTTACGGCAGGTTTCCAGGACCGATTCCAAAGATCTTTCCTGTTTACTTACTTTTTTGTTTTCTGTCTTTTCTTCCATCACCCATCCACCTCTCGGCGATTTTTTGAAAACCGACCTGGAAGATATTACTGCAGAGAAAATACAGGTTCAAGCCGCTTGAAAGACTGAGAAACATGAAAGTAAAAATCACCGGCAGATACTGCATCATCTTCATCTGTGAACTGTCGACCGTCGGCGCCATGGGTGTCATCTTTTGTGAAAGAAACATGGTAACGCCCATTAAGATCGGAACGACATAGTAGGGATCCTTCGCCGATAGATCCTGAATCCAAAAAATAAATGGGGCCTGTCGCAATTCGATGGAAACCGAAAGCAACCGATAGAAAGCGAACAACAGGGGCATCTGTACCAGAAGCGGCAGACATCCGCTCATGGGGTTGACGTTGTGTTCCTTATAAAGCGCCATGATCTCCCGGTTCATTTCAGCCCGTTTGGGATCGGTTTTCTTATATTTCTTGTATCTCTCCTGAATGGTTTTGACCTTCGGCTGAACGGCCTGCATTTTTTTCATGGACAGCATCTGCTTCAGTCTTAACGGAAATAATAGGATCGACAGCAGAAGAGTTAAAAGAATGATGGCAAAGCCATAATTATTCACATACTGGTGTATCCACCTTAATGCGGCAAGAAGCGGACGCGCGATAATGGAAAACATGCCGTAGTCGATTACACCAGAGAGGTCGTGTCCAGGAACGGATTTCAGGTTCGCCTGTTTCTTAGGCCCAAAATAAAACTGACAGTCGAAGGTTCCGTCAACGGGAATTTTAATGCTGAGCAGATTTCTTTCGATGTTGTTGTTCTGCAGATCTGTGGAGATGATTTCAAATCCCCTGATCTCAAACGATGGTAAGGACTTATCTGGAATGGCGATAGCAGTGAAATAATGCATATTCAGTCCAACCCAAACGATATTGCCCGAGATGGTTACATCCCCCGCATCATCGCCGGGGGGGGATTCCCTAACCACTTTATTTCCGTTAAAATAGGCGGCTTTCAGTCCGGCATTCCTTCCTTCCAGATGCTCTTCTATAGGACCGATATCCTGAGCAAGCAGCAACCTGCCATTCAGGTCCCGTCCACCCTTTTCGAACGTTGCCGACAGGTCCACTGTATAATTGTCGTTATTGAAACTAAATATTTTACGAATCGCCAGATCGCCCCGTCTGAGAGTCAGTACGACATCAACCGGCGCGGAGAGCGACATTCCGGAATAGTAGGGCGCTCCCTTGACGGTCACTTCATAGAGCTCCTCGTTGGCCGTTGTCGTCAGGTCCGGATCCTCAAACAGGACAGCCCCGGGGTGGGGCCACTTTTCCCCCTTATCGCCGTCGGCAATCATCTCAAAATCCCTGCGCAATGAAGATTGGTACTCATTGAGGATCCAACTGCTTAGAACACCTCCCCGGTTATCAAGGGTCGCCTGGTAGAGTTCTCCCTTTATGACGACCTGCAGGGGTCCCTCAGCCTTGGTGTCTGTTTCGGATAAGGGCAGGGATGTTTCTTGAGTTATTTCTTTTTCGACAACCGCATTGGCCGCCGGTCCCGTATTTATCTGCGTTTCTCTCGGGGTTTCCTCGACGATTTGAGGAGATTCCTCAGGAGCCAGAAATTTGCGGTTCACATACTCAAAAGCCATCAGTACTAAAAATGATAGGGCGATTGCCAGAATGGTACGTTTTTCCATAATTAGACCGTTATAGGTTGCACAAAGTATTCAGTGCCTTTGTTAATTGTTTTGTCCCATCTTTTAATACGGCAGGCAGGTCTGACAATTATAAGAGGTTGAATTTTATTTCTCTTCCGTAGGTGCAAGTACTGTTTATTGTCGTTCCCGACCTCCTGGTCGGACCCTTTAACCCGTTGCATTTATGTGATTTTAATGGCATGCAGGGTTAGATTTATTTTCCCGATATGAGCGGGGCGGTCACAGTGAGTGCATCGATTCTTTAAGAATGCTATTTGGGGACAGGGTCGAATCCCCCTTCACAGAACGGATGACAGCGCAGAATCCGCTTAATGCCCCAATAAAAACCTTTAAAAATCCCTTTTTGTTGAATTGCCTGGTACATATAGACCGAGCATGTCGGCTCAAAACGGCACGCCGGAGGGAGAAACGGCGATATAAATTTTTTATAACCCTTTAAAAATAAGAGAATAATTTCACGGATGTTATCTCTTATGGAATTTTGGCAGCGGTATGTCATTTGGATAAGACCCTTTTAAGAAGACTCCTTTCGGCTAATTCTTCTCGTTGCTGCAATAAACTCTTCGCGTAACTGCCGCAAGTCGGCCCCGGCGCAACCCGACTTTGCATTAATTACAAAGTCAAAATTATCGGGAATCTCCGTTGAGGATCGTCTGAATATCTCCCTGAACAACCTTTTAATGCGATTCCGTATGCTGGCGCAGCCTATTTTTCGAGATACCGTAATACCTAGACGTGCATGACCCGCTTCATTCTCACGGCCAAAAAGGACAAATTTTCCCGAGTGGATTCTTTTCCCCGTCTTATATATTGCACTGTAATCCCTGGAACGAACTATTCGATGACAATGGGGAAACCTCTCGGATATGCCTTTAGCCACTGACACTCAGCCTTTTACGCCCCTTGGCACGCCGCCGCTTCAGCACCAGCCTGCCGCCTTTGGTCGACATGCGTTCCCTGAAACCGTGGGTCTTTTTTCTTTTATTGTTATTGGGTTGAAACGTTCTTTTCATAATTACTGTATCTCCATTTACTGCTTCAGCCAGATTTTAGAAACATAAATGATAGAAACTGCCGGTTGAAAAAGCAAGCCAAATGCCGGAAATTGAAGTAAGATAATGCTTTTTCCGTTCGTTTTTATTTAAATTATGTCCAGTGGACACCTCTAATTAGTCAATCGGTGGACATTTCTATAAAATTTGTGACCGTCGACATCCATTTCTATTTTTTCACCTGTACGCAACCGGCGAAAATATTTTAAGATTTCCTTATGATTTCAGAATCCGATACCCGGTCCGTCCATCCGGATTATAAATATAATGCTGAAAAGATACGGGCGCATTTTCCCATATTCAGGCAGCAGCAGAATAATAAGCCTCTTGTATACCTGGACAACGCCGCAACAACCCAAAAACCGCAAAGCGTGATTGATTCGATCGTACATTTTTATTCTAATGAATGCAGCAATATACACCGGGGCGTGCATTTCCTGAGCGAACGGGCAACGGCATCTTACGAAAAAAGCCGCTCCGGAATTCGCCGTTATATCCGCGCATCTTCCGAAAATGAAATAGTATTTGTCCGGGGAGCCACAGAGGGAATAAATCTTGTGGCTCAAACTTATGGACGCATAAATGTCGATGCAGGGGATGAAATTTTGTTATCCGGAATGGAACACCACTCCAACATCGTGCCGTGGCAACTGCTTTGTGAAGAAAAAGGAGCCCGACTGAGGGTCGTACCGATTACGGAAGCCGGGGAATTCAACTTTGAAGCATTTAAAGAACTTCTTTCCGAGAAAACACGCCTTGTGAGTGTCACCCATGTTTCGAACGTACTTGGAACAGTCAATCCCGTCCGTGAAATCATCCGGTTTGCGCATTCCCGTTCCGTACCGGTGTTGATTGACGGCGCCCAGGCCGCTCCGCACCTTCCGGTAGACGTCTCCTCGCTGGACTGTGATTTCTATGCTCTGTCCGGACACAAAATGTATGGACCGACCGGAATCGGGATCCTGTATGGAAAAGAACCCCTTCTCGACTCCATGCCCCCCTATCAGGGTGGCGGAGACATGGTTCGTTCGGTCACATTTGAAAAAACCTCATATCAGAAACTGCCACATAAATTTGAAGCCGGCACACCGAATATTTCAGGTGCTATAGGGATGGGAGTCGCCGCAGATTTTTTGGAATCGGTCGGGATAAAGAACATTTTTTCCCACGAACAGCATTTAATGGCATACGCAATTCGGGGATTGCAGAAGATAGACGGGCTTCGCATTATCGGAGAGGCGAAAGAGAAATCGAGCGCTCTCTCCTTCGTTATGGAAGGAATCCATCCCCATGATATCGCGACTATCCTGGATCATGAGGGAATCGCCGTCCGGGCCGGCCACCACTGCGCACAACCGGTCATGGATTTTTACAGGATACCCGCCACCGCCAGGATTTCATTCGGCCTTTACAATACCATTGAAGACATCGATGCCTGTATGCGGGCGGTCTTAAAAGTGAAAGAGGTCTTTCAATAATGAGCGATCTCAAAGATTTGTACCGGAATGCAATTGTCGATCATTATAAAATGCCTCGCAATCATCATGCGGTCGAACATGCAAACCGGCATGCGGATGGGCACAATCCTCTCTGTGGAGATAAGTTCAGCATATATATACATTTAGAAAGTGATGTAATCACGGATATCGGGTTTATCGGTAATGGCTGTGCCATAGCAACCGCCTCCGCCTCTATGATGACGGAAAACCTGAAAGGGAAGACGGAGACGGAAGCCAGGGAGGTTTTTAAGCGGTTTACAGGGCTTCTAACCGGCAGTGTTGATTCGAACGAAGCGAGTGCTCTTGGAAACCTGTCCGTTTTCAGGGATGTCCGCGGATATCCGGCCCGGGTAAAATGCGCCATGCTCGCATGGCATACATTACTGGCAGCGCTGGATGAAGCGCCGGAAACAGTGGAAACGGAATAAGGTCGATTATGCATCCCAATAGGAATCGCATCGATCGCAAAGTTCTTTCATTGACAGCTGGACCCGCTCCAGGACACGTTCCATTTCCGCTTCATCGGCGTTCGAGTCCACCTCGATGGGCCGCCCTATGACAATATTCGCGCGCGAAAAGGGCTTGGGAACGATGAAACCGTCCCAGCTTCGCATAACCCATTTTTTTTCCGCGGCGAAACAGAAGGGCATTACCGGATGCCCGCTTTTTCTGGCAATATATGCCGCTCCGGGCTTGGCGATGTAGCGCGGCCCTCTCGGGCCATCCAATGTGATGAATACATCCTGCTTCCGTCTCAAGGCACGAAGAACCTCAACGACAGCTCCCCTGCTACCGCGGCTGCTGGAACCGCGTGCGATGTCGTTGCCAAGCCGCCGGCTGACACGGGCGATGTATTCACCCTCCCGACTCTGACTAATCATTCCGACAATTTTTCTTTTCCGGAAAAAATAGGAGGTGAAAAAAATCCGGTTGTGCCAGGAAACACCCACGAACCGTTTGCCTCTTCGATGAATTGCCTCAAGGTGGTGCCATCCTTCAATACGCCATCGTAAAGAGTGGCCAATCAACAGGATAGCCCAGTACCCCAATTCCGCAATGCAGCCGGTTTTAATTCTCGCCAGAAAGGGTATCCGCTCTTTGTCCCGAGCGTTTTCACCTGATACATGACTTTCAGCATCCATGGATTGCCTCCAGGTGCCTCCATCTGCTTACTTTCCAGCGTACAGTACTGCATAGATATAGGATAATCAAATTACCCAACTCCGTAATACAGGCGCTATTCATCCTCTCCAGGAATGAGTTCCATTCTTTGCCCCGAGCGTTTTCACCCGATACATGGCTTTCAGCATCCAATGAATCGTTCTTTATCAATAGCGGCACCTAAGTAAGCCTGGATTTTATCCCTTCAGGCGTGATAGGAAGCCGGTTCATTCGAATTCCGGTTGCATCGAACACTGCATTCGCAATCATAGCCCCCATACCGACAATTGGAGGTTCTCCGCACCCGGATGGATCGATTGCATGATTTTCGACCAGCACAGTCTCTATTTTGCGCGGTGCCCAGGAAAAACGGGGAATTTTATAGGAACCGAAATCCAGATCTCTAATTTCACCTCCCTTGAAGTGGATCTCTTCGCTAAGACTGTACCCGAGCCCCATGGTTATGGCACCCTCAATCTGCATGCGGGCGCCCTCCGGATTGATAACCGGCCCCATATCCTGGGCATGAACTACCCGATCGACCTGAATTCTGCCACTGTTTTTATCAACGTGGATTTGTGCCATAGCAACAACATAGGTATCCAGGTAATCGAGACATACCATTCCGCAGCCACGCCCGGAGGGCACTTTACCGCTTTTCCACCCGAACTGATCGGCGGCGGCTTTTACAACGCGAATCATCCTGGCATTCGACAAATTTTGAAGACGGAACTCCAGTGGATCGATTCCGGCCTTTGCCGCCATGACATCGATATGGGATTCGCGGGCGAAAATGTTCGTGTTGCTCCCGGGGCCGCGCCAGGCGCCTGTTCCGAACGGATGGGGGCCGCCTCCACCGAAGCTGCTGCCGCGTGACGCTGTTCTCACGTGCGGCACATTGTAAATGCACTCGGAGCTCCGATTCCCGGCAAAGAAAACGTGATAGTCCCAGAAGGCTATCCGATTGGAGCCGTCGAGCCCGGAACGGATCTTTACAGCTGCAGCAGGCATAAAAGTATCGTAGAAGAACTCTTCTTCGCGGGACCATACGACCTGCACGGGTGCTCCCGCCATTTTGGAAAGACGCGCCGCCTGCACGGCCTGGCCGACCTGGCTTTTTCCCCCGAATCCACCGCCGACATAAGGGGTAATGATCCTGATATTGTCGGCACTTAACCCAATGGCCTGGGCAATCTGCGAATCGGCTCCGAACGGTCGCTGGGTGCCGATCCAGACCGTAGCACTGCCTGCCTTCACATCGGCAAGTGCGCTGTGTGTTTCGGATGGAGCGTGCGCCACATATGGAGTGAGATAGGTGGCATCGAAGGTCTGCGCGGCACTATTTCTGCCCTGCTCCAAATCGCCTTTCGCTTCGACTTCAGTGTCGCGGGCCACTGCTTTAAGAAGAAGTTCATGGATCGTTTCGTCGTCAACCACAGCATCGGGAATTTCATACTCAGCCTTAATCAGTCCTAGCGTCTTTTCCGCCGTATCCGGAAGCGGGTGGACGACTCCGATAAAATCCCCATCCTGAAATATCTTGGCATCCGGTGTCTTTTTCGCGGCGGATGTATCGACCTTAGTAAGCTTTGCCCCATGAGCCGGAGGTCGAAGCACTTTCCCGTAGAGCATGCCGGGAAGACGAAAATCGCCGGCAAATTTAGCGGTACCGATAACTTTTTCCTCCACATCCGCACGCGGCAAGGACTGTCCGCAGACCTTGAAATCATCCGCTTTTTTCAGTGCGGGTTTATTTTCAAGGTGTCTTTCTATGGTCTTCCCCTTTGCGAGGAATCCGTATGTGACTTTTCGGGATGCATCCGATTTTTGGCGGATTTCGCCGTCAACCGCGATCAACCTGTTTTCAGGTAGCCCCAGATGTTCGGCAGCCAGTTGAATCAGAACCTCCCTTGCTTCAGCCCCGGCCGCTCTCAAAGCCGGACCGAAGTTTTTAATGCTACGGGATCCATTGGTACCGCCATCCCACGGACACAACTTAGTATCTCCCATGATCATACTGACGGAAGAAAAGGGCACCTCAAGCTCCTCAGCCAGCATCTGTGCTAGGGAAGTGATGATCCCCTGTCCCATTTCAATTTTCCCGGTATAGCAGGTAACCTTCCCGTCCTCCGCTATCCGCAGATAGGCGTTGAAATCATCCGGATACTGGCGAAATTGGAATCCGGGCTGTTGACCGAACAGGTATTCGCCGGTTGAAAACAGTATGTAAACGCCGGGTCCGAGAAGCTTCATGAATTCCCTGCGTTGAATCGGGCCTCCGATCTCATTCATGATGCGTTCCCTCCTTTCATTTCGCCGGCAGCGGCCTGGATGGCATCGATAATCCGGTTATAGGATCCGCAACGACAGAGCTCCCGGTCCATACCCTCAACGATATCTTCCCTGCTGGGCTTTTCTTTGTCTGCAAGGAAGCTGTAGGCTTGAAGTATCATCCCCGGTGTGCAAAAACCGCATTGAACAGCCCCATGCTCTATGAAAGCTTTCTGGAGCGGATGCAGCCGCCCGTTTTCTGCCAATCCTTCGATAGTCAGTACTTTCTTACCTTCGGCAAATTTAACAGGCACCATACAGGAACGTATGGATTGCCCGTCGACAATAACGGTACAGGCTCCACAATGGTTTTCCCCGCAGCCGTATTTAACCCCGGTCAGCCCGAAATCAGTCCGCAACACCCAAAGAAGCTTCCTTTCATCATCCGTCTTCAGTTGTACGGGTCGGCGGTTGAGGATAAATTGGATAGATCTCTCCATGGCCCCCCCCTTTCCGGTTTCATATCCAGAATATGAATCAGATTAAGACAAACCACCCGGGAATAACACAAAATTTGTTTTTTAATCGAGGGCTAATGAAGAGTAATTGGTGACAGGCTAGAATTTTCCCTATTTCAAGAATGTTCAGATCTGGTGTTAAATTTACGATGAAATTGGTGAAATTCTAGCCTGTCACCAATTATTCGTAGCGAAGGGCTTCGATAGGATCCAGCAGGGCCGCTTTTCGTGCCGGCCAGACGCCGAAAACCAGACCGATAACGACAGAAACGGTCAGGGCCGCTATCACGGACCAAATTGGAATCAAAGATGGTAAGGACGGTACAAGGACCGATATCAGCAAACTTCCTGCCAGGGCGAGAATAATTCCCAGGATCCCCCCAACCCCGGTAAGGGTCATCGCCTCCAAAAGAAACTGTAAAATAATATCCTTCTTGGTGGCGCCGATCGCTTTCCTGACCCCGATTTCCCGGGTTCTTTCGGTAACCGATACCAGCATGATATTCATCACTCCGATGCCGCCGACCAGTAAACCGATGCTGGAGATGGCAACGACCCCAATGGCCACAACACTAGTTATGGAGTCGAATTCCTGTATGAAGCGATCGGATGTAGTAAGTTCGAAATTATTGTCTTCGGAAGGCTTGACCCTCCGCCGGACTCGCAGAAGACTTTCCACTTCCTCAAGCGCCTTCTCCCGCATTCCGGATTTTGATTGAATAAACAGGATGCGCATGTCGTTCCAGGGCAGCATCTTCTGAAACGTGCTGTAGGGAATAATAATGGTATTGTCTCCTTCCCCCCCCAGCATGCTGGTTTTACTTTTTTCCGTTACGCCCAGAACCCTGAAGAGGCGCTCATTGATCAATATCTCCTTGCCGATCGGATCGGTATCGCCAAACATCGCTTCGGCGGCACCCGGTCCGATTACGACGACGGACAGGCGATGGGTATCTTCGGACTGGGTAAAAAACCGGCCGTTGTCGAGCCTGACATTCGCTACCGAACCATAATTGAAGGGTGTCCCCATAAAATCATAGCTTCGCAGGCTTTTGCCTTTATAGGATATATTAATCCGTGTACCAAACGGCATTTCCTGCCAGCTAACATCCTGCACGGAAGGGCACAGTTCTTTGATGGCCATCGCATCCGCAACCGTCAGCGTCTTCCGTTTTCTTTCCTCCGAAGACCTGCGTCCCCGGCTGGGCCCCATACTCATATGGAAGGCATAGACATTGTTGATTCCGTAATCTTCTACCTGGGACACGAGCTCATCCCTGGCCCCTGTTAGTATGGAAGAGATTAGAACGACCGTTACGATTCCGACAATAATCCCCAAAACCGTCAGGAAAGAACGAAATTTGTGTGCCATGATTGTGTCCAGGGCCATGGTCAGATTTTCTTTGTAATAAATCATCGGATTCCATCTCAGGGTGAACGGGTGATGAATCAGGGCGTTCGGTGATTCACCTTATCCACTACTCTCTCATCAGGGCCACAATCGGATCGAGCTTCGAGGCTTTAAATGCCGGGTATAAGCCGGAAATCACCCCGATCCCGCCCGACGACAATACGGCAGAAAGGATATAAGTCAGGGTAATAAACATTGGAACCGGGGTAGAAGCAAGAATGATGAAGCTTATAATATAGGCTATCAGCACTCCAATGACCCCGCCCACCATGGCTAAAAGCCCCGATTCCACCAGGAACTGGAGCAGGATATCCTTTCTTGTTGCCCCCAGGGCCTTACGCATGCCGATTTCCACCGTTCTCTCCGTCACGACAACCAGCATGATATTCATCACAACGATGGCCGCGATGACCATGGAAATGGCAATGACCGGTATGATGACCACAGTGATCACAGCGATTATCTGGTCTATCTCGCTCTGTATATCGGTAAGAGCCAGGAGACTGAAGTCGTCGTCCTGATTCGGTCTTAGTTTGTGACGCGCCCTTAAAATTTGACGTACTTCATCCCTGGTATATAAAAAGGTCTCTTTGGAAGGAGATTTCACGCGGAATGCAATTTCCTGGCGCGTTCCATACTTCCTCATGTACGCGGTGTACGGAATATATACACTGTTGTCCGTAGAATTTCCAATCAGGCTGCTGCCTTTTTTCGCTTCAATACCGACAACGGTAAATTTGTCCCCGCCGATTCTTATCGTTTTTCCGATGGCATCGACGGATCCGAACAATTCATCGCGGATGTCGATTCCGATAACCGCACTGGGGATAGCACGGGATACATCAGCCGCTGAAATAAAACGTCCTTCTGCGAGATCAATATTCTCGATTTTCAGGGTATCTTCATTGATTCCGTTGATTCTTGCCTGCTCGAATAGCAGGCTTCCCCGCTTCACGTCGTCGCTCCGGTTCATGCTGGGGGAAATGGCCTCGCAGTCACCGCACAACTCCTGGACGATTTGCATATCCTTGAGACGGATGGGCTTGTGTTTTCTAAGCATCTCCAGATAATCGTCGTAGGAAATATTGACCCCGACAATCCGGGCGACGATGATGGTATTGCTGCCCAGGGCTCCTTCCAGGCTGTCGGTGACATATTTTCGCAATCCCTCAATAGCGGCCCCGACAGAGACGACAGATGCCACACCGATAATAATTCCGAGCAGAGTAAGGAAAGTGCGCAGTTTATGCGACCAGATGGAATCGATGGAAATACGGGATGCTTCCCACAATGAAGCCCATGCCTGTCTTTTCGGATAAGCTTTTTCGGATGCGTTGGCCTTTATCCCTGAATCTGAAGAATACATACCCACCATTTCATTAAATTCACTATTCAGAAAATTACGCGGATTACTTTAATACGTTACAAACGGAAGAAATGTTCTGTCTTTTAGGTATTAAGGAGAAGTTTTATTTAGAACTCGAAAATTACCCGTAATTTACGGATGTAAACGAACATCCGTCCAGGTTGCGGTTCCGGAAAAAAAAGTCCGTACGTTTCTGCTGGTTATGATGCCGAAATGCAATATTTCCTGCAATCCAGATTTGGATTCCCCATCGTGCTCTCTAGTGCCGGCCGTCATGTTGCAATGAGGGTTCTATCATAACGGCAAGAGCTACGAGGCGCTCTCTTAAATTCACATTGCTGTCAACGGGAACTTTCAGCCTGTAATCGGGATATCTGGCAGGCGTTCTGAGATTTCGCAGTGATGGATTCAACTTTTTAAGCTCTTCAACCGTCGTATTCAGAACTTCAGCCGCAGCCCGCAGATCCATCGGCTTCGAAACGGACACCTCCACATAATCAAGCGGGGAATCCAGTTCCAGAGGAAGACCGAATTTTTCCGGGTTGCGTGCCAGAATAATACTGGCATGAATCAACGGTATGTGGTTTTTTGTTTCCTTGGGCATTGCCTGGCCCGTATGAACAAGTTCCCAGAAATCATTAATCCCGGTACGCTGCACCAAACGTTTGACCCTCGCCCCTCCCCAGTTGTAGGCAGCCAGTACAAGATTCCAGTCCCCGAAGGAATTATAAAGATCCTTCAAATACCGCGCCGCAGCCCGCGTGGATTTTTCGGGATCCGAACGTTCGTCGACTTCCTGCGTTACCTTCAGTCCATACTGAATGGCCGTGCTTTTATTGAATTGCCAAATCCCTTTCGCCCGGGCTTTTGAAAATGCTGTAGGCTTGAAAAGGCTTTCCACCTGCGCCAGATACATGAGATCCAGCGGAACATTTTCTTCGCGAAAAATTCTTTCAATAATGGGCTTGTATTGTCCCGAACGCATCAGGCCCTTGATAAAAAACGGGCGACCATCGTTCAACCAGTAATAAAGGGATTTTGCTACGGTTTTGTTGATCGTAATGGGAATTTCATAGCGGGTGCCCCCCAAATGAGTAATAAAATCATCCTTTAACGTCGGGCTGATATTCAAAGGAATTAAATTCCTGTCGGAGTAATCGCCCGAAACGGAATGGTAAAGGGATTTATCTTTAGGAATTCTCTGAACCAATTCCTGGAAAAAGTGATTGAGGTGCAGAGTCGAGGTCACATCCCAATTTGGAGATAGAAGCAGATCGATCGCTTCGTTAAATAAAATCCTCGCCTTTTCGGATTCTCCCGCCTGCATCAAATCGCAGCCCTCGAGGTATTTATCGTGGGATGTCTGCAGGACCTGCGATGCCCCTTTGGGCACGTAGGAGTTCCCCAGAATATACGTCATCTTGTCGAACTGTGGATTCGTATCTGTGGTGGAGAGGGTTGCCGAAAATGTAACGGCAGGGTGTTCGCTGTTTATTTCCGTGGTAAACAGCGCACAGGATACAAGTATAACTATTAATCCAGGCCGGAATTGCTTCATTTTATTTGGACCCTTTGCCCGTNNTTCCCCTTGGATTCCAAACAGGCAAGGTAAAGCTGCTTTCCCGGATCGCTCTAATGAACCGTTCAAACTTGCCTGAGTATTTTCTGCATCACGCATCAACAACTCAGTGTAAAGCTTTACTTGCTTACCGGTTTTCAGAATCGAGCCTGACGTATTCCTGGTTCCCCGGCTCGAGTTTAACGGCGACTCAAATTTAACCGCGCCGTGAATTTCTGGAATACTGATCAGTTGCTCTGATTCTGCATCGCCGGTGTTGTCCGGCCTGACGTCATTAACAACTTCGCTTCAGGCAATACTTCGAGAGCCTTCAAAACCTGCGTGTCTCCCTGAATGCCAACTTTATAGCCTTCCTGGAGACCTAAGGCTGACGTAAAAACTTCCTGTTTAATACGTCGTTTTATAAAGCCAATAGAATTGTTAATATCTTCTTCTGTGAATTCAATGTTCCGACTGATTAAATATTCCTTGAAATCAGCCAGTATTTCATCCGTTATTACCGGTTGGGGGGTTGAATCGGGGTCCGCATTGTTGAATTCAGCGGTTCCCATCTTTTTTAATTGATGTATAAATCGTTCTGCTGCAGCCACTTGCCCAGATGTCAAGCGGCGCGCATATTGAAAGAAGACGTCCTTCGAAGCCAGAACCTTTTCGAACGGTTCCAATTCACGCACCGATACCGGGACATCCGGCGTAATGCCGCCACCGCCCAGAACCGTGCGACCGCTGTCGGTCTGTTTGATTTCTCTTCCAGAAATACTTTCGGAAACTTCCGGACGGGTTTCATTCATATAATAATATTCAAAAGAGGATACGGAATAATCGCGCTGAATGAGCCTTTCGCTGGGGGTATAGTATTTTGCGGTTGTCAGGGCCATACCGGTTTCGTTGTCCAGAGTATAAACCGACTGCACCAATCCCTTTCCGAAACTTGTTTCTCCTACAATGAGTGCCCGATCATGATCCTGAAGCGCTCCGGCAACAATCTCCGAAGCACTCGCACTATGACGGTTAATGATTAAAACCAGAGGGATTTTTATTCTTTCGATGCCGGGAGCCCTGTAGACTCTGTCGGAACCCTGGGCCCGCCCCTTTGTAGACACGATCGTTTCAAGGCGCGGAAGAAAGAAATCCGAAATATCAATGGCCTGATTCAAAAGCCCACCCGGGTTATCCCTGAGATCCAGAATTAATCCGGACAGTTTTTCAACTTCTATCTTCTCTAATTTATCGCGAAAGTCATCGGCTGTTGATTCGGAAAAACGATCGATTTTTATATAGCCGATCCCCGGCTGGACTTCAAATGCATAGGTGACGGTTTCTACCGGAATGATGTCCCGTTCTACATTGAACTCCAATATTTCGCGAATTCCAGGGCGTTCGATTGAAATATTGACTGTGGTGCCGCGTGGCCCCCTGAGTTTGCTTACAACCTCATCCGAAGTCCAATCATCGATTGGCTGCCCTTCAATGCGCGTAATGACATCCCCGGCACGCAAACCCTTCTTCTCTGCAGGGGTGCCCACGAGCGGAGGCTCCACAATCACAACCCGTCCACGATCATTCAAAAGGGGGCGGACCCGAATGCCCAAACCGAAATACCGGCTGTGCTGATCTTCTCTTAAGCTGGCAAACTCGTTCGGATCTAAAAAGTTCGAGTGCGGATCGAGAGAACGGAGCATTCCTTTTATGGAATTGTAAATCAGTCTGTCCGGACTGACGTGCTCGACATAATTCTTCTGGATGACGTCCAATGCCTCAGTGAAATCGATTAGAAATTCCTTCGAAGAGACGGGTTCGAGCGTTTCCGGTTTGGACGCAGCTTTGCCGTTGAGAAATCCTCCTAAAAGGGACGATGCGAGAACAACCAGCAGCGCACAAACGGCAAATCTATGTTTCATAAAGGTTTGCTCCAATTGTTCAGTCCTTGAACATTTCGAGTATACCATGTGTTTATCAATAGTGACAAGATCCTGCCATTCACCCCTCTCCCGACCTAAACCGGGGAATTGGCTCGGGCTGCATCATGAACGGGAAGGTTATCA
>DKBB01000293.1 GCA_002451015.1 Acidobacteria bacterium UBA6911
TGACGTCATCATTATCGGGCGGGGAGGCGGTTCCATAGAGGATTTGTGGGCTTTTAACGAGGAAGTGGTCGCCAGGGCGGTTTATCAGTCCGAACTTCCCCTGATTTCGGCGGTGGGACATGAAGTGGATTTCACGATTTCGGACTTTGTCGCCGACCTGCGGGCCCCGACACCGTCCGCGGCGGCGGAAATGGTTTCAGGGGCAAGAGAAGATCTGCGGGTCAGCGTCCGGTCACTTTATGCCAGGCTTGTCCAGGCAACTAGAAGCGGAATCGAGAGGCGACGGTTGCATCTGGAACGGTTGGCCCACAATAGGGCATTCACCGTTGCTCCCAACAGGATCCGAGACCTTCAGCAGCGTTTTGACGAGTCAACCCTGCGTCTTCATCAGGCGGTGCAACGTTTTATATCCGACAGACGATACCGGGAACAAATGGCTTCAGCCAGCCTGAATAAAGTGGACCTGCGTCGTTTCATCCTTCATAAGAAGGAAGCCTGGGCACATTGTCATCAGGAACTGATTGCTGCGATCAAGTCGAACCTGGACCGTAACCGCGGCAGGTTTGAACTTGCAGTCGGTAAGATGGATTCGCTCAGTCCGCTGGCCATTTTAAACCGTGGATATTCTCTCTGTAGGGATGAAAAAGGAGCCATTATTAAAAATTCAGCGAATATATCCTCAGGGGACCTGGTTCGTATTACTCTCGCTTCTGGTGAATTGGATTGCCTGGTTGAGAAAATCAGGCATTCGGACTGAAGGACGAAGAACGTCGGGAATGTGTTTAAGTCCGGAACGGTGGACGGGAACATGGAGCCGGAAACGTTGAAAAGATTGTTTTTGGAGGTATCCCATGGATTTGAAGATAAAGGATTTTGAATCGGCGCTTAAGTCGCTCGAGGATATTGTAGTCCAACTGGAGGGAGGGGATTTACCCCTCGACCGTGCGCTGGCACTTTTTGAAGAGGGAGTCAAAATCAGCCGTTTCTGCAGTTCAAAACTGGATGAAGCGCAACGCAAGGTTGAGGTACTCACAAAAACGACGGACGGGACACTGACGGAAGAACCATTCTCCGGAGAAGGGGAAGACGCCGAGTCCTGATTCACTGGATAACGGAAAGCAATGGATATCCATACATATCTCACTGAATCGAAAAAACTTGTAGATCAATATCTGGAGCGGTTGCTCCCGGAAGAAAATGAAGAGCCGCCTACCATTCATAAGGCGATGCGCTATTCCGTTTTTGCCGGCGGCAAACGCGTTCGACCCATCCTGGTCTTGGCTTCAGGAGAAAGCCTTGACGGGGAACGATCCGTTCTGCTCCATCTGGGAGCGGCCGTCGAAATGATGCACACGTATTCCCTGATCCATGACGACCTTCCGGCACTGGATAACGACGATTTAAGACGCGGCCGTCCAACCTGCCACAAGGTTTTCGGGGAAGCCATGGCGATCCTGGCCGGGGACGCCCTAATGACACGGTGTTACCAGGTCCTTGCAACCTTACCCGGTGTGTCGGAATCAATAAGGGTTCGTATTATCAATGAGATAGCCAATGCTACGGGCACAGTCCGGGGCATGATCGGTGGGCAGGTCGTCGACCTGGAATCGGAAGGAAAAACAGTCGGTCCTGATCTTTTGGAATATATTCATCATTCCAAAACGGGGGCGCTGTTGACCGCGAGCGTGCGTTGCGGCGCCCTGGCAGTGAGCGCAACCGTAACGGAACTGGAGGCTTTGACGGGATACGGCTCCAAAATCGGGCTGGTTTTTCAGATTGTGGACGATATCCTGGATGTGACCTCGAGCAGTGAAGAACTGGGAAAAACTGCGGGCAAGGATGCCAAAGTTGAGAAAGCCACCTATCCGGCCCTCTACGGACTGGAAGCTTCCCGCACAAAAGCCCGGGAACTGGTCGAATCCGCGCTGCAGGATATAGAAGAATTGGGGGAAAAAGCTGAAAATTTGCGGAGTCTCGCCCGTTTTATCATCCAACGCACCGCATAAGCCTTTTATCCACAATAATTATGTCCAGAGATTTCCTGGTTCCGAATCCATGATGATTCATGGCTAAATCCGGTCTAAGGTCTAAAGTCAATGGCCGGAAGCTTTCCTTATGTTCCATCAGGAAGGGATTTAAACCTTCAACCTTGGACTTTAGACTTCGGTCCGTTCGGTAATTGGCTACTGTTTCATTGCAGAGGCGAAATCCATGTGGTAACTTAAAAGTTTATTATTTTTAGACTTGTTCGGAGGATGCATTGTCACTTACAGTGGAAAGAAAGACGGAAATCGTCGATACTTACAAAACTCACCAAACGGATACCGGATCTGCGGAAGTACAGATCGCAATTCTCAGCGAAAAAATTACGTACCTGACCGAGCACTTCAAGGTGCATGCCAAGGACCATCATTCCCGCAGGGGACTGTTGCGCATGGTCGGCAAGCGGCGTCGACTTCTCGATTACCTGAAAGAGAAGGATGTTGCACGTTACAAGTCCGTGATCGATAAGCTTGGTATCCGCAAATAGGCATAGGTCTATCTATCTGCAGGACTTTTGCCGACAGATAGCCTCGCTTTACTCAAAAATAGTGTCGCTTTTGCTGAAAGAGTTACAGCATAGTTTAGAGATTAAAATTCCGAAAAACGCAGTAATGGTTGAATGAGTGCTGATACAGTATATGAGTCTACGTAATTTAAAATTTTTTTAGCGATCACCGGGAGTGGGGGGATTTGAATTATGAGTTATGAGTTAAAGATTATAGAAATGTAATCCTTAACTCAGGACTCATAATCATAATTCCTAGTTCAAAGTTCCTGCCCGCAAATACTCCCGAGTAATCCCAGTTATGGAGGAAACAATGGTGCATCGAGTTTCTGCCGAAATAGGCGGACTTGAGTTTGCAATAGAAATGGGCAAGATTGCCAAACAGGCCAATGGCGCAGCGTATGTTACATACGGAGATACCGTCGTACTGGTGGCTGCCTGTGCTTCGAAAGAAGCCAGGGAGGGACAGGATTTTTTCCCGCTTACAGTGGATTACCGCGAGGCTAACTACGCGGCAGGCAAAATCCCGGGAGGATTTTTTAAAAGAGAAGGGAAGATGACGGAAAAGGAGACTTTAACGTCCCGTCTTATCGATCGCCCTCTACGTCCCCTGTTTCCGGAAGGATATAGTAACGAAACGCAGATAGTTGCCATGGTGTTGTCCCACGACAAGGATAACGATCCGGATATCATGAGCATTACGGGCGCATCGGCGGCCGCTTTCTGTTCTCCTATTCCGTTTAACAATCCAATCGGTGCTGTTCGAATCGGGTATATGAACGATGAGTTTGTTGTGAATCCCCCGATCAGTAAGCTGAAAGAAAGCAGACTGAACCTGACCGTAGCCGGCACTAAAGAAGCGATTGTTATGGTGGAAGCCACTGCCAATGAATTTTCCGAAGAGAAGATGGTGGAGGCTTTGGATTTCGCTCACAGCGTTATTCAGAAGCTGATCGAACTTCAGCAAGAGCTGTATGCCCAGGTCCAGCCGGTTAAATGGGAGTTCGCGAAACCGGAATTCGACGCTTCAGAAGTCGAGCGAATCGAGAAGGAATTTTCCAAGAAGATTTCCGACGCCCTGCATGTCGAGGGCAAACTTGCCAGTTACGCTCAGCTTGACATCGTAAAAGAAGAAATTATCAGCTCCATTCCCGAGGAGGAAACCGAACGCCGGATCCAAGCGGGCAAAATTTATGAAAGCGTGATGGAAAAGATATTCCGGAAAGAGACACTCTCGGATAAGAAGCGTCCGGACGGACGGCAATTCAATGAGGTCCGTCCGATTTCGGCCGAAGTTTCGCTTCTTCCTCGAACCCACGGTTCCGCTCTGTTTACCCGTGGGGAAACCCAGGCGCTGGTAACCGCAACATTGGGAACGGCCGACGACGAGCAGCGAATGGATACTCTCGAAGGAGAGTCCTTCAAACGTTTCATGCTGCACTATAATTTCCCCCCGTTCAGCGTTGGAGAAGTAAAATTCATGCGTGGTCCGGGAAGACGGGAAATCGGACACGGAGCCCTGGCGGAGCGAAGCATTCTTCCTATCATGCCTACGGATGAGAATTTTCCCTATACCGTTCGGGTGGTTTCGGACATTATGGAGAGCAACGGTTCCTCTTCGATGGCTACGGTCTGCGGCGGTATCCTTGCGTTGATGGATGCAGGTGTGCCGATCAAGGCCCCGGTGGCCGGAGTTGCGATGGGACTGGTGAAAGAAGGCGAAAATTACGCCATTCTTACCGATATCGCCGGTGCGGAAGATCATTACGGAGACATGGATTTTAAAGTAGCCGGTACGGAAAACGGTATCACCGGCCTCCAGATGGACATTAAAATCGGCGGCATCGATAAAAAAATCATGGCCGAAGCCCTGGAACAGGCCAAAGAAGGCAGGTTGTTCATACTTGGGAAAATGACCGACTGCCTCAAGTCTGCCCGTCCG
>DKBB01000225.1 GCA_002451015.1 Acidobacteria bacterium UBA6911
GAATTTCTGCAGGTGGCTGCCCCAGCCGTTTTCCTCCCCATTGCTTGCAGTGGAGTCACCCGCAATGAACAGGCTCGGTGTGCCTGCCCAGGTTGATACATTCATTGTAAATAGTGTTAACACCTGCAATAGCCGCCATGCAGTTTTCATCTGGTTTATTCTTTCTAAAATGATAAGCAGCAACGGAAAATTCTACCGATCGTTCAGCATTCCGAATGTCTACGGGCCTTTCAAGAGAGCCGATAGAAAAGGCTTTTGTATCCGCATGAGTTTTTAGTTAAATTAGCCACAGACTATCATAAAATGAGAGTTCGTTATTCCGAAATGCTGTACCGGCAGTGAAGAACTCCGACCTACGTTCGGAGATTCTTCCTAAGGAAAAAGCCATGGNNGCTGGGGCATTCTGGCTTTTTCCCTTAAATCGCCGGGCGGCGAACCATGCCGTCCTTAAGGTTCTCAACGGATCCTTTGCAGATTTATTTTCTTGAACTCCTCATGAAGGAGCCTTCTTTATGCATATTCGACAGGTCTTTGCCATTATCCCGCTGGCCCTGACATTCTTGGCCTGCAACTCGCTGATGCACGCAACCCATGACATTACCGATTACGGCGCAGTCGGCGATGGCAAAACGGTCAATACGACATCTATCCAGGATGCCATTGACGCGTGCGCCCTCGCTGGCGGCGGCGTTGTTCTGGTACCTGAGGGCACCTTCCTGACCGGTGCCGTCTTCATCAAGCCCGGCGTCAACCTGAACATCACTGAGGGCGGCATCCTCAAAGGCACAACCAACATGGCCGACTATCGCCTCGTTCAGACACGCTGGGAAGGTGAGGAACGCATTTGGATCAGCGCGCTGGTCAACGCTTACGGTGTAGAAGGTTTCACCCTAAGCGGTAAGGGCACCATAGACGGGTCCGGCGACGTTTGGCATCGCCGTCGCTTCGGCCCCGACGCCGAAGAGTCTCTCGAACCGGACCACATCGGTGCTGTTCGCGCAGACCCGCCATTGCTCGGACCCACCGGCGGCCTCAACGCAGCTTCGGATTCACCCGCGTATAACCTCGTCGAAACCAGCTTACCCGGCTACGCCCGCCCGCGCCTGATTGCAATCCAAAACTGCAACAAGGTTTCGGTCCGCGATATCAATATCCGCAACCAGTCTTCCTGGGGATTGTTTGTCCTTTACTCGCACGATGTGACCATCGAAAACCTGAATATCCGTGCCGCGCATTATATTCCCAGCAGCGACGGCATCGACATTGACTCCTGTGACGGGGTACTGATTCGTAACGTGGACATTGACGTCAACGACGACTGCATCGCCATAAAGTCCGGTAAGGACGAGGACGGCCGCCGCGTCGGCCGTCCTGCAGAAAATATACTTGTTACGGATTGTATCTTTCGCTACGGTCACGGCGGTGTTTCGATGGGGAGCGAAATGTCCGGGGGCATCCGCAACGTCACGATCCGGGACAGTATAGTGATGTCGGACAACTGGGCGCCCATCCGCTTCAAGTCGCAACCCAGCCGGGGCGGGGTGGTTGAGAACATTATTTATAAAAATATCGAACTGCAGAACACCCGCAAGGCATTCGAGTTCAACATGGCCTGGCGTATGGTAAATCCTCGCCCACCTGCGGATCCGCTCCCGGTCGTGCGCAATGTCCGCATCATTAACATTAACGGCACCACCGCCAATGTCGGAGACATGACCGGTCTCGACGACAGTCCGATCCTTAATGTCGTTTTCGAAAACTGCAGGATCCATGCCACCGAAAGCGGCTTGATACTGCGCAATATCGAAGACATTGATCTGTCCGGTCTTGCGATCAATGTCCCTGAAGGTGTCGAACCTGTCATCTATCGCTGAATCCTCCGGGATTCAGCGGCGCAGGGATAAAGAAAAAACGCGCTGAATTTTTCTCTGAGACTACTGCGCTTCGAAGACAGTCGTATTCTTTGAGGCCAGGTCAAATCGTTTACGAAAGCGGTGAATTACATCAGACAATTTTGGATCGAGCCGCCGTTTTGCACTCACCGCAACATCCTGCGGAATGCCTCCGTAGTATGCTACAGCAAAACCCCCTGCTTTGGACGGGTCTCGTCCTGCCATATTTCTATCCGCGCAGGTTGGATAAAATGAACAGTTTCGGCTTACGCACACTCGCATATCACGAAACGGCGCCGGGCCACCATTTTCAAATAGCGCTGCAAATGGAGAACCAGACTGATACTTTTATTGAAGGCAATCTAACTACCGTAGCGGAATAATATTCATTATTATGGGGATACTCTCCAGATGCCCCGGCTGTGTCCGAAACTGTGCCCGCGAGAACTCACCGTATCCAATCCCGGCCAACTGGAGCCAAAATGGAAGAATGCAGGAGAAAATGCTTGCCCGCAGACAGAAAAAATGCAGGCACAAACCGGTCCTCATCCTCGCTTAAGGTGCCGGCTTGGCAAAGATATTGAACAGCCACGCCAGCAGGAATCCGCCTATGGCCCCATCGACAATCCCATAGCAGGTTCCCACCAATACATCAACGAATGTTCCTGATGCTTTAAAACCAGGATATACAGAACTCACCACTTTAAGAAACTCCGTTCCGTAGGATGGTGATGCCAGATTGATGACGCCTACAACAAAGATACAACCACCACAGAGAAGTGCTACAGCGACTGTCAAGCCCTTGAGTGATAATTTCATCCAAGTCCTCCCGGAGGGCATTTATTTGCTCTCCAAAATATGCGATTACAGTTTTTATCCTAAGTGGTCAGCCAACCAAACCAACCGGCATGGATCAAGCCGTCTGAGAAATCCGAGAATATTCAACGTTGTAATGTTTAACATCTTCACAAATGAAACAGGTTTAGACAATGAAATAATATGGATTTCAGAGGCGCTGCGGAGAGGACATACCGGTTTAGGAAATGCCATGCCAGGATCAGCGTATTCGATCTTTATCCCTTTTCACCCTGCCGGTGAATTCGCCCGCGAGGGCCTAACCACACGCAATAAAACCTAAAATAAATTGATACTTTACGGTACCAAACAGCTCCGGTTTGGATTAATATTCATTGAGCAAATCCCTTGAAAACTATCCTCCGGTCATGGGCGTGTGAATGAGTGTTGCCGCCCAAGGTATCCGGCTTGGCGATATATGCAAATCCTGTCGAAAGCTTTGATTCGGTAATATCTCATGAACCCCCACCCCGTGATCATTGGGGACGTAATCGTTTCGTGAATTGATTTCCACGGCTTGAATTCGACGACGTTGGGTTCCCTTACAACATTCCCGAGTTTGCTCCTGTCCACTTTCCCGGCAGACCGGCTCGGAGCGGCAAACACTCCGTTGTGGGCGATCGTCGGGTCCGGCTTCTGGCTGTAAAGCTGCTAATTAAAATGCAATTTTTACACCCTGCACCTGAAAGTCGACGCAAATCCTGCACCTGAAAGAAAGACCCTTAACCGGCTTCACGCACTGCATCCAGTGTGTGAACTCCGCAACATATTGTCCGGACACCACTTGTGATTTCATTTTCGGATGCCATGCCTCCTCGGGAATAAGTGGCACAAGGATTGCTCTAACTGAAAGCATGATCATGGAGATCATAGGAAAGGAGAAAATATTATGAAAGGCATAAAACAAATTTTGACTTTGTCGGCTGCTGCGGTGCTTGTTTTCGGTATTGCAGAAGCCCATTCGCAGAGCAGTTCCTCGACACCAATCCAAAAGAGAGCGGGTATTGTCGACGCCAATGGCGACGGTATCTGCGACATCACCGGCCAGCCCGTCGGCAGCGGAGGGCAGGCAGGCAAAGCCCAGCAGGCAAAGCGCGGCAATCGGAAGGGCCCCGGCGACGGAACCGGGTACGGTGCGCAGTCCGGAAAAAGAACGGGACCGCAGGACGGGACACAGGCCCGTATCGGCCAGGGAAACGGGGCAGGCGCGGGCAACCAATCTTCAGGAAAGCGGAATGGCCGGGCAGGCCGCCGGTAAAAGTCCTTGCACTGGTCCCGGAACCGGGGAATGAATTGAGACAAATTTTAAACCCGGTTCTCGGGACCTATCACCCACCAATCACTGAAGCACCACACTTTTCCACATACTCTCTATCGTCGCACAAGATAGAACAGGTCCAGCAGGGTCTGTAGACAGTGCCGAATGAAAGATGACAATTATGGATTCGGGGCAAAAAATAACAGCAGGAAGTCTATGTCTTGAACTCGATCGCGTTCAAGGTCTGTGGACGCCTCCAGCCCGCATACCCAGAGGGTTTCGTTAGAAACTACGGATTACTAACGCCCGGCAATGCCGTATTCTTTCAGACGATANNGTATCAAGAATGGCTTTCTTTTCGACCTGAGCCAGCAACCCGGGGCGCTCGATCGAAGACGCATCGAAATCTATGTTCAACGGCAAATCTTCCCGTAAGATAGCATCGGATTGAGATACAATTAATGCCCGTTCAATCGCATTGGCAAGCTCGCGTGCATTCCCGGGCCAGTCATAGGCGGAAAGAAGGTCTCTTGCTTCCGCGCTGAAAACATAAGGCTGTTTTCCCATGCGGATCGACAGGTTCTTCAGGAAATACTCCGCCAGTGGAAGAATATCCTCTCTCCGTTCCCGCAGCGGCGGTATTTCAACAGGAAATACATTGAGCCGGTAAAAAAGGTCTTCACGGAAAGTACTATTTTCTATCGCCTGAGCAAGATCCTGATTCGTAGCAGCTATAATGCGTACATCCACCGTAATAGCCCGATCACTGCCTATTCGCTCAAACTGTTGCTCCTGTAGAACCCGAAGAAATTTTGCCTGAAGATTTACCCCCATTTCTGCGACTTCATCCAGAAACAGCGTCCCGCCGTTTGCAAATTCGAAACGACCGCGTCTTGTCTGAACAGCTCCCGTGAACGCTCCTTTCTCGTGTCCGAAAAGCTCGGATTCCAGCAGTGTTTCCGCAATGGCTGCGCAGTTGATGGCCACAAATGCCTGTTCCCGTCGCAGGCTGCGACGGTGAATAAAACGAGCTACAACTTCTTTTCCCGTTCCCGATTCCCCTGTAAGAAGAACCGTGCTGGACTGTTTGGCCACCCTGTCCGCCAACTCCAAGACATGCTTCATGCTTTCGCTTTCGGCAATGACATCCGGAGGAAACGCTGCATCCACTTCCTGCTGGTGCAGAAGATTCCGGTCCTGAGCCGTTCGGCGGCGCAAAACCTTTTCCACAACCAGTCGCAACTCTTCGGGGCTCTTTAAAGGCTTAGTCAGATATTCTTCCGCCCCGGCTTTAACGGCTTCCACGGCAGTCTCAACCGACCCATAGGCTGTCAAGACAATAACCGGGATTTCAGGCATCCTTGAGACCATCCACCGTATCAGCTCGATGCCGCTCATTTTGGGCATGCGCTCATCGGTAATAACGAGGCTGAAACTGCGATGTAAGAGAAGCTGCGATGCTTCCTCTCCGTTTGCAGCCGTTATAATTTCGTACTCCCTGAGTGCGCCGCTGATGAACTGCCTCTGGCCCGGCTCGTCATCCACAACAAGAATGGCATATTTCATATAAGGTCACCTGGATCCGATACTCATAACATCGGGCTTGAACCACCCGGTATTTCTTCTCTGCCTGTGGGTAATTGAATTGCACACCGCATTCCCCCTTGAGGATTGTCCGTCAGAGTAAGGGTCCCCTTCAGGCTTTCAATGATTTTTCGAGAGATCGTCAGTCCCAAACCCGTTCCCCGTGTTCCCGTAGTGACGAAGGGCTCGAATAAATCCTCAGCATCCCTTCCGCCCAGACCGAGTCCCGTATCATCCACCTGGATCGTTATAATGCCGGCGCATTCATCCTGCAGAATTCTTAAGGTCACGATGCCCCCTGCAGGGGCTGCATCCAGTGCATTCATAAGCACATTCAGCAGAACCTGCCGGATGCCGGCGGCATCCGATTTCATGGCAATGGAGCTGCCGAAATCATCGCATTGAAAGGCTACATCTGAGGCGGCAAACCTGGGCCGGAGCATGGCATGGATGTCCGCTAGAAGATTACCCAGGTTGAATTCACTGATTTGCGGCTCTTTCGGCCGGGCAAAATCGAGCAGATCGGAAACCAGTCGTTCCAGCCGTTCCGCCTCGCTGACTACGGTTGATAGATGTGATTGTGTCTCGTGCTCCCGGGGCAGTTCCTCCTGGGCCAGCTGAGTCAATCCTTTCATGGAACCGAGCGGGTTACGGATTTCATGGGCCAGGGATGCGGCCATGATACCCAGAGATTTTAGATGCGCTTCCGCGCTCTCGTGCATCTTCAATTCCAGGAACCGGTTAAGTATTCGTATCAGATACAAGGATATAACGACCAGAACAACAACGGCCGATCCGGTCACCGCCAAAAGAATCCATGCCTGTCGCCGGATGAATTCAGCATCTGAAGAGAAGAGGCCCACACGAATACGCCATCCGGCAATAAGAGCATTCTCCTCTCCACGATCGCTTCGGGCTCTTCCTACCACCTGTTCGAAACGGTACACGTCCCCATCTTCGGATGCATCCTCTCCGTCGGGTTCGGTCGGAGGATTTCCGGCTGAAGCTAGAATCTGTCCACTTCTGTCGACCAGGGCCAGATATGCAACAACATCCCCATTGGCCGCATATTTCTCTTCCATGAGAGACTGCCAGAACTCGGGATTCCTGCGCCTGCTGCCGCCACGCGCCTGAGATTCAACAGATCGAGCAATTTCGGCCCCACGATTGGAAAGATACAGATCATGCAATCTCAAAAGCGTCATGAAACTGAAGATTGCACTGCCCATCAAGCCAAGACAGACAACGCCGACGCTTATGACAATCACACGATTTGGGATCAAACCGATCGTCTTTCGGGATATCACAGGTTTTTCCAATTCTGTTCCCACCATGGTCCAGCCGCTCTTTGAAGGATTCATTATGACTGCATTGAGATTCCGTCAAAACAAAAAACGCACCTGCGGATGCAGGCAGGTGCGCCAGTAAATACATTCATTTCCTCCATCCCAGGTATTTATTGTGTCGGAGTATTCCCGTCTTTCAGGCACATGCCTCCGCGGAAACCCCACTGTCGCGCTCCCCTGCCTCTTCCTGCCTGGCCGCCGTTGACAGCGTTTCCGGACACAAGAATATCGGACAGGTCCTGGTCGCTAATGTATTGGGGTGCATAGCTTTCTCCCAGTTTTTGCAGTCGCCCGATGAATGCCCGCATATGATTCTGCGATCCTCCAATCAGATTTTGATATACAAATTTAATATCCTCGTTATCCGTATAATTCAGGGCCTGCTGCAGATCGTACAGGTCCAGGTCCTCTATCATTGCACCGACTTTTAATGCATCCACGTGCGACAGTTGTCCCATCGCCACTAGGTTCTGATACAAATTCTGCAATTCTATACTGCTGAATTCTCCAATGCTTTTGTCTGCGGCCGGATCTTCCAATGCATACCGTTCCAACAACGCTCCAATCGCGTCCATATGCCGTTGCTCGCTCAGGGAAATTCTCTGAAATATTCCGTCNNTCAATTCACTTATTTCTTCATTATCAAGAGCCTGCATCGGGATCGAAGTTAATAGGCATATCCCGTCTCCACGATTATTTACCTGCAGACTGCCGAATCCAGCCCGCCCTTGAGCCATGGCAGTCGTAACCATGACAGCCAGAACTCCAAAACCTAACATTTTTCTAATACATGCCCCGAACATCTCTATACCCTCCGAATTTTTTACATCGTTGTTTTTAACTCCACGAATCAATAAAACTGCAAGATACATTCCAATTCGGGAAGGTATGAAGGATGAGGGAAACATCTCTATTGTTTGCCGCGTTTGCAGGGAACAGCGCCTAATTCCCTCACCATCTCCCAGGTTGGGAATCGGTGCAGAATTTGCAGATCCCACGCAAATCCTGCTTTACTCTTCTCTATAAACCACAGCACACGGTGTCTCTGGATTTTCAGGGTTCCATGTAGCAATTTCTCAAGAACTGAGAATCCCGATGCGCCCTTATGCCGCAGAGTTGTCGCTACAAGAAAATATTCCTTCATTTTCCCCCTGACGGGAAAGAACGACATCCGGCATCGTTCAGGCTGAGAATACAAATTCAGGTGGGAAACAGCCAGCCGTCCATGGTGACAGGATAGGATAATTTGACTTACCCTCTTCACCCCTGACTTTGTCCGCGTAAACCCGACAAAAGCCTAAATAGCGAAGGATTCAACAATACAGTAGTTACGGCATTCACCCCAATGCAGGGTGACGACATTAAATCTTTAGCGGGAAAATGTTATTTTCGCAATTGCAGTCATCAAACGGGACCAGGCTGTCAGGTCCGTGCTGCGGTTTCAGAAGGCGAGTTGGCTGATTACTTCAAGCCCTGTTATATCGAGCGGAAAAGCGTCCATAGCGCAAGCTGGGTAGGAAAAAACGCCGGAAAAAAGTGACAGGTCGAGTGAAGAACTCCGACCTATGGTCGGAGTTTCTTCCTGAGGAAAAAACCATGGGGGTTTCTGCCCCCAAACTCCCGACTGNNCCCAGCCAAAGGCTGGGGCATTCTGGCTTTTTCCCGTAATGAGACCCCTGAAAAACACAAGTGCCGGGATTGGCAGGTAATCCAGGCTATTCTCTCCCTATCGTTGTCAGGAATGTCAGCTTCCCCATGGGTGTATCTGAAGTGGACCTATCTATGGTGTCCGAGTAGATCTGACATTCCCGGTCAAGCAGGTTGGACCGTTTCTCCCTGAATCTGTCCGCTCGTTTCATCAGGTAATCATATAGTAACGGATCTCGACTCCGTCAGGATGCCGTATCCCTTTGCAAACGAAAAGCCGCCGGCCCATCCAGGCGTATTTTTCAGATGCAGTTTCCAGCCGCGGCGTTGTTCGAAAGTAATATTCCGAAGGATCGACTATTTCGCCGGCGTTAATACGTTCAATGACCGCCGGAGATGCCTCTCGAATACCCGGCGCGTCGATATAAATCAAAGCTCCGTCATCTGCTTTTATGGAATAGCGGGCGTGGATCTCACTGACGCCGTCATCTCGGACAATTTGCCAGTCCGCGCCACCGGGCAAAACTATACCGTTGAGAGCCGGCCCTTTTACCGTTCCGCCGGTGATGCCGATAATGCGGCGTTCACCGGTTCCGGTCTGGCCGAAGATTATCGGTTTCTCCAGCGTGGCAACCACTTCGAACACAAACTCCAAACCCGGATCCTTCGATTCCACAGCAGTTGCCGCATTGGAGGACACAGCGGCAACGCCGGCAGCAAGGCCGGCTGTAACCGCTTCCCGTCGAGACATATCCATACTATCCCCCTAATCTGATTGAGATGATATCTATCAGAGCATGAAAAGATTTTTGGTGGAAAAGTTCGGCTCGCTGGTCAGATTAACGCCAAGCCTCCTCAAGCCGGCTTCGTCACCCACAGTAGGAATATGGGTCATGTGAACCTCACAATTTCGCAGTTCCGTCAATTTCTCAAGTGCAAGCTGCGCTGCTGGGTTTGTTGACGCACTTATACTGAGTGCTATCAATGTTTCCTCCAGGTCGAGACTGACTGCGCTTTCCTTTAGGATATCGGTCTTAAGCTTGTGCACCGAGTCCGTGATGGCTTCGGTCAGCAGTTCGATTTTATCGGGAATATCNNAGTTCAATTGCCGCACCGCAGAAAATTCCATCCTTCCCCTTATCGTGTGCCTGAGCTTCCTGAGCCGCCTTCCAGGAAGGTGCGACGACGGCGCGATCTTCCTGTCGCAGGCCTAAATCTTTCATTAAAAGTTCCACCCTTTGCACGGTTTCTTTGTCTGCCAATCCCATGGCATATTCGCACCGGTAGCGGAAAGATCGACGTATGATTTCCTGTTTCGCAGCTTCCTGGGTCACACTGTCGTCAACAATGGCAAAACCCGCACGGTTTACGCCCATATCTGTGGGTGACATGTAAAAGGATTTGCCGCCGGTGATCTTGTCAAGGATGCGTTTGACNNGGATCAATAAGGTTGAAATCCCGGATATCTGCAGTAGCGGCTTCATAAGCGATGTTCACAGGATGCTTGACCGGGAGATTCCAGATGGGGAATGTTTCGAATTTGGCGTAGCCGGCCTTCATGCCTTTCCGGTATTCATGGTAAAGCTGTGACAGGCAGGTCGCCAGTTTCCCGCTGCCCGGTCCGGGTCCGGTTACAATGACCAGCGGCTTTTCCGTTTCGATATATTCATTGGCTCCATAACCTTCATCACTTACGATCGATTCCACTTCCGTCGGATAGCCCCTGGTATAGCTATGCGTGAAAACATCAATATTTCTGCGTTCGAGCTTGTTTTTGAAGAGCATGGCAGCCGGCTGCCGGTCGAAACGGGTGATGATGACAGCGCGGACATTGATATTCCAGCCCCGGAGTTCGTCGATCAACTTCATAGCATCCGCATCGTAGGTAATGCCAAAGTCCGCCCGGATCTTTTTGCGTTCGATGTCGCCTGCGTAAATGCACAGAAGGATATCGGCTTTATCCCCGAGATTCTGGATCAAACGCATTTTCACATTGGGATCATAGCCGGGCAACACGCGGGATGCGTGATAGTCGAATAAGAGCTTCCCGCCGAATTCAAGGTAGAGCTTGTTGTCGAAACGATTCACTCGCTCAAGAATTTCAGTTCTCTGTTCTTGAATATACTGATCGTTGTCGAATCCTTTTTTATTGTTCATAAGGATATTTCAAACCTCCCGGGCGCTACTGTCTTTCCAAAAATCTTAAATCTCATTTAAACAGCGGCAGGCAATGCTGCCATTGCCAACCATGCCGTCTGACATGCGGAACCGATAGCACAGTAAGCCATTGATTTTTATGCAAAACAACTCTTTTTAATGAATCTCAAGCTCGAAACGTTCAAATAATTCAAGATTTGGTAAAGGAGTACAACTGAAGATATTTTATCATGATCATTCCAGAAAATCACTTCAGCAACAAGCCCGGCTTACGTCCCGTTACGGGATTCACGTAATGGAAGGCGGGGTCCACGATTTCCGGGAATGTATATTGCTTCGAACGAATCGGTCGATCCGGCGGAAACTCGTGCATGAACTGAAGCGGGGAAGCCGCACCACCCAAACCTTGTTGTATTCCTCCGCCGGGCACCTCGCGTCCGGTCTTTTGACGCCCCGCTTCGGCATTCCTGCGAGTCACGGTGCCGACCCTGGCCCAACCGTTACGGTAGGACGCATTGAAGGTGTGCTGCAGATCCTGCACGCCGAATTTCCATTCACCGTTTTCTTTAACCGCCGTATTCTCGTAAATGCCGCCGATCCATGATCCTGAAGATCCGTCCGCATTGCCGCCGCACTGGAACAGGCGCAATCTTGCCTTGGCGCTGTTACCGTCTTCAGAGATATGGATAACGGGCTGTGTCAGCTGATGGATGGTAAAAAAGTTCGGAGTACGGCCGCCCTGTGGTCCCCGCAGGTTCAGTATTTTTCTGATA
Organism: Acidobacteria bacterium UBA6911; assembly: GCA_002451015.1. Lineage (GTDB taxonomy): Bacteria > Acidobacteriota > UBA6911 > UBA6911 > UBA6911 > UBA6911. The sequence continues at coordinate 11,513 of DKBB01000225.1, forward strand.
CGCTCCCGTCCGACATACACGCCTGCTCCGGTGATTTCCTTCGATCCATTGCTTGCGAATGTGTCTGCCATCATATCCCACGCCGACTCGTCAATGTAGTAACCGTAGGCACTGTTGAGATTCTCCACCGCATCCACCGCGATGGCGGCATTGAGCTTTCGTTTTACCGCTGCAAGTCGTGTTTCCATTTTCGAACTGTCACCGGCGGCAGGCATATTTAAGGTGTCGCCTTGTAATGTTTCTGTATCGTGCTGGGGGAGTAGCGTGCCCGGAGGATATTGAGGGGACCGGCCGGTTACGGGGTTCATATAGTGAAGCGCCACGGAACGGATTTGGGGATAGATCCCATATACCTGCGTCGGCTGGCGGTCGGGAGGAAATTCACGACTCGCTGAAGGTGCCGGCTTTGCATTCCGCGCCCAACCCATATCATAGTCGGTGATCATCTCCGGATAGTAGTGAACGGCCTTAATTTTCCAGACTCCGCCTTCCTTGATGAATTCATTTTCGTAGGTGCCCACCTCCCATTGAGCATACTTGCCGTTGAGACCCTGCATAGACAACTGACGCGTGCGGGCCCTGGCGTTGCGGCCGTTGGATGCGACGGTAACAACCGTGGCCAAATTGATATGATCGAACAGCTCCCCTTTACGAAGTGGCGATGGGCCATAGAACACTTCCAGGGCGCGCCGGATGCGCGACTTCCCGACATAAACTCCCCTTTGGCCCGCCTCGAGGACTCCTTCTTCCGAAAAAAGGTCGGCGACGTCATCCCACATTTTACGGTCCATGTAGTATCCATAGCTGTGTTGAAGATTTTGCACTTGAGTTTCGTCTTCCAATAGTCCGACACGCTGCTCAAGCCGGGCAAGACGACTCGCATCCGGCATGCGGGAGTTTCCTGTCAAAGGAGCCTGAAGCACTGCCGGGGGGATCGTGACGCCTACGTGCGCAGCTTCGAAATGATAGGGGATATTCCAGCTTGACGGCGCTTTATGCCCCCAATCATCGTACGTCCCCCGGTACTGTTCAAAATAGCTCAGCTGCCTGATTTTCCAGACACCCTCCTCCATAACATATTCGTTCTCATAAACACCTCCCTGCCAGGACGCAGATTCACCGAACTTCCCCAACATGGCCATCTCGTGCCAGGTCCCCCTGGCCGTTTTCCCGTCCAACCCGAGAGACACGATAGGCTGCATGATGCAATGTACGTTTAAACTCCCTTCAGAGAGACCGGGTGATCCGCGTTCAGCCCGGGCCATGAAGTGATTTCGGAGATTTTCTTTTCCCTGGACCGTGACTTTCGGAAACCGTCCAACAGCGTTGACCGTAAACAATTCGGCAAGATCCGCCCACAAACCCGATTCAAGATAATACCCAAACGTGTACTGCACCCGTTTTACCGCCCGGATGGCTTCCTGCGCCTGCACACCGCTTTCGAGGCGGTCGAGCCGCAGACTCCATCGATCGTCGGGATTGTCCGAGGTTGAAGCCGGTGCTCCAATGAGAACTGAAACGGAGAGTGCGAAAATCACGATCGTCGGAATGCAGATTACAGGTATGCGGCGGTAGCTGCAGCGCATGCAATATCCTCCATAATGCTTCAGGGCAAGCCCATTACTAATCAAATCAATAGAGCGTATCTTTCTTACTGTTATTACAAAAGCTTCTGAACCTTGATTCCCAGGGGATTTCACAGCAATGCGGTACAGAGAACCCTGATCCGTCAATTTTAACAACTCACCGCGATCCGCTCGGGAAAAACTGACGGAAATGGTCGATTCTTGAAACTCCACCCCTCACTATCACCCGCCGACGCCGATTTCTTTGACGAGTCGCGCCCGCCGCCGGATCACGCCCCTGCAGGTTTCGATATAGATCCAGTCCCCCTCCTCGATACCGAGCGGTTGCGCTGTATCGGGGTGCAGCTCGATAACAGGTTCAGGGTGCTGTTCACGGGTGCCCATGCCGATGTGTCTGTTCTCCTAATGGAACATGGGCCGGAAGTTGCCGCCGGTGATTACGATGTACGGATATTCCCGTGCCAAGAAACAACCGGATTCAGGAGCCGGATCCCCTGGCGCTTAAAGGGACACGGACCTTTTAAATACCTCACATCGCCGGCATATTTTCATTTTTTTCTGCCAGCTATTTTGGACCTTTCCATGACAGATTGTTCCGCAAATACACCAGCAAAAAAGGCCGGCCTTAAATTCCCATGCCGGACAGTTTTCACGAATTTCTTTAGAACACTTCTGCAACACCCAGCAAGGATCGCCCTTTCTGTTAGTGTTTTGTCTTAACGCAAGTAGATGCAGGAGCTGTCGCTCAACATGAACAGGGATATTCCGCCACCCCTGTTCGAAACTCTGAACGGCCTTCAGGGAAACACCCAGCAACTGGGATATCTGGAGTTGCGATTTTCCAAAATTGCGACGAATAGTTGAAAACTCCTTTTTATTCATTCGTGGTAACTCCTGCTTCGTTGGCGGTTCTGGCTTTTCGGTAAATTTTAAAACGCTTTCCTTATTGAAACTGACATTTTTCTCTCCCACCCCAATAAAAATCAATATAGCGGTTTTTATTTTTTGGACCGCAGGTCGAAAAAATGGATTGTATACCATTTCCCAATCCGATTTGGCTGCGATCTTAAAGACGGCTCCTGTAATGAACACGCATAATAGATTTGACGCACCTCGGCCCATAATACTACAATGTGGCACTTATTTTGCCTGGAAATCCATACTTGCAGGAAATGCAGGTCCAATCCAGGCAAGGAATTCAAATATTGAGGTTCAGCTATCCAGGCAGCTCCATATGTCATGGAGGGGAAAAAGCCTGTGGGCTGAAGATCGAAAAGGGGGAAGTAAAGATGGGGAATTACCAAAAAGGGATCCATTTCAGAAGACGCGACTTTATTAAGGCAACTACTCTGGCGGGTATGGCGGCAACCCTTCCGGTAACAAGTATTGCTGCAGCAAATCTTGCGGGGCAAAGCACTATAAGTGGAGTGAAACCGAGCCCAACCGGGAAGAAAAGAAATCTGGTTCTCATTAGTAACACTCCGGAAAGCTATGAAAAATTTATCGATTCCATCAAGTCCATAAGAGAATACGATATCAACGTAACCGCCATGAAGGCCAACTTTGAAAAGCCGCAGGAAATCCTTGCTTCCATCGAGGGTAAAAATACGGATATCCTTTTAATGCGACTGCCGGCTGTCGGCATGACCTCCAGGCATATTGCCGAGGGCATGGGCACTTTGGATATTCCTGTTATACTTCTTCCTGCCAACCCGGATCTGATCCTGCTCGAAACGGACCTGGCAGCAGCCTTTCAAATTAAAGGCACCAATGCCCTTGTCGCCCATTCTGAAGAGCGCGCCATTGAACTGATTAAAATCTTTGCAGCCCCGAGAATACTGGAAGGGAAAAAAGCCCTTATTTTCGGCAGGCCCTATGATTCCACCACCGTCCCCGCGCCCAATTTGAGCGATGAATTCATTTACCGTCGGACGGGTGTCCGTTTAGCACACCGGCCGATGGCAGAGTTGATAGAACGGATGAAAAGCGTCAATGAAGCGGACGCCCGCCGAGAAATGGAGCGGTGGAAAAAGGAGGCGACAAAAATCGTCGAGCCTTCCGACGAAGAAATCATCAAATCTTCCAAGTTGTACGTTTTATTGCGGAATATTGTCGACGAGGAGAGTTTGTCCTCTATTTCCATTGATTGCCTGAGCTATTCCTTTGGCAACGACACAACGCTGCCGACCCCCTGCCTCGCATTTACAAGACTGAGGGACGAAGGAGTGTCCGCCCCGTGTGAAGCCGATATATGCATGATGCTTGCCTCCATGGTACTGCAGGAGATCGGCCGAAAACCTTCCTACGTTAGCAACGTTTCCTCCGTGAATACCGAAACCTCCTCAACCGTTCTAAGACATTGTGTCACGCCCTTAAAAATGTTTGGGCCCGATGGTGAACAGCAGCCGTACGTCCTGCGTGATTATCACGGTTATGGGCGAGGAGTAACCGCGGAGATGGAATTTCCCGTGGGCCTTGACATTACTATGGGCGGCTTCAGCAAGGACCTGAGGTCTTTTGTCCTGTGGCCCGGGAAAATCCGGCCTGGGAAATACGATATGGACACACCATCATTTGAAAACGCCCCCGCCGGAATGGAAAATATGCGCAAGTTCTGTTCAAACAGGGCGGAGATAAAAATCAACGACGTCAACGGGTTCCTCAAGAACATAGCAGGCATCCACAACATTCTGATAGCGGGAAGCCATTCGCAAGAGATCCGTGACGCAATGCTTCGAATGAATGTGAATGTTATCGCCCCTCCGGACCTGACAACGCCGGAAATATAGACATCCGGGCTGGGAATGAACAAATTTGCAGAATCGAGGCAATCCAATTTCTAGGATTGCCTCGGTTTATATTTCTCTCCCTTTTTTCAATCTCACAATCGATTGAGCTTTCATCAAACTCTATGGACTCTTTTGGCTTTTGCTGCCGGGCCAAGTGGAGTTCATTGAGGATCAAGGGAAGATCCGGAATTGGCCGGATTACAAGTCTTTCCGCCGGTGGACGATAACGCGTGTATCTTTCGAGCGCCATCCGTAATACTGTTCAACCTCATCGATGGTCATGAGGGTCCACGGCGCCATGGACGAGATCCCGTTCTTGCTGAATATGATGTCGTCGGCAATGTACACCGCGGCATGGAAGATTTTTCCTTCCCTGTCGACGAACGCCAGGATATCCCCAAGCTTGAAATCGGTTTCGATAATAAAGTAGTTCTCCTGGAGCGTCTTGAGGGCGACCGCCGCATCCAGGAAACGGTCATCCGGATTCTGACGGAAGAAGTTGAGGGATGTCCACAGGCAGTTGACGAGCGCCGGCTTGTTCAAGTCCGCGTCCGAAAACGTCGGGTAACGGTACAGGTGTTCCTGTGCAAACTTCGGGAGCAGGTGGATCACATCAATGGTTTCACCGGTGCCGCCCCCTGCAACAGATTCGATCAGGGGCCGTATTTTGATGTCGCGGCCGCCGCGACCCCAATACTCGACCAGGGCATCGAGGTCGGTTGAGGAACCGACCGAGAGGTGCGCAATCATGGTAGGTTGTCGAAAGAGGGTCTTGCTGAGCTTCCTCAGTTCGTCGTCGCTGCCGATCTCATCCCGCACGAGTTCGATATCGGAGAACATCATGTAGTCGCCATCCCGGTAGATGAGCGGTTCGACGAGCTGCCGCGTCTCCGGCGAGATCAGGTTCGGATCGAGCCAGTCTTCCGGGCTCGCGCCGGGATACCTGAAAGCCTGCGCCTGGGCCAGGTTCAGTTCGCTCTTGGCCAACATGGCATAAAGNNGGAGTGAGCGAGCGCACCCAAACCGGGTCCGGAGTAAGGACAACGCCGTCGATCCGCGGTTCGGTCCGCACTGCGGATCGCAGCCGTTCCGTGTCGGCGGCTGAAACGCCCGCCGATTGCAGCATTCGGGCAGCCTTTTCGGCGTCGGCACCCGGAAAGAACCAGGTAGGTCGGCCTATCTCCCCCCAATCGGTGGACACGAGTTCTATGGGCGGCGAGATAACGATGGGAGTCAGCGTTAAATCTCCCCATTTACCGACGTGGATTTCCCTCACGGGATCGACGCTGGTAAGTCTCACAGGCTCGTGACCGATGGCGGTTTTCACAAACCAGGGTATTATCACGGCAGCCACTAACGCAATGAGCCCCGGCCACGGAATGGTTCTGTTTGAAACGGTTGAAAAAACATCCTTCGAACTTTTGCACTTGGACTTTTTTACTCTCATAAACCCTGCAGAATAGGAACATTAACTTGACTGTCACAGACTCCGAAGAAACCGCTGAATAGGTCTACCTACTCAACTCCGCCCGAGCATCCTGTTGTTTTGTAATTAGAAACAGCGTTGTACGGCGTTATTTCTGAAGAACTCAGGTTAAAGCGGATTTTTATATGTTCATCAATCTAAGTAGTATCCATAAAGCATTCTTTAACAAAAATTGATTCCGGATCGGATCCCCAAATTTTTCAATTAGTAATACTTCTGATTTCAAAGAATGTTACAAGTTTTTATTATTTTTATGCAAAGATCGATATTCCCTGTTTGCTGCTCATGGGCTCCAATCTTCAATGACCGGATTCAATAATGGCGCAAACCGGATTTGCGCTTGACTGGGTCCGTTTGGGAATATTTCGGCCGTTGAAGAAATATTAATAGCTTTGAGTAGAATTAGTTGGATCCGTCCAGCCATATTCGAGGATTGGCATCAGGTATAATCTTTCCAATCAATTATTTAACCGAATCGAGCCATATAATGAAGCCACTTGGAATTCTTCAAAACCATCCTCTCTGCACGAGAAACCCAGAAAACCACCGGATTATCCAAGTATATTGGGAATGTTTCGTCCAATTACCTTCGCAATAAAAACTAATTTACCAGTAGATGATCTCATTAGAACTTCCCTGTTAAGGTGTGAGTGAATTCCGGGGAAGAGCAGGTAAATATTGCAGTTGGACAATTCCATAAGCCCGGAAAGCCGGCTCATTAATAAAAACGGAGCTTTGGCTGATCCGGCATGGTCACGGGATCGGGGATGGGGGTTGCACGGGCTGCTAGGGAATCTTTATGGATGGTTTCTTTTGTCCAGCCGTTCGTGGATAAACCATAAAACCGGCGCCTGCCCGTGAAAATCACCCAGTGTGCGCGGCCGCTTCAGGTAAAATTCAATATCGTCCACTTGTCCGGTCCCCACGCAAATTTCCCGAACATTGCCTTCCCGGTCAACATGTGCGCAGAGCGCTTTCCATGCTTTTTCAACGGCAGGCCCATAGGCATCCTTATCCAACCAGCCCAGTTGGACGCCTACCGTCATGGCATAGGAGAACATCGCCGTGCAGGAACTTTCGGCCCAGGAATATTCATAATCGATCAACTGCCGCCACATGCCGTTGTCTGACTGGAATGTCAGCAGGGCTGCCATCATTTTCCTGTATCCGGCCATGAGTTCCGGACGCCCGGGGTGATCGACGGGCAGGGATTTTAAGACTTCGGCCATCGAAGCGGCCACCCATCCATTGCCCCGGCCCCAGTGGTAATGAAATTCCGGTCCATGGAAAAACAATCCGTTGGGCTGCTGTAATTTATTAATGTAGGTTGCCAATTGCAGTGCGGCCCGATCGGCATATTTGATTTCCCGGGTAGCCCGGTATGCTTGTATCTGAAGCATTCCGACCATGTACATATCGTCGATCCACCATCGGGTTTGCGAGGTGAGTCCATCCTCCCGCGGATTTTCCCACTGGCTGTCGGCAAAAGACAAACCAGCGTTCAGATACCGTTTGTCTCCCGTGATCAGGTAGATCTGAAGCGGCACGATTCCCTCTACGTTGTGATCGACGTGCGGCTGCCGGGAGATCAAAAAGCTGTCCGGCTCCAGAAATTTTTCATACCGTGCGATAATTCTTTCGATCAATTTCCTGTCCTGAAGGCTTTCAGCAATTCGCAACGCTCCGACTCCCGTGCAGGCCTCGGCATAATGCAGACCCTTGTCGCCGTAGTAAAGCATGTATTCGCGGTCAAGCAAATTTTCTATGACTTCGAGTCCAAGAATTTTTTCATCGCACGGCTGTACATCATCCACTTTTGTACCTCCCGCACAGGGTGCCGCCAGACACAATCCCGTCAATAAGACAAAAAGCTTTTTCATCTTATTTCCCCCCTATAATAGTTATCGTGCCGGCTGCTAAGCCGCGCAGGGAAGTGCAGAATGGGCTGCATTCTCACCTGTTCCCCGTTGGTTGCACTTTAATGGAACCTACCGTAACCGGGCCGATCAGACCGGATTCATCAAGGTTTTTTGGAGGGCTGAAGCGTCTCAGCCAAGCGGGCATAGGCGACAACACTTTCTGCTCCGGATCCAGGTCCCAATCACCTATCTGGCGGTTCGTCCACTGGTTGGTAACCTTTATTTCCAGACGGTTTGCTCCGATTTTCAGGAATTTGGAAATATCGGCCCGGTAAGGCGGCTTCCACAATAATGCTGCCGGTTTGCCGTTTATAGATATCTGTGCAATGTCTTTAACGGTTCCAAGGTCGAGCTCAATCCTGGTTTCAGATTTAAGCCAATCCTGCGGAACCCGCATCGTCTTCGAATACGTCGCAGTGCCGGAGAAATATTTCACACCATCGTCAGGATGCTCTGTCCAGGATTCAAGTTGTGCCAGTTGTATTTTCCCCGGGGCACCCATGTTGGGTGGGAAAACTACTTCCCAGGGCCCGTCCAAAGTTTCCAAAGTGGTAGTCGTCACAGGGCTTATTGTGCGAGACATCGATACCGCGGAGCGACGGAACACGACGAATACGGATTCCCGCGGCTCCAAATGCAACGGTACGGTCGTCCTGCCGTCAGTAGCGGTATGATCGGCCGGTTCGATCACTCCGGTATCGGGGCGCCACAATTCCGCTTCTTTTCCCTCCACCCTGAAACGCGCCTGCACATCCTGCAAAAGATCTGTGCGATTTGCGACGAAATAGAGGTCCGTATCGCCTAAGCGGCGATGAATCCAGACAATGGAAGTATCCAAAGGGCCGGCGAACTCCGCATCCTTTGGAATGTCTGCCAGTGACAGCACATCCTCCATCGGCAGACCCCACACAACCAGACCTTTACCGTAAAAATGCTTATTGCGCTGGACGCCGTCGAGGTCGCCCCAGATCTCATCGGCCAGCGCCTTCACTTCAAGATCCGCGTTGTTCGCGCCATGTTGGAGACTCGGAGACATGACAGGCTTCGGGCCGACAAGAATTGCGCCAGCGGCTACGAAGCGTCGTATCTTTCGAAGCAGTTCGGGACGAATGCGATCAATCTGCGGGAGCACCAGAACTCTATAGCTCATGCCGTCAGGCAAGACAAGCCGCCCGTCCCCACTCACTGTCATCCGATTCAGTAGCACGTCCGCATTGATTGTGTCATAGTCGTATCCATCCGAAGGGGCCGGCTGCAGTCCCGCTCCCCAGAACGGCTGGCTGGATGGTGCGCCTTCGTTCAACAGGTAGGCAAGGTCGGCCACAAAAAGTCCCTGCTGTAGCATGTACGATATGCGCGACAGGTATGTTGTGACGCTTGCGGCCTGCTCCGCCCAGGTAATATTACGATTGAAGTGGGTCCCGACCATCGTATTGCCCGGCTTGGTATCCAGTGGTTGATGGGCGGATGAGTGGAAAACAACTCGGTTGACACCCTGGGCAAACCAGTAATCGGCCAGGTTCTTGTAGGCTGCAGGCGCATCGAACCCACCGCCGGTGAAGGACTCGGCGGCGACAAATTTTTTACCATACACATGCGCCGCGGAAGCGGCCATACGCACATCGGCATAATATTCCGATGGAGGATGCATTCGCCCGAGCCAGAACTCGCCCATCGGAATCTCCACCTTGCTCTTGGTCAGCAGCGTATCTTCAAGAATCTCCATCGAGACACCCGGCGCCTCGGCATAAATACCCATTCCTTTCTGCCTGAGCAGGTCCGCCATTGTGCCGTAATGAGCTTCGGCAATTAAATCCACAATGGTACGGCGAAAATCCCACAGGAAGCGGTCGCTTCTGTCTGCATCCCCGACAACGCGTCCCGCGAGAACAGGGAGATAGGGAGTTGGATCGTATCCCCGCCTCTGCAGGAACCGGGCAATCATGTCGTCGGTCCAGTTCTGTATCCCCGCTTCCCAGCTGTCCATCATCATGTACCGCAGGCTTCTGCCCAGCAGTGGTCCCAGGGCTTTTTCAATCGGGTCCAAATAGCCATGAAAGTAGGCTTCGACATGTTTTTCGTTAAGCTTATCCACTTCCAGCCCCGAACCGGCGGGTGTTCCGGCCCGGTTTCGGGAACCGACCAGGGCGCACCCCATGCGGAGGATAGTCCAGTTTCCGACCGGCACATCCCAATGCAGCATACCGTTGTCGTCCATCATGGAAGTCAAATCGATAACGTCAGCGGACTGTATCCGGGATTCAGCCGAAACAGGGGGAGTCGGTACGGACTCGTAATCATAAATCAAATTAAAGCCGGCTTTGTCCTGCCAGCGGTCCACCCTTGCTCCGGTGTGGACGACGAATTCGCCAAGCTGGTATTTCTCTGCCGGCTTCGGTGCGGTCTGGTAGATGACGGCATCTGGATCCGGAGCTGCCCCCGTCATCGTTACCCGGATAAACCTGGCTGAGACTTCCGGAAATGCGTAGGTTTTGAATCCGGCAGGACGGTACTGCAACGCTCCCGGCAATTCGACAATCGTACGGTAATGCACGCCATCATCGCTCATCTGGATCCGCCCGAACGGCACGCCACGACCCGGGGCAATCAGCGTTACCGCTTTGGTCCGGATCGGCTGGGAAAACTCATACTGCACCCACGCAGCCCCGTCCTGGCCGGCAACAACGGTAACGCTGGTTTCTGCGCTATCATCCATTAAAGGGCCGGGGTCGACTTCCCCGCCGCTGGTGATTACACTGGGCTTGAGGTTTTCCATCACCGCTTCATCAGGAGGTGTAGGAAAGGCAATCACAGCGCTGTCGTCGTAGTACATTTCGGAAGGAGCCGGTCCACTAACGGTGCGCAAATCAGCAAATGCTCCGTAATGTGACGGCGGCTGTGGAAGCTTCATGGCCAGTTTCGCGGGTCCCTGAATATTGGTTTCACTCCAGACCAGTTTTTTCATTGCCTGCTCGGGCTTTACCCACGGCCCGCCCGTCAGGCTCCACCCCGACGAGCTGAAGATCGAAAGCTCCAGTCCAAGCCGGTCCGATTCGGCGGCCGCATGCCTGACGGCATCAAACCACTCCGGAGTAAAAAACTCGACCTTGTTTTCAACAATCTGCCCGCCGTCAAAACCGATATCGGTAAAATGCGCCCCGCCGATACCGATGCGCTTCATCCATTCCAGGTCTTTGGTAATTCCCTCCCTGGTAACATTGCCGCCCGTCCAGTGCCACCATACGCGCGGCTTGGCTGAATCGGGAGGATCTGCAAAGCCCCGTTCCAGGCTGTCTCCAGCGCTTCGGACAATGTTCGAACCTGCGATGACCGACAGTCCGATAATGACTGTCGAGGCTACAAGCATTTTCCATTTGTGCATCATGGTTCCACCCTCAGGTTCGGGATTTATTGAATGTATTCAGCTCCACCTCTTTGAATCGGTCGTTATTGAGCAGCTACCAGCCGGATTGGCCCGAGCAGCCCTGAATCGATCGGCTTTATTTTATCCATATCCTGGGGATCGAAGCGTTTGCCGTAACGCTGATTCAATAAGCGATAATCAGGCAGGGATCTACCGGCCATATAATTGACTGCGGTATTGGCCACCTGGATCCGGATCCTGTTGTCTCCACGCTTCAGAAATCCCGTTACCTCAACCGTGTACGGAGGGCACCAGACCGATCCGGCACGCTGTCCGTTGATATACACTACGGCCGCTTCGCGTACCGGGCCCTCGAACCAGGCCTGCATACCGTTCGACCGGCCCCGGGTTCCTGCCAATGCCTCTCCTTCGCCGAAATCAAGGCTTAGAACCGTACCCGGATTCATCATATTTTCCGGAACGGATACGGTTTTTTCATAGACCGCGACACCGGAAAAATATCGTGTCGCCTCATCCTGGGTCCAGGAGCTCAATTGCTCCATTGTTCCGGATACCCCCTTGGAGCCATACGTGACCCGCCACCCTTCACTGAGATCCAAAGATACCGTCTCAGAAACCATGGCTGTAACTGGTTCTTGAACCGCGTGTTTGGTAAAGACAAGAAAACGGCCCTCATAAGGTTCCAGTTCCAGCGTTACGGATGTTACGCCATCCTTGTCCGCGGATATCGCAGCCGGCGTGATTTGTCCCGTCATCGGGTCCCACCATTCGGCCTGCATGTCGGCAACCCGGAAAGACGCTTCTGTTTTTTGATTGATATTGGAGCTGTTCGCCAGGAAATAGATTTCCGCATCCCCCGTTTTGCGATGCACAAACCCGATCTCCGGAACCTCCGGTGTCAACGCAACATCGAAGGGGAGCATATCGCGAAGAGCAACCGCGAGCTGTTCTTTTTCATCTTCAACAAAACGCGCGTTTCCCGCAGAGGAAGAGAAAAGAGATTGGCTGATCCGGTTAATTTCCGCGTGTTCCGATTCGGCGGCTCCAAATCCAGGAGCCATGACAGGCTGACGTCTGGTGGCAATCAATTTGCCGCCGGAGTTTACAAACTTTGCCAGCATCCGGTAGGTGTCTACAGGGATGCGTTCCACATTCGGAAGCACAACCGCGCGATATCTGTTCGAACCCAGTGCCAGAGCGCCGCCGTCAATGCTGCCGAGCTGTCGAAGCACGTCATCATCAAATAAGTCGAGGTTGAATCCGGCGTCGAGCACGGCTCCAACAGCATCCGGCCCAACCCGCCGCCGCAGGCTTTCGATAAGATTGGCATAACCGGGTTTAAAGCCGGCATATGCGTCGGAAACGGGCAGATAAAAAGCAATATCATTAACGGGATCCCCCTGCCTGAGAAGATAGCTGGAGCGCTGCAGGTAGCGTGTGACCTCCGGCATAACGATCCACCAGGGATTCTTTTCGTTAAAAACGCCTGCGGCGTAAAATCGCCATCCGGGGTATTCAGCCTTTTCCGGGCTGTAGGGCCAGCCGTGCCCGATCAGCTGGTTGATCCCCTGAAGGAAGTGCAGGTTTGCCTCTGCCTTCATATCCAGCGGCGTCGCGCGAAAGACGGGGGAATGGAGCCATGTCCATGTTTCGGAAGTGGTCACTGTGCGCCCGAACAGGTGACTAGCCGAAGATGCCCAGCGTGTGGCGCTCACCTCTTTCCATTGAACCCCCTCTCCTTCGGATATATCTGCATGAACGTTACTCGCGATGGTAGCGGGAGGAATGCCGTAGCCCTGTATCCGGAAAAGAGTTTGGTTTTTTTGAGACCATTCATGTGCAGGTACCATGAAATTGTCATTGAACAACTCCGTCATCGTCCGGCCCCAATCATTGCGGATCGCTGAAGTCACAGGCCCGAGATCGTAAGCGAGAGCCGGCAGGTGGGGCCTTAAATCGTACCCGCGCCGCCTGCGGAATTCCTCAAGGAAATTTTCGGTCCAGTCTCCTCCATAGACTTCAAGGCTGTCGCAAAAAACGGCGTATGGGAGATTCGGTTGAAGCGCCTGTATCAGGCGGTCGCCTACATTTCTCAAATATCCTTCGACAGCGGCGCGGTCATAGTGGTTGAGCACGAATCCTTCGGCGCCGAAAGCGGGACGCTTGACCATCATGCCGCTGCGACTGGAAATGAAAACCAGAACCCCGTGCGTTCCTTCCAGTCCGTCAGGGAGTGTCGCAACTCCATTCTTGATGTCGGTAAGTTCGCGAATCCCCGATCCGTCGATCTGTCCGTCCCGGAGACGGCTTAGAAAAGCAGCCAGGAATTTTTCACCCTCCCCTATAGCCGGCAACGCCAAGCGACGCGTTCCTTCGGGAACAGGAAGCTTTTCGATGCGCAGATTTCCGGCTGCATCCCGGACCGGCACCTGCGCTCCGCCAAAGGGCCAGCCGCTTCCGAGCGTCAGATCCATACGCAATCCGAGTTCACGCGCTTTACCGGAAGTGAAACGAAGGGCGTCCAGAAACTCGTCGGAAAGAAAGGAAAAGTTTTGTATTCCTCTATCGGTATCGTCGAGTGAAAGCGGGTAGACCGGTTGTACTTCGAATCCGCCGATGCCGCCCTCCCTCATAAGCTTCATTTCACGCTCGAGCTCGGCCTTGGTGACAGACGGACCGAACCACCACCAGCGCATCATAATGCGGCACTCTGCGGGCGGATTTTCAAATAGCCGACTCCGTTCGTGAACGCCCGGATCGGGAAATGCCCCTAGGGAGAAAAGGCCGGCCAGAAGAATCACAAACAGAATTGTAGTTTTCATAATCTTCTTGCAATGGGGTGAGCTGCCTGAAACAATATTCGAATTTCGTTTCTCTCCAGCGGGCATGAAAAGATACAGGGACATTGCCCTTGTTGGATTAAAAAAAGAACCACTGACCTAAACCATTAATGTCGCGGGCGTCCAGCCGTGATCCCATGGAATAGGATTATTTTTTTAGCGGCCGCGCCCATTTTAACAGCTAAATAAAAAATCTTCGATTATTTGGAGGATATTTCTTCTAAGGTAAACAGGAAGCTATGTTTGTCGGAAAGAAAATTCAGACTGCCGCCGACAGGTTATATCGGCTCCTTTTCCCAAACCGTACAGCCCCGTTTTCTTCTTGCCGGTGCGGGGACTTTCGAAGAATCCTGCACAGGAGCCTTCTGTCCTTTTAAAACCGGACTTTAAAAAAATGGAATCCCTTTTTTGATATTGCGTATCTTGATCCGAACCTTGCCGTCTGAAGCGTTGCTGGAAAGAGTTATCGGGACGCAGGCGCCAACAAAATCCCAAATCGGTTCCGATAGGTCATATCCAATACGGCAGGCGCGGCAGACTACCTGGTTGCCTTCCACAACGTACCCCATCTTGTACTTGAAGCAGCTGTAGCAGGCGTCGAAATGGGTACGAATATTTCCGTCACAATCCTTGCGAACAAAAAAATTCACGTTCTTGCCATTGGACTTGTAGGTATAAAATTGTACGGGTTGTGTCGATTCGCCCGACAGCTGCAGTTCGAGAAACTCTCCATCGTTTTCCAAGACGGTATATTCGGGCGCCATGCGCTCGCATGCCCAGAATGTCAGCACCAGGATAGCGGTTAAAACCGTCCATCCCAGCCGTAACCTGAAACTCCCGGCGGCCGGCTTATGGCTGCCGACGAAGCGGACCCGGGACACCCGTCTCCGCTCGAACAAACGAAAGTCGCAGCACTCTTTACTCTGCAAACCCGGCAAGAGAGTGGAAATACGGAACATTATTTTATCGGCAACAGAATGCCGAGAACATCTCCAAAACCTTTCGACCGTTTCCGGCCGCCCTGATTTCCCGAAACTCTTTTTTGACGGCATGTCGGGTCCTTTTTTGCATTATTTGCGCATTGCCTCGTCGGGATCGGTGGCCGCCGCCTTCCACGCCGGAACGAGTATTGCAAGGGTATACGGGGCTACGGTCAACAGCAGGATTGCGAGCATCTGGCCGGGCTCGGCTGCCGGCCTGAGATTGAACTCCGGGAAAAGAACGGACCATCCCTTCAGTACAGGAGCGAAAAGGGCGCAGCCGTAATGGAACACGTGCACATGCGCCAGGAGTATCCCGAGCAGAAACGAAATGAACGATACCGATATCCCCTGCCACATCTTCAGTTCGATTATGTCCGATATTTCCCACCCAACGCCTCTCAAGATTCCCAGCATTCTGGCTTCTTCGCCGCTGATCGATGAAGCCCGCTCCCAAGCAAGGATAAAGAAAGCCGCCAGGGAGCCCATCAAGACCAGAACAACGATCGATCCCCGCCAGCCAAACAGGGCATCGTATGTCTTGAGGATAAGTGCGCGGTTTACAGGTCTTGCATCCGGGAAGCGACTTAGGAGTTTCTCCGCAACGATATTGACCTCCAGCGGGTTGGGTACTTTAACGACCAGATCGGTAGCTACATCGTCAGGAACTGAGAAAAAGGTTTTCCAGTCCTCTTCCCGCAGAATCAGCAGGTCATTCGTCAGAAGCTCGGAACGGCTGCTGAAAACACCCCGGACCCTAAAAACAAAAAGCGTACCGTCGCTCCCTTTTGCAGGAATGATGTCGCCTTCATCAAGCAGGCGGGCACGGGCAATCCCGATGCCGATGATGCAGTCCCAGGGTTGGGTGAGTC